>JAIPJW010000179.1 GCA_021734075.1 Cephaloticoccus sp.
ACAAAATCCCACAAGACGTGGACCGCCACGGTCGGGCAGCAACCGGTGAGGGCATGGACCTGACCGGCATCGGCCAGCTTGTCATTCATGTCGATGGCAGCGGCATCCTGGAAAAATTTACCGAAGCGGGTGCCGGTATCGGCGAAACCCCAACTGGGCGTTTCAACTTTGAAGGTGCTGAGCGCCTCGACGGCGCGGCGGAGGGTTTTGGGCGTCATGATCCTGCTTTATGGGGCAAGGCCCCGGGCAAAGTCAGTTCCGAAATGCGTGAACTTTCACGCCACCCCCGGCTTGCCCCCGTCACCCATGCCTGCCTTCTTGAGTTCATGTGTGACGAATGCCTTCGTTTGGGCACGCCCTGGTTGCCCGCCCTGCACGGCGGCAAACCCCGCGTGCGCGCCAAGGTGAGACGGGCAAAGCCAATCGCCATCAGGTCCACCCCGCCCAAGAGTCGCAAATCCCGACAGGCTTGATCAGATCGCGTCTTCTGCCGGTGGCTCCACCGGCAGATCCGGTGGCCGGACAAACTTGAGTGTCAGGCCGGCCAGTAGTGCCACGGCTGCGCTGGCCAGCACAAACCAATCGCCATGTTGGGTATAAAAACTCTGCCGTCCGACCCAACGCTGGTCGCGACTGACCCTGGCCAGTTGCGAACCACGAAAAAAGATACTTCCCGTATGGTCGGTCACGGTCTGCCGGATGTTGCCGAATTCATCAATCCAACCGCTCCAACCGCCATTGCCCACGCGCACCACCGGCCGCCGGGTTTCCACCGCCCGCAAGACCGAATGCGCCGCGTGCTGGTAGGCCGCCCCACCCTCACCGAACCAACCATTGTTGGTGTGCACCGTCAGCACCTCCGCGCCCGACCACACACTGGCCCGGGCCAACTGGGGATAAATGTCCTCGTAACAAATCAATGGCCCCACGACCAAGGCTCCACCGCGCAACGGAACCAGGAGCGGGTGTGAGTCCACCCCGGCTTGAAAATCATCCCCGATCGGCACGAATTTGCTGAGCCAGCCCAGCAGTGGACGCATCGGCACATACTCACCAAATGGCACCAAATGACGCTTGGCGTAGTAACCGGTCAGCAAACCGGCATCCGGCGTCACCACAAAGACGCCGTTAAACCAGGCCTCATCCGGTTGATTCAGATGCTCGATGGCAATTGAACCCAACAACAAGGGGATATCCGCCTTGGCCGACAGTGACTCGACAAAATCCCGCGCGTAATTGTCGCCTTTCACCGCCCAAGGCGTCACGGCCTCGGGCCAAAGGATGACTTCAGGTTGGTCCAGGGCCGCATTGAGGGTTACTTCCGACAAGGTGTCCATGATTCCCGGGCCCTTGGCCGGATCCCATTTGACGGTCTGCGGCACGAAGGGTTGCACCAAGGAAAAACGCACCAACTCCTTCCGGTTCTGGCTGAAGACCTCGGTCAGCAGCAGGAACGAGGGAAACATCAGCACGAGCAGGGCGGTCATGAATTCCGGACTGCGCCGCCGCAATCCCGTGTGTTTTTCGCGCAACAAACGGTGCGCATAGGCTGCGAAACCCAGATTGAAGGTGATCAGGATGAAGGACACCCCATAGGCACCGGTGAAGGCGGCGATTTGCAGCAGGATGGACCGTTGCCACTGGCTCGCTGCCAAGGGCAGCCAGGGAAATCCGCCCAACACCCAGGTGCGGGTCCATTCAATCAGCACCCACAGGCCCGCCAGACCGAGGACGCCGAGCACCCGACGCAACGGTCGGTGAGGATTGATCAGGGGCATGGCCCACCACACCGCCAGATACCATAGGCCGATCCAAGCCCCTACGAACGGACCCAGCAACAGGAGTCCGCCCCAGGTCACATGGTGCAACCAGCCCAGGATGATGGTCCAGGCCACCGTCTGGGCCGTCAGGATAGTGCCGGCATAGAGTTTGAAGGACGGCCGCAAATAGGCCCAAAAAATTGCGGGGGCGGCAAACGCGTAGGCAAACTCGGGCGTCGGATACGGGGGAAAACACAGCACCGTCAACACGACCGTGAGCACAAAGATGCCAACGGCCCAGACCCACGAATCATGTTTTTGCCAAAACGAAGGACGTTCGGCGTAGGGATCGAAATCGGAATATGAGGACACGTCGGACACGCGGAGAAAGCGCATCAGGCGCCGTGACAGTGCTTGTATTTTTTACCACTACCACACGGACAAGGATCATTGCGACCCACCTTGGGGGTGTCGCGTCGCACAATGACCTTGGGCAATTGCATTTCCGTTTCCCCGGGAGGACCACCAGGTCCGGCCGCCGGAGCGGATCCCGGCGGGGGCGCGGTCGGGGGCGCCGGTTCATCGGTGGGACCCACCGCGCGCACGGTGCGACCGAGGATCGCGAGCATGTTTTCAAAGGACTCCAGATTGGTCGCGCTACGGAACAGCCCGGTGCAAATCTGCAGGCGGACGTTGTTCATCAGTTCCTCAAAATAGGTGTAGGCCTCGGCCTTGTATTCGACCAGCGGATCCTTCTGACCGTAGCTGCGCAATCCGATCGACCGGCGCAATTCTTCCATCTCGGTCAGGTGCTCCTGCCAGTGATGGTCGATGGCGTTGATGATCACGTAGCGTTCCAGCGAAGCCAGGGCTTGCGGCACCTCGACCGATTCCTTCACCCCATAGGCCCGGCGAATGCGTTCGATGATGTGGGCGGCTAGGGCATCGATGTCACCGGTGGCCAATTCGACCACCTTGAGACTGATGGGGAAATGCGTGTTCACCCAACCCACCAGATGCTCCACCTCGGACTGGCCGGGTCGTGACTTGCCCTCGAAACCGGCTACCTCGAGACGGCTGATGATTTCCTCTTCCACCTGCTCAAAGATGATGTCCTTCGGCCGGGTGGCATGGATGGCGGCATTGCGAATGCCGTAAACCACCTCGCGCTGCTGGTTGAGCACGTCGTCGTATTGCAGGAGGCGCTTGCGGATGGAATAGTTCTGCTGCTCGACCTTCTTTTGCGCACTCTCGATGGAACGGTTGAGCCACGGATGCTCCAGTTCCTCGCCTTCCTTCATCGAGCCCTCCATCAACCGCGAGGCCAGGTTGCCCTGCAGGAAAAGGCGCATGAGATTGTCTTCCAACGAAAGGAAAAACTTGGTCTGACCAGGATCGCCCTGACGCGAACAACGACCCCGCAACTGGCGGTCGATACGGCGGGATTCATGACGTTCCGTGCCCACCACATAAAGGCCGCCCACTTCGCGCACCCCCTCGCCCAGCTTGATGTCGGTGCCGCGGCCCGCCATGTTGGTGGCGATGGTGACCGCTCCACTCTGGCCGGCGCGGGCCACGATTTCGGATTCCTGCTGGTGAAATTTCGCGTTCAACACCGTATGGATGATGCCGGCGCGTTTCAACATGCGGGACAGCACCTCGGATGATTCCACGGAAACCGTGCCCACCAGGACGGGTTGACCCCGCTTGTGGGCCGCATCGATCTCGCGCACGACCGCGTTAAACTTGTCACGCCGGGTCTTGAAGATGGAGTCGTTGCCATCAATCCGGATGCACGGCTGGTTGGTCGGAATGACCTGCACCGCCAGCTTGTAGATATCGTTGAATTCGGCTGCTTCCGTCTCCGCGGTGCCGGTCATGCCGGCCAGCTTGTCATACATGCGGAAATAATTCTGGATCGTGATCGTGGCATAGGTGCGGGTCTCGCGTTCGATCATCACGCCTTCCTTGGCCTCGATCGCCTGGTGCAAGCCGTCCGACCAACGCCGACCCGGCATGACGCGGCCGGTGTTTTCATCGACAATCATCACCTTGCCTTCCTGCACCACGTATTCGACATCACGTTCGTAGAGGGAATAGGCGCGCAGCAGCTGGGAAATGGCATGGATTTCCTCCGAGACCTCGGCGAAGCGTTGCTGGGCCGACAACTTGGTGGCCTCACGTTCCTCCGGCGAGCCCGCCCCTTCCCGGTCAAGATCGGAAAACTCGGTGGCCAGATCGGGCAGCACAAAGGCATCGGGATTGTCGGGTCGCAGTTTTTTGCGCCCGATCTCGGTCAAATCGGCCTGTTGCTGGCGTTCATCGATGCCGTAGAACAACTCCTCCTTGATGGCGTAATACTCGGCCTTGTTGAAGTCCGAGCTCATCTCGGTCTCAAACTTGTCGAGCATTTTGCGCCACTCCGGCGTCTCCTGCAGTCGCAGCAACAGCTTGTTCTTGGGATGGCCCAGCTTGACCTGCAGCATTTTGCGCACGGCCACCTGGCGTTCCTCGTCGCTGACATCGGGTTTCTCCAGCAGCGCTTTGGCCTCGCCGATCAGATTGTTGCACAGACGGGTCTGCTCACCCACCAGCTGATCCACGACGGGGCGCAAACGGGTGAAGGGTTGCTCGCGCTCAATCGGGGCCGGCCCCGAGATGATCAACGGGGTGCGGGCCTCGTCCACGAGGATCGAGTCGATTTCGTCGACGATGCAATACCAGTAGTCGCGCTGCACCTGGTCCTCCTTGCGCGTCGCCATGCCATTGTCGCGCAGATAATCGAAACCGAATTCACTGGCGGTGCCGTAAGTGATGTCCCGGCCATACATCTCGCGGCGCAGGTCGGACGGCATCTGCTGCTGGATGCAACCCACGGAAACGCCCAGAAAATTGTAGAGATGCCCCATCCATTCGGAGTCACGGCGGGCCAGATAGTCATTGACCGTCACCAACTGGGTATTCCGCCCGGTCAGCGAATTGAGGTAAAGTGGCAGGGTTGAAACCAGGGTCTTGCCTTCACCCGTGGCCATTTCCGCGATCTTGCCCTCGTGGATGGCGATGCCACCAATCAGCTGCACGTCAAAATGCACCATGTCCCAGGTCAGTTCATGGTCGCAAACCGAGATGGTCTGGTTTTGCAGGCGGCGGGCGGCATTTTTGACCGCGGCAAAGGCTTCGGGCAGGATTTCCTCCAAGGCGGCGCTCTTATCGGTCGCCGCCGCGATCCGCGCGCGAAATTCGTCGGTTTTGGCCCGTAGTTGCTCATCCGTCAGGGCTTGGTAGGACAGCTCCAACTCGTTGATGCGCACAACCACCGGGCGGCATTTTTCCAAAAACTTCTTATAATGCCGACCGGAAAACCGTTTTAACAGAAAAGAGAACATGAAGGGCGAGAACATAGCCCGGTGAGGTGGCTTGGCAAATGGCAAATGCGGCTCAATTATATGTCCAGATGCAGATTTTTATGTCATTCCTGAGCGTATCACCAAATTAGCACGCATTCTGCTAACGCCACCCCAGCGCATGTCTTCACCCCCTCCCCCCCCTCTCCCATCGACCGGCGCGACCAAGGAATTCTTCCGACCCTACGACACCCAGGGTTTTTGCGACGAGATGCTCCTGCCCGATGGGGGCATCCGGCCCCACTACAAGCGACTGGTGGAACGTCTGACCACGATGACATCCACCGAATACGAGGAACGGCGCCGGGCGGTCGATCTGTCCTTCCTCCGGCAGGGCATCACCTTCAATGTTTACGGGGACACCAAGGGGGCGGAACGCATTTTCCCCTTCGACATGGTGCCGCGCATCATCCCCGCCAGGGAATGGGAGCACCTGGAGGCCGGGCTGATCCAGCGTATCACCGCCCTCAATCTCTTCCTCCACGACATTTATCACGACCAGAATATCCTGAAGGATGGAACCATCCCGGCGAATTATGTGCTTTCGGCCCGACACTTTCGCCGTGAGTTCGTGAACTTCGCAGTGCCACGCGACATTTACATCCACATCTGCGGCACGGATATCATCCGGGACGGCGACGGACAGTATCTTGTCCTGGAAGACAACGCGCGCTGTCCTTCCGGAGTCAGTTATGTCCTGGAAAACCGGCGGGCGCTCAAGCGCACTTTCCCCCGCAGCTTTGAGGCCATCGGGGTGCGGCCCGTCGAACACTATCCCGATGAACTGCTCCGCGTGCTTGATTACATCTCCCCGACCGCGGTCACCGACCCGACCGTGGTGCTGTTGACCCCCGGCGCCCATAATTCGGCTTATTTCGAGCACACCTATCTCGCCCGCCAAATGGGCATTCAGATCGTCGAGGGCCGCGACCTGCTGGTGCGTGATCAGCATGTTTACATGCGCACCACCAAGGGGCTCCAACCCGTGCATGTCATTTATCGCCGCATCGATGACGACTTCATCGATCCCACCGTATTTCGCCGCGATTCCGTGCTGGGTGTGCCCGGTCTCATCAACGCCTACCGCGCCGGCAATGTTTCGCTCGCCAATACCATCGGCACCGGGGTCGCCGATGACAAGGTGATGTATTATTTCGTGCCGCGCATGATCAAATACTACCTCGATCAGGATCCCATCCTGCCCAACGTGCCGACCTACCTGGGCAATGAGGAAAAGGATCGCGACTATATCCTCGAGAATATTGAAAAACTGGTCGTCAAGGCCGCCAACGAGTCCGGTGGCTACGGCATGCTGATCGGCCCGCATGCCACGGCCAAGGAGTGCAACGAGTTCCGCCGTCAGGTCAAAGCCGATCCCCGCAACTACGTGGCCCAGCCCACCATCTCGCTTTCGCGCCACCCCACTTACACCGGCACCGAATTCGCCGGCCGCCACATCGACCTGCGCCCGTTCGTGCTCTACGGCGAAAAGACCGTGGTGGTGCCCGGCGGTCTCACCCGAGTGGCCCTGCGCAAGGATTCACTCGTCGTCAACTCATCCCAGGGTGGCGGCAGCAAGGATACCTGGGTTTTATATGGAGATGAATAAGCCATGCT
>JAIPJW010000180.1 GCA_021734075.1 Cephaloticoccus sp.
CCCTGCAGGACACCACCATCCACAACGGCGCCATGTCTTTTTTGCCGGGCACCCAAAAAATGCTCGATATCGTGCCCGTCAACCTCGGCAACCCGCAGGACCTTTACGCGGTCGCACCCCAGACCAAGGGGTTGAAGCCGGTGACCTGCGAACTGAAGGCTGGTTCCTGCACGGTGCACAATGGCATGACGTTCCATTACGCTGGCCCAAATCGCTCGGATGGCATGCGTGAAGCCATTGCGATCATCTACATGCCGGATGGCACCACCTACCGTAAGGAGCCCCATCCTGTGACCGATCCGCTCAATTTAACCGAGGGGGACAAGTTAAATTCCGAGATGTTTCCCTTGGTTTCAAACTGAGGTCAAAACCGACCAGGCCTTTGGCGGCCAAGGCCAAGACCAGACTGGTCAACCAAGGCAGACCCGTTCACGCTGCCCGCCAATGAAATTGGCCCCCCACAGCAAACTATTGCTTATTGGTGATTCGATCACGGACTGTGAACGTGCCCGACCCGTCGGGGAGGGCTTGTTTGGCGCAGTGGGCAAAAGTTACGTGCAGTTGTTGGAGGGGTTTATCCATGCCATCCACCCGGCACATGCCATCCGGGTCGTCAACATGGGCACCTCGGGCAACACGGTGCTTGATCTCAAGGCCCGCTGGCGGACCGATGTCCTCAATCTGGAACCGGATTGGCTTTCGATCATGATTGGTGTCAATGATGTCTGGCGGCAGTTTGACCTGCCCCGGCAAAAAGAGATTCATGTTATGCCCGAGGTCTTCGAAAAAACCTTGCAAGCACTCGTGCGCAAGACCCGCCCCAAACTCAAGGGTCTGATCATGCTGGCCCCATTCTATATCGAACCCAATCGCAATGATGCCATGCGGGCCCGGATGGACCAATATGGCGCCATCGTAAAAAAGATCGCCGCAAAAAACCGGGCCATCTTCATCGACACTCAGGCTGAATTTGATGCCGTGCTGCAGCATATGCATGCCAATGCCATCGCATGGGATCGCGTGCATCCCAACATCATCGGCCACGCCATTATCGCCCGGGCGTTCATGAACGCCATCGGGGTGCCCATGTAGCATGGCCGGAAAGAAAACACGTCTGGATGAGCTGTTGGTCAGCCGGGGGCTCGCCGATTCCCGGGCCCAAGCCAAGGCACTGATCATGAGTGGTCGGGTGTTGCGCGGCACGGAACGACTGGACAAGCCCGGCAAAGAGTTTGCCCCGGACACGGAGCTGGCGGTCGAACAGCCGCCCCGTTTCGTCAGCCGGGGCGGGGAAAAACTGGCCGCAGCTCTGACCGAATTCAATCTCACGGTCACCGGGACCCATGTGCTGGATGTGGGGGCCTCGACGGGTGGCTTCACCGATTGTGTCCTGCAGGCGGGAGCCAAGGACGTGGTGTGTGTCGACGTCGGCCGCGCCCAATTACATGGCCGGTTGCTGACGGATCCGCGCATTACCAATCTCGAAAAGATAAATGCCCGGCATCTCAAACCCGGTGATTTACCGCGCGATGAGTTTGATGTCCTGGTGATGGACCTTTCCTTCATTTCACTCAAAACGGTGTTGCCGGCGGTCTGGCCATTCCTGCGACCCGGGGGGGTGCTCGTGGCCCTCGTCAAGCCCCAGTTCGAAGCAGGCAAAGCCGCCGTGGACCGGGGTCGCGGCGTTATCACAGACCCGATCGTGCAGGATGCGGTTCTGAATGATGTGCAAAATTTTGCCCTGCAGGAATTACCCGGCAGTGCATTGATCGGCTCAATGGATTCACCCATCACCGGGACCGATGGTAATCGGGAATTTCTGCTTGGCCTGAAAAAACGAGAATGAACTGGCCCCGGCACCTGTTCCCGGTGATTTTACCCTGACATGAAGCCCATTCGCAAAGTTGCCTTTGTCGTCAACGAAGAGAAACCAGGTGCTCATGAACTGGCCCACACTCTGATAGCGGTCGCCCGCAATGCGGGGGTGAAAATGAAACAAACCACCCGGTTTCCTCTCCCCAAGGGCTATCTTTCCGATTGTGACGCCTGCTGTGTAATCGGGGGCGACGGAACTCTCCTGGGTGTGGCTCGGGAGTCGGCCCGGGCCAAGGTGCCCATCATCGGAGTCAACCGGGGCAGCCTGGGCTTTCTCACCACTTTCTCCAGCGACGAGGCCCGTGCACATTTTCCCGACTTGCTGCAGGGACACTTCCAAGTGGATTACCGGGCCATGTTGGACTGCTCGACTGGTCCGGGACTGCACGACCTCGCACTCAACGACGTGCTGATCAAAGACCAGATCAATTCCCGCATTGTCCGACTCGAGGTATTCGCGGGCAAGGAGCTGGTGACGGACTACACCTGTGATGGATTGATCTTTTCCACCCCCACAGGTTCCACGGCCTACAATCTCTCGGCTGGCGGACCCATCATACACCCGGATGCCGGGGTCATTGCCATGACTCCGATTTGCCCCCATACTTTGAGTAATCGGGCAATCATCTTCCGGCAGGATGTGAAACTGCGGGTGATCAACCGAACGCCCAACTCACGATTGCTCGTGGCCATGGATGGACAACGCAATCTGAAAGTCGGCATGGATGCCCCCATCGAAATCACAATTTCCAAGTTGCGCCTGCCCTTGGCCCAGCGCTCCGACTATTCTCATTTCTCTGTCGTGCGGACCAAGTTGAAATGGAATGGCGATCTGGTCGATAAACCAGGCCTTTAGTAAGAAAAAAGACCCCGACCATAAAAGCCGGGGTCTCTTGGAAATCAGTGGGGAATATTACTGGATTACTTTGAATCCTTTTCCCCTTTCATGGCTTTGCGTTCGGCTTTTTTAGCCTCCATCTCGGCCTTTTTGGCTTCGCGCTCAGCTTTCTTGGCCGCCATTTCAGCCTTGTGCGCCTGCATTTCGGCCTCCTTGTCAGCCATTATTTTGGCCCGTTCGTTCTTGTTGATTTTGCCATCCTTATTTTCGTCATATTTCTCCAATTCGGCTTGCCGACGGACTTCACGCTCCGCTTTGGCGGCGGCTTTGCCCGCCTCCTTTTCCTCGGCACTGATCATGCCATCGTTATTGGAATCGTATTTCTTCAACATTTCCTTGGAAGGAGCCTTGTCGGCTTTTCCTTCCTCGGCCCGACCGCTGACTACAAATGCCAACGACGCAAGTGTCAGCATGCAGAATGACAGGGGTAATTTAGTTTTCATGACGATTGATATAATGATGATATATTCAAACCGGGGCAAGTATTTTAAACCCTGTCTATAAGCATGTCGGCCAGTGGCTCGCGCACCCGGGCCAATCCTTTGTATATGGCCAACTCCGACGTCATGGAGCGCAGGGCTCGACATAATCCCGCGGCGATTTCCGCATCCCGCCGCACTTCATCAAGTCGATGCAAAACAATACGGATACCAAACAACACACCGTGATTTCGGGGCAGTGCCAGGAGCAATTGTTCTTCCACCCGCAACCACAAACCGTCCAGACGGACCGGTGGCTGGGGAGATTTAATACCCCGGGCCGGATGCAAATTCAACTCATCCGTGGCGGCTATGCCCCAATTGCTGCGTTGGAAGGCCAGGCCAGGCTTCAGACCATGCAGAAACTGATCGATAGCCGGTCCGATCGTGTCGTTGAGACCCGGCACCACCCCATGGATAAAATCCAGGGTATGCCCCAATTTTTCGGCCAGCGCCCAGCCGGTGGGAAAACACAATGCGCCACCGATGAGGCGGAAGCGACCCGTTTGATCCGGGGCCAGCAAAAGGAAATCGGGCTCCCAGTGACGGGCAAGATGGATAATTTCTCCCATCGTATCCAATCCCCAGTTTTTCGCCAATTCCTTCAGCTCGACCAAAAGTGGACGGCCTTCGGGCATGAGTCCGGCATAGAGGGCCGAATCCTGATCCAACCAGTAGTTGCGCTGCTGCAACAATCGACCACCGTCATCTTGATCTTGAAAAAAAAGCGCAGGATCACTCCTTCGCATTGTCATGCGGAAACGAAAATCCTCCGCAGGGAAAAGCTCCCGCAGGCTAATCATGGTCTCACCGTAAGCTGCGTGCGCAATCCCGGCCTGAAATAAGTGCGGGCAAATTTTGCGAGATCACCCAGCGAAACCTGGTCGATCCGGGAATCGTAGTTCTTCCAGTCGTTGAGCGGCTGGCCGTATAACATGTTCAGACCGGCTTGCATGGCTCGGGAGGAGTTCGTCTGCATACTCATTCGATGCGCCGCCTTCAGCCTGATCTGACATCGCTGCAACTCCTCCGGCTCCACGCCGCCTCCGGTCACGCGCTTGATCTCCCGGGCAATCTCACGGAGCACCGCATTTTCGCTGCCCGGGGCCGTGCCAGCATAAAAGTAGAACATTGCGGTATCCAAACCGATAATCCTGGCTGAGCGCACAAAATAGGCCAGGCCAAGTTCATCACGCACCCGCTCAAACAAGCGTGATGACATGCCACTGAATAGCTCATCCATGACCTCACCCACACAAAAATCAGACGCGAGCAAGGACGGCGCAGGATAAGCCTCATAGACCACGGCCTGTTGCCGAGGCTGGATTTCGATAAATTTTCCGATCTCCGACGGAACGGTCAGTGTCTTCCGTTCGATTTCCACTTTCCCTGCCGGCACGCGCATCAGTAATTTTCGGGCAGCAACTTTTACTTTCGCCGGGGAAAAATCCCCGGCAACCACCAGCACGACATTCCCGGCACGCAGCAACCTGCGATACAATTTTATGAGGTCAACCGGTGTCACAGCACCCAAACCCTGCTCTTCTCCCTGGGCATCGATCGCGAAGGGATGCAATCCAAAGAATTTTTTGCGGAGAATTTTCCCACCCAGGCTCACCACGCTGTCGTTGGCTTCCTTGATACTCGCCAATTGCGCCTCGCGCTCCATGGCCACGGTGACGGGACGAAACGCCGGTTGCAGCAGGGCATCCGACAAGACGCCCCATGCCCGATCCATATCGGGAGGCAACACTTCCAACGCTAGTCCAAAGGTGTTGTTGCCGGAAAATGGATAAAATGAACCTCCCACTTCCTCGATTTTGCGGGCCACACTGGCAGCGGAAGCACCTTTGGTATCCTTCGTCAGCAATGTGGCCAGCAAGGCGGTTGCCCCTCGGCGGTCAGACGCTTCATAACTTGGACCGCCCAGACAACACACCCTCAGGTGGATATTGGGCAAGGAGTGATCCGGCTGCAGCAGCAGACGCGTTCCATTGGGGAAATTGATCAGTTCAAAATCGCTGCGCGGTCCGGCATTTTGCGCCGCCACCACCGGGCTCGACCCGGGAGTCTTCGCCGGATTCAAGGAAACGCAGGTGCTACCTTCCGGTATGATATACTGGCGCATGACCCGTTTGAGATCACGCGGTTGGAGCGCGGTCAGACGTTTAAAATAGTTTTGGCTGAAATGCAGGTCGCCCACCACGACCTCGGCTATGCCCAACCGCGAGGCCTGGCCACTCATGGTCTTGCGCGTGTTGATTTCTCCAACCACGAGTTGCCGCACGGCCTTGCGAATTTGCGCGACCGTAAAGCCCCGGCGCAGGAGTCGAACCAGTTCCTGGCCAATGGCGGTTGTGGCAGCCTCTCGCTTGTCGGGATCGCTGGTGAATGACACGAAAATCAGGCCGGTGCTGCCCGGATTCCAACAAGTCGCGTCAATGGAGTGAACCAACCCGGCTTTTTCCCGAATTTGCTGCCAGAGCACGGAACTGTCACCCGCACCCAGAATCATGGCCAATACGTCCAAAGCCGGAGTATCGGGATGGATCAGCCCGGGAATTTGCCACGCCAATCCGGCACGGGATAATTCGACCTTCTCAAAACAGTGCACTTGACGGGGGGCAAGTTGCCGCTGTTCCTCAGGGACAAATACCGGAGCCAGTCGCGCCCGGGGCACCGCTCCAAAATGTTGATCCACCGCAGCGCGGACCGCATCGACATTGACGTCACCGACCACGACCACGACCAGGTTGTTGGGCACATAACGTGCATGATAATAGGCCAAGATGTCCTTGCGGGTCACGGCGCTGAAAACATCCCTATGTCCGATGATGGGATGGGCGTAGGGGTGCTCGCGAAAGGCGGTGGCAAACAATGTCTCCGCCAATCGGTGATCGGGTTCATCCTGCCCCATGGCGATTTCCCGCAGGATCACATCCTTTTCCTTGCGCACTTCATCAGCAGGCAAGGTTGAATGCAGCACCATATCGCCCAGCACATCCACCGCCAGGGCCATGTGTTCCGCCGGGATGTCGATATAATAAACGGTGCGATCAAAAGTGGTGTAGGCATTGATGTATCCCCCGTGCGCCTGCACCGTGGTGGATAGATCACGGCCGGTCCGTCGCGTGGTGCCCTTGAAAAGCATATGCTCCAAATAATGCGACAGCCCGGCCCCCAGTTGCCCGCTTTCATGAATGCTGCCCGTCTTTACCCAGACCTGAACGGAAGCCAGCGTCGCACGAGGATCCGGTCTCACCAGCAAGGTCAACCCGTTGGGTAAAACCTGTCGGCTCACATCGTCGCGCCAAAGCGAATTTAACAAGGCCAAGTCCGCGTTGGCGGATGGGATTGAAGGCATAAGCAGTAAAATGGAACCGGTGGAAAATAAGCTCAGAGAGCCTTGCTCCCCAATCGGGAAGGCTTGGTTTCGTGCTTCGGCAAGAAGGGTTTCACGAACGCCTCATCGAAGGTGTAGATCTCGGCAAAATCCTCC
>JAIPJW010000181.1 GCA_021734075.1 Cephaloticoccus sp.
CTGTCGGTTTTCGCGAGAGAGGATACGGACCACCTGTGCGGCGTCATCGACCATGAGAGTGTCGACCAGGACATCGGTGATTGGTCCCACCGTGCAGCAGGGATGGAACCAGCTCTGCTCACCGTTGCTCTCCTCATCACCATTGAGCGCAATAAAATCGTCGCCGGTGCGTCCCTGAATGTTGCGCAGCACAAGGAATCGACCGGGCCCCTGCACATGGATGCCGTCCTGATTCCCGCCCTCGATGAAGTCAGGCAGTTCGAGCCGGATGTTTTCCATGGTGACCTTCAACCAGTTGGAAATAAGAAACGCGAAGGTCCGCTGGTTGCGCACGGTTACGTCGCGCACGAGCAGGTTTTCAACCCCGAAGAAGGAAAGGCCCACCACAATTCGCTCGGCCTTGGTGTAATGCACTTCTGCCGGCACATGATGCGCCTGTTGGCGACAATTCTGGTTGTAGGTGCCACCCAGCAGTGAGATATTGCGGTCCATGATCTCAGTGGCCGAGGGATTGGCGTTGATCAGGATGGCACAGTCGGATTTGGCCGCCTGGTAGAATCCGCAGTCGGCATTCAGACATTCAATCGTGGTGTTTGACGCAACATGCAGCGAGCTGATCAAGGCGGCTCCGTCCATGATGAGATGCACGCCACCGTATTCCAGCGCGGTGTCCAGTGCCTTTTGGAGGATGGCGGTGTCGTCTGTGCCGCCCCCTGTATGCACATTGCTGTCCAACCGGGCACCGGCCTGACTAGCGTGGATGATTTTGGTTTTCATGGTGCTGGAGTAAAGTGAGGTGGTGGGTCCGACGACCAGTCGGATCGGGCAGTGAAGCGAAGGGCTTGTTGGAACGGGTTCATGGGAGGGCCTTGGCAATGGTGAGTATGCCCATGCTTACCGTGATCACGCCAATAACCAACTTCAGGCGGTTTTCGTTGGTCTGCTTGATGACAAAAACCGCAAACGGCACCGAGAGCAAAGCACCGCATGCCATGGGAATAAAGATGACCATGCTGATCCATCCACCCTGCATGAGAAGCAGAGATACGGCAGCCAGGCAGGTAAAGGCTTCCGCAAACGAAGTGATTCCCACCGCTGACTTGCCCGCCACTCCACTCAATACCTGTCCGCTGGTCACCAGGGGACCATAGCCACCGCCGCTCACGGCCTTGTTGAAGGATGCCACAGTTGCAAGTAGGAGCATTTTCCATCGGCGGTAGACGATGGCGCGGCGCGACATCAGGATTACGAGCAAACCGGAGAACAATATGATGAATCCAATGCCCAGGTTGAGCATTGTTTTGGACGCGTTGACCGCAATGAAGACGCCTGCGCTAACACCCACGACACTCCCCGCCGCCAGGATGACAGCCGGGCCGAAGTCCCGCCCTTTGAACCCCAACTGCACGTTCTTGATTTCGTGGTGAAAAAAGGCGGCCGTAAATCCACTTAGCAATTCGGAGAGCAACACGGTCGGGACAATATCCCGGACCTCATATCCGAGCAAAAGAAGCGCGGGGGTCAGCATCGTGCCGTAACCCATCCCCAGGCCACTATCGACCAATTCACAAAAAAAACAGAGTCCGATCAACAGGAGGGCATACTTTGGATCAATCCCGCCGTGCCACCAGAATCCAACCGCAAACAGGATCAACACTAGGATGATCCATCCGGCGCTTTTCAGTAGATAAAGTCCCTGCTTCAAAGGACATCGAACTTAGATCGAGTTCAGTGGCCGCCAAGGCGGATATGAAGAGTTAGTGCCAACCTGGCACGTCAGAACATGAGTTTATAGCCTGACCCTGAAACCGTTATGCCCAATCGCCGTCTGCCGGCCGGGATATCCCCCTTCGGATTTTTACCCTGCCGCGAGAGGGCTCTGCTTCACGTCTGTAGCTAGCACAAATTCGTGGGCTTAAGGACGACTGGCTTCACTGAAAGCTGCTCAGTTTGCTGCAGGCATGCCAGTTGATCACACGGTGACGTAACCTCAACGGTTTCCCGATTCCCGGGGCAATAAACATGGATTGTAAAGCGGATCGGCCGTGTAGTTGCGGAAGGGCAATCGTTGCACGGCTTGTTTTGAGTGACGCGCCTTGAAGGCCACGCCGTCGAACCATTGACCTGACATCCTTTTGATGAACACGGCTTCGAGGCGTTCGCGACTGAAAACCCCCACTGCCCAACCACAGGGGCCGGGAATGCCGTATGCGACCGAAGGGAGAACCACATGTTTTTTGCCACGATAACGCCAAGCGCGTGGCAGGTGGGTGTGACCGGACCAGATTGCCTTCACGCCAGGCGCGGAATCCAAGACATCGAAGGTGGCCCGATCCAGCAGTCGGATGTCGTCGACCCAGTTGCCGACAGTCACCATCGGCCGGTGGATCAACACTAACGCAGGGGTAATAGGATCCCGGGCCAATTCATCGGCCAGCCATGCGCGCTGACGATTGGAGAGCGGCTGGTCCTCACGGGAGTCCAACCCAATTATCCGCCATTTGCCCGCACGCCGGACAAAGTAGTAATCGTCGGTATCGGGTGAAGCGGGCCAGGGTTGGGGCGCGACGGATTGCCAGGTCTGATGCCACGCGGCGGTGGTCGAAATGCCATGATCGTGATTACCGGCAATGGCAAGGGTGGGTAGACCGGGTGGCAAGGCTTCCCGCAACACCCGGGAAAATTCGGCATATTCGTCGGCGGGAGCTTCACCACCACAACCGCCATCCACCAGGTCGCCCCCAAAGAGCAACAGATCGGGCAGTGGGGCGAGGGCAGACAACTCGGTGAGTGCGAGCCGGAAATTGAAACTGCAATCCACGCGGTCACCATAGAAACCCAAGTTACCGTCATAAGGTCGCGGCGCATGAATATGCATGTCGCTCATCCACGCGACCGTGAAACACTCATGGCCAAGGCGGGTGCGCATGGCGTCCAGAGCTGCCTGCAGGGGCGCGATCGAGGCGCGGGCCTGTGCCACATCGCCAGCCGTTAATGGTCTTTGGTGGGGAAGCGAAGTTTGGGACATGAGGGGTATAGCGGAATTGACCGGATCCGGGCCACAGCATGGTCGGAGCCACGGGAGCAGCAAGTGGGATATCGTCCTCGGAATGGTCCGTCGCTGGTCCCGCTCTGCTTGCGGGTTGATTGCAAGTCAAACGGCGAAAGACTCGTCAGGCCATATTCGCGATCGACTCATGGCGTGCTCCACGGCCCAACCTGCATTGGTCATAATGCCCACGTCCGGCATGGCTGATGAAGGTAACAAATCCATGTGGCTCTTCGTGCGTAAATCGGATGGCACCGCGATATGCGTCAGCAAAAACAGGCAACTGAAGATTATTTTCCAGTCACCCAATGATCTTCATCTGTTCGGGTGACGGGACAGGCATGGTCGATCTTGAAATCTACTTTTGCTTCCGGCTGCGCATGCGAATGACAACAGAGGATTCTAAATCTGCGCCAAAATCTCGTTTAGCGTCTGGCTGGGCCGCATCGCTGCGGAGGCCTTGGCATCATCCGGTTGATAGTATCCGCCGATGTCGACGGGGTGTCCCTGCACGCCCAGCAGCTCCGTGTTGATCACGGTCTCGTTGGCTGCGAGTTTTTCCGCAACCGGGGAGAAGATGGCTTTCAACCCGGCATCACCTTCCTGGGCGGCCAGTGCCTGGGCCCAATACAGCCCAAGGTAGAAATGACTGCCCCGGTTGTCGATCTGGCCAACCTTGCGGGCGGGAGACTTGTTGGTGTCGAGGAACTTTGAGGTCGCGGCATCGAGCGTATCGGCGAGGATCTTGGCCTTCGGATTCTTGAAGGTCTCGCTGAGGTGTTCGAGTGAAACGGCCAAAGCGAGAAATTCGCCGAGCGAATCCCAGCGCAGATAATTCTCCTTCACAAACTGTTGCACGTGCTTGGGTGCCGAGCCACCGGCCCCGGTTTCAAATAGACCGCCGCCATTCATCAAGGGAACGACGGAGAGCATCTTGGCCGAGGTGCCGAGTTCAAGAATCGGGAAAAGATCAGTGAGATAGTCGCGCAGCACATTGCCGGTGACAGAAATGGTATCCTGGCCGGCCTTGAGGCGTTCGAGGCTGAATTTGCACGCCTTGGCCGGGGCCATGGTGCGAATGTCGAGCCCGGCAGTGTCATGGTCCCAGAGGTATTTGGTCACCTTGGCGATAACCTGCGCATCGTGGGCACGGTGGGCATCGAGCCAGAAAATGGCGGGGCTTCCTGTGGCGCGGGCGCGGTTGACCGCGAGTTTCACCCAGTCGCGAATCGGTGCATCCTTGGTCTGGCAGGCGCGCCAGATGTCGCCCTTTTCCACCGTGTGTTCGATGAGAATATTTTCGTTCGTATCCACGACCAGAATTTTGCCGGCGCCGGGGGCGACAAACGTCTTGTCGTGCGAACCGTATTCCTCGGCCTTCTGGGCCATGAGGCCGACATTCGGCACGGAACCCATGGTCTTGGGATCAAGTGCCCCGTGTTCGCGGCAGAAATCGATCGTGGCCTGGTAGACGCCAGCGTAACAGCTGTCGGGGATGACCGCGAGGGTGTCCTCTTCCTTGCCTGCGGCGTTCCACATCTTGCCCCCACCGCGAATCATCGCGGGCATGGAAGCGTCGACGATGACGTCCGACGGCACGTGCAGGTTGGTGATGCCCTTGTCGGAGTTGACCATTGCGAGGCGCGGGCCACTGGCGTAGGCCGCCTGGATGTCGGCCTCGATGGCCGCCTTCTGGTCGGCAGGGAGCTTGGCAATCTTGGCAACGAGGTCGCCAAAGCCGTTGTTCAGATCCACGCCAAGCTCGGTGAAGGTGTAGTCATGCTTGGCAAAGAGGTCCTTGAAGAAGACGCGGACGGCATGTCCGAAGATGACCGGGTCGGAAACCTTCATCATGGTTGCCTTCAGGTGCAGGGAAAAAAGGACGTCCTGCGCTTTGGCGGCGGCGATCTGTTCCTCGAAGAAGGTGATGAGGGCGGCCTTGCGCAGCACGGTGGCATCGAGGATCTCACCCGCAGTGAGCGGCAGTTTTTCCTTGAGCACCTTGGGCAAGGTCGTGGCGGGATCACCGGCCACGGGAGTGGGAATGAACTCGATGCGCACAGTCAAGGCCTGGTCCACTACTATGGACTTCTCATTCGAGTAAAAATCATTGGCGCCCATGGTGGCGACGTTGGTTTTGGAATCCCCGGACCAAGCACCCATGGAGTGCGGGTGTTTACGGGCGTATTCCTTGACGGCCTTGGGGGCACGCCGGTCGGAATTGCCTTCGCGTAACACGGGGTTGACCGCACTGCCCATGACCTTGCCGTAACGGACCTTGATTTCCTTTTCAGCGTCTGTCTTGGGGACCTGGGGGTAATGGGGGAGTGCATAGCCCTTGGCCTGCAATTCGGCGATGGCTTCGTTGAGTTGTGGCACGGAAGCACTGATGTTGGGCAGCTTGATGATGTTGGCCTCAGGCTTGAGCGTGAGGGCGCCGAGCTCGGCCAGATAATCACCGATCCGTTGTTCCGGGGTCAGCACCTCAGGAAAGTGGGCGAGGATGCGCCCAGCCAAGGAAATGTCGCGCGTCTCGACTGATATGCCGGCATGCTTGGTAAACGCCTGGACAATAGGTAGTAGCGAATACGTAGCCAGGGCGGGAGCCTCGTCGGTTTTGGTGTAGATGATGATGGGTGACTCGGACATAAGTTTGTGGAATCGATGATTACAGCAAGAGCCCTCCAGTTAGGATGGGCGGACCGGTTGGGTCAAAGGCATTTACCATTCGACCGACAAACAATCACGGGTATCAGGTCGGGAAATACCTGATGTTATCCCCGCAGCAGCCGGGCTTCAGAGCAGTGTATTGCCGGGTGATCCGGACTCCACGACAGAATTGGAGCTATAGTCCATCAAATGAGCTCGCATTTGCATGTTCCCTTCTGTCTTTGAAGCCATGTTGAGATCGCGGCGATGGTTCCACCCGGTCCTTATTCTTTTGGGTCTCCTTGTGAGCCTGGTCTTCGGTGCGGTGCGACATTTTGATTTTGTGCGTTGGGATGATGATATCAATATCACAGAAAACCAACTGATCACGGAGCCATGGTCTGCGGACTTGGCGGCGAAATTGTTCACGGCCGATCATGCGATGCGTTTCAAACCGGTGTATTGGCTATGCTGTCGTATGATTTATACCCTCGCCGGTTTTAACCCGGTGGCATGGCATTTGTTTGCCCTGGGTCTGCATGTTCTTGCCGTGATGTTGTTGGCCGTGGTGCTACGCCGAGTGTTGTCGCTGGTGAATTCTGAGCCGGATTGGCGGACAGACCTGTTTGCGTTACTGGGTGCAGCGGTGTGGGCCGTGCATCCGCTCCGGGCCGAAACTGTCGCGTGGGCAACCGCCACCACATACCCTTTGACGGGGGTATGGTTGCTAGCGTCGTTTATCTGCATCCTGCAATCCAACCATGACAAAAACCGGCGTGTTGGTTGGTTATTCGCAGCCTGGGTTTTGTCGCTATTGGGTTATGGCAGTTACCCTGTTGGAGTTACATATGGTATTTTGCTGGTGGTTTTCGATCTCTGGATGAGGCATCGGGGACTCGCTCAAGATAGTCCACAGCAAGTGAGATGGTGGATCAAACATGCGCTATTTTTGCTCCCAGCCTTACTGGCGGTGGGCATCACAATTTGGACCCGTTATACCGCTCCCGGGATATTCTCGGAGGCACCGGATATTACCGTAATTGGACCGC
>JAIPJW010000013.1 GCA_021734075.1 Cephaloticoccus sp.
CTCCGCCAACCCCAATTCTTGGCGTAGGTTTACTTAAGCCCCCTGGTCCGACCTCGAAGACAATCCGAACTATTCTCTCGAACACGGACCCGGGTTGTTCTCGCTTGCGACATAACTGCCGGACGTGATGATGGCTCAATGTCTGACGAGAAATTCTCGCTCGTATTCAAGTCACTTTCGGACGACTGCAGCCAAGTCCAGCCCCAGCACCAAGGCACCCAAGATGGTTTGGATGCGGCCAAGGTTAGGACGTGCCTGGACGCGTTTGCGGCCATCCCGGCAGTGGACTTGGTGGGGGTGGATGCGAAGATCCGGCTGCGTTGCAACCAGCAACATGTGGCGGTGTCGCGCTCGGGCGATGCCCTTTACTTTACGCTCATGCCCGAGAACAGCCATGCGCCGGAAAAGAGCACTCCCGATGGCATCATGGCATACTTGACGGGAGCTGACCCGATCCAATTGGAACCAGAGCCTGAGTCCCTGCCCACTCCGGTGCGGCGAAAACGCAAACTCAGTCTGGGACTCTCGCTCGGCAGTCAAATCGCCGTTCTGGCCATAACACTCACAATCCTTGCCGGCATGTTCCATAAGACCATCACAGTGTCCCCTCCCCATGGATACGTTCTGATCGAGGACTCAAGCCGCATCAATATGCTCCAACAGCAATTCGATGGAACCTACGGCAGCCCCAAGGCCAGGATGAGCATTCAAATTTCCCATGGTCGGGTAAGTTTCTTTGCGGTGTCACGTGACGGCGCGCCCCCCCAATTCCTGAAGGAAGAAAGCTTTCGCTATGCCCTGCGGGGCGGCCACACGGTGGCTCTGCTCGGCGCCAAGGGGGACATCCTCGAGTTCAATCCCGATGGCAGCCTGCTTTTTGGGGCCCAGAGCTATCCCAGAACCGGCACCTAGTGCCTCTGCAAACTCCGCTGCGTCAGGCTCCACTTGCAATCATGACCTTGGGTCAAATCGGGTCGCGGCGGCGACAAGGCCCCTTAGGGGAAATGGGGTCCGCACAAGGGAAACCATTGGTAATGCCCGGAAAATCTGCATACTTGGAACGCAACTTCCCATGAACCTCGCGCAACGCATCATCATCTGGCTGGGTTGCAATGCCCTCATCCTGCTGTGGCTCCAACCCCCCGTCTACCTCGTCAATTCGGACGGCTCCCGCCTCGAACAAGGACTGCTCTACTTTTGGCAGCTCGCGCCCGAATGGTCCGTCAACGTTCCCTTGCTCACGGCCCGTATTGCCATTGTCACCCTCGTTACCGTGGGCTTCTGTTTGGTCTTCAAGACCGGGACTAAAAAATTGGAGGCTAACAAATGAAATCTCCTCAATTCAACCGGCACGGAGGACTGGCCTCGTCGAAGCCAACAGGCGTAGGCGGGTTCACCGTCATCGAAATTGCCATCGTGGTATCGGTCGTGGGCATCATCAGCTGGGTGGCCGTGGTCGCACTGCAGCGGATTGGTGATGTGGCAGCGCGCACCGTCATCGCGAACAATCTGCGGCAGCTCTATCAGGCCAAGGAGTATTACTTTTCCGAAACCCGCAGCACTGACCTTACCAGTGTGGCCACCTTGGCCGAAAAGGGCTACATCAAGGACTCACTCAATGATCAGTTTCAGTCCATGCTCTCCTTTGAAGGGGGCAAGGGTTGGCACTACAGCCTGGACGTCATGCCAAATCAACCCGTGTATGCCTACCAAGGCAGCCTACCCGCCAACTCGGCGCCCACGGGCGAGGTCATCTACTACCCGGCGGAACCGGGCTCACTTGACGACCTGTTTGGGGCGGGTGCAGCAGTCACAGCGCCACCAGTCACTCCGGATGTCGTGACTCCGGTTGCGCCGACTGATCCCGTCACCACCACGCCCCCCCCTCCGAGTAGTGGACCGGGTAATTCTGATTTTGGTCACTCCCAGGGTAAAGGTAAGGACAAGGACAAGGACAAGGATAAGGATTAATTTCGCCGGCCTCTTGGGTGCCAATGTCCGTGTCGATCAGCAGAAAATAATCGAGTGGAAAGTTTTTCATAATCCGGGTCGACCGCAGGAGGTTCGCACTTGCCGAATGGTCCATATTGCGAACGATTAATTCCAATGCCATCGGCGAAATTCACCCTTTCCTACGAATCACTTTCCGTGGATTGCGGACAACTCCAACCGTATAATAGAGGCACCCGGGAGGACTTGGATGAGACCAGCCTGCTCGAATGCTTGCAGGCCTTCGCTGCCATTCCCAGCTTGGATCTGGCTGACCACGATGCCACCATCCGCGTGCGCCACGAACAAAAGCAAGTGGCGATCTCCCGATCGGGCGATGACCTCTATCTGACTCCGATTCCAGAGGCCAGCCACACCCCGGAAAAGAGCACTCCGGACGGGATAATTGCCTACCTTACCGGCCGGGAAGTGATCACCAAAGCGTCGCGGGTCGAAGTCGAGCTCGAGCCCGTGCTTCAGACCAGAAAGTCGCGGCTGCAACTCCCCTTCGGGGTCCAGATCGTGTTGATGGTCTTCCTGCTCTCCATCGTGACGGCCCTGGGTTATCACACGATCAACAAACCAGCTCCAACCGGATATGCCTTCGCAAAGAATTCAGACCAGACCCAGGACTTTTCGAAAAAAATCGACGGTCGGTATGGTTATCCCGATCGCAGCGACAGTTTGAGCTTTGAGATAGCCAATAAAACTGTGCGATTCTACGCCGTGACCCAGCCCGGAGCGACGCCAACTCTGGTCAAGGAGGAAAATTTCCGCTACGCCCTGCGGGGAGATGTCGTGGCCTTGATCGGGAACAACGGCGACATCCTCGAGATCAATCCGGACGGCACTTTGTTGTTTGGCGAATTCAGCTATCCGCGGATCGACCGGTAAGGACCGCCGCCTCAACCCTCGAACTCGACTGGGGTCTGCGCCTCGATTTCATCGATCGTGGTCAGACCCAGCAGCACTTTTTTCAACCCGTCATACCGCAGGGGCCGGAAACCGATCCGGGCGGCCAGCTCGGTCAGCTCCTGCAGGTTAGCCCCCTCGGAAATCTTCGCCCGCATCGCCCGGTTGATCAGGAAGAGCTCATGAAAGGCGACCCGCCCCCGGTAGCCGGTGTGATTGCACACGCGGCAGCCCCGTCCCCGGTAGAACGTCACCTCCGGCAGTTGCTCATCATTGAAGTATCGTCGCAATACATCCTCGGACGCCTTGTAGGGTTCCTTGCAGTTTTCGCAGGTGCGTGCCGCCAGGCGCTGGCCAAGCACGGCCACCACCGAAGGCGCAACCATGTAGGAGGCGACACCGATTTCCTGCAGCCGGACAATCGCCTCGGGTGCCGAGTTGGTGTGCAGGGTGGCCAGCACCAAGTGCCCGGTGAGAGCCGCCTCGGTGGCGATCTTGGCCGTCTCCAAATCACGAATCTCGCCCACCAGCATGATGTCGGGGTCCTGGCGCAGCAAGGCCCGCAGCATGCGGCCAAAGGTCATGTCGATCTTTGCCTGCACCTGGGTCTGGGTGATGCCGTCAAGTTTCATCTCGATCGGATCCTCGATGGTGGAGATGTTGACCGAGGGATCGTTCAACTCCGACAACGCCGCATACAAGGTGGTCGTCTTGCCCGAACCGGTCGGCCCCGTGACAAAAATAATGCCACACGGGCTCTTGATCACCCGACGCAACGGCTTGAGCACACTGCTTGAGATCTTCATTTTATCGAGCGAAAGCAGTGCCTTGCCCGAAGTGCTCCCCAAGATACGGATGACCGCCTTTTCCCCGTATTGCGACGGGATCGAGGAAAATCGGAAATCGACGCTGGTCGTGCCGAGTTGCACCGAAAAGCGACCATCAGCCGGCAGCCGGCTTTCACTGATGTTCTGCTGGGTGAGTATCTTCAGGCGCGTGACCACTGAAGCGTGCAGCTTGCGGGAAAACGTCAGCACTTCGTGCAGGTTACCATCAATGCGATAGCGCACATGCGATTCCCCTTCCCGAGGTTCGATGTGGATGTCACTGGCCTCGCGTCGGAGGGCAAACAATACCAGCGTGTCAAAAAAACTGGTCACCTGGGCAGATTCCGCCAAAGCGGCGATGGCCCGGCCCCCGGACGCGAGATCCACGCCAGAGGCAAATTGCTCCATGTTTTCCGCCGAGTTGAGCGCCGATTCCAGAGACTCCTCCGTGGAATAGTGGAGTTGGATCAGTGCCTTCACATCGCTCGGCAACGCAAAGACCGGGCTGACGGGCAGCTTGGTGATTTTGCTCAATCGCTCGACTAGCATCTCGTCCTCCGGGTGCGCCATGGCGGCCGTCAGGGCATCGCCCACCCGATAAAGCGGCAGTGCTTCGGCCTTGGTGCTGATCTCCACCGGCAGGCGTGAAATCGCGTCCTCGGTGATAACCACGGCAAAGGGATTGACGTAGGCAAAGCCGATCTGACTGCCCCAAAAAACTCCGATGTCATCCTTCGCCACATGCTCCCCGGCGACCAGGGCTTCGATCAGATCCAGCGGCTGCTGAGCGGCCTTGGCCAAGGCCTCAAGATCGCACGTATGGGCAAACGTGCGCAGGCTGCGGATCGAGGCGAGTAATTTGGCGTCAAGTTTTGGGACCACGTCGTTTCCTGGGTTTGGTCGCGAAGGCTTTGCGAATGTCATCACTCTGGACATGCTCCATGCCGAAGGCGCCACTTTCACGCTCGAGGGCCACTTCCGCGAGCATTTCACGCAGGGAGTAACGCACTTCCTTGATGTCGAATGCGTCAGGTTGGCCGGGGGTTTCGGGAGCAGAATTCATGCGGTCGAGGCTGACGAAGGGGCATCGCCAAAGACGTCGTTGATGATTTCGCGCAGCGCAGCGACGATTTCCTCCTGCGG
Source organism: Cephaloticoccus sp. (assembly GCA_021734075.1). Taxonomy (GTDB): domain Bacteria; phylum Verrucomicrobiota; class Verrucomicrobiia; order Opitutales; family Opitutaceae; genus Cephaloticoccus. Next base: position 4,872 of record JAIPJW010000013.1, read on the forward strand.
GGTGTCCTTCAAAATGTAACCGCTCGCACCTTTTTCGACGGCCTCTTCGACGGACCGGCGAATATTGACCGCCGTGTTCATGACCACCACGGCATCCGGGTCCAGCTGCAGCAGTTGCCCCAGAACCTCCAGCCCCGAACCGCCAATCAGGTTGATGTCGAGCAGCACCATGTCGGGTTTTTCACTGGCATAGAGGGTCAGGGCCGTGGCCCCATCCGCCGCTTCAATCACCGTTGACACACCGAGCGAGGTCCGGACCAGCAGACTGAGGTATTTACGGATGTGTAACTCGTCATCGACGATGAGAATCTTGGCGGGATTGGGCATGGCGTTGAACAGTTTGGAAACCCTCCCATGAAGTGCGAGCTGGAAATATTCAGGCGCTCCCGGGAGCAGGTCGGCCCACCGGTAATCGCAACCAAAAACGCGATCCATGACCCGGTTCGCTCTCACACCCCACCGACCCGTGATGCAATTCGGCGATGGTCTTGACGATGGAAAGTCCGAGGCCAGTCGAGGACTCGCCCCCCGTCGGACGCGGCGTGAGCTTTTGAAATTTCCGAAACAATTTCGCCTGATCTTCACGGGAGAGCCCCGGCCCGGCGTCCTGAACGGAAAACTCGACCTCGTTCGCCCCCGGCACCAGCCCCAACGACACCGCGACCCGCGATCCGGACGGTGAATACTTGATCGCGTTGCTCACATAGTTGTCGAACGCCTCCCGAATCAATTTCGGGTCGAACCCGACCATCAGGGTTTCGGGAATTTCAGTCACCACCTCGATCTTTTTTCGCTCTGCCGCCGAAGCATTGAACTTCAGCGTGGCACGGACAATTTCTGCCAAATCCAGTTCCTCCGGCTTGAACGCCAGCCCCCCGTATTCGAGACCTTCATTTGAAAGGATGCCGCGCACAATTTCCGACATGTGCTTCGACGAAGCATGGATGGTCTCGAGCACTTCAACATCGTCTTTGACCACATTCTGGTCCGGCACCGCCCTCTTGAGATTCAACAGCAGTTCCGACATGCCCACGATGGCGCTGAGCGGATTCTTCAAGTCATGCGAGGCAATGGCCAACAACTCGCTCTTGGCCTCGCTGGCCTTGCGGGCGAAGTCCCGTTGTTCCCGGGCCATCCGCAGGCTGTCCCGGCTTCGCTGGCTGACCATATAAGCGGTGCGCGCCAGCACCACGCTTAGTCCCAGCGCGAGCAACAGCGATACCAGGCCGGCCATTCGCACCTCATTGATTTTTTGCAGGTAAATATCAAGGGCATAGTCCACCCCAACATAGCCCACGAAGCGTTCCTCAGTGTTTACCAGGGGAGCTCGCGCTTCTATATAACTTCCATGACTGTCCGCGTAGACTTCCCGATCCACCCAAGCACTTCCAGTCCGCAGCACGGGAATGGATTTCGCCCCAGCCGCAGTCACCGGATCGGGCTCAAGGAAAGCTAGCAAGTCCTGCGAACGCCCCAAAGCGAGCTGCTCAGTTCGTATATCCTCATCAGTCGAGGTCTCCAAAACAAACAATTGGGGCCCCTGCTCCGGCACCCGGGTAGTCCACAGATATTGAATATTGGGATGCCGGTGTTGAAATTTCACCAACGGCGCTAGCACCGTGCGGTATTCCTTCGCACCGAGCTGTTCCGGACGAACTAGGCTCTCATGCAATTCTATATCAACCATCGCCGCCGCCGCCACAGCCAGATCCAGCACATGTCCATGCAGCGCTTCTTTCCGTTGGCCTTCGGCCTGGACATAGAGGTAGCTCATGACCACCAGCGATCCCCCAAAGATCATCACAAATACCACGGCGGCGAGGGCGCGCGGACTCAGGTGTGACAGGTGTTTTGAAGGCGACATGATGCAAGCAGTCTCAACCAAGGTTGAGACAATGACCTCACGTTGGTTACTCGGTGAAACCCATCAAGCCATTTCAATTTCCGGCGGGAACGGCTCGACATGGCTGAACCGGTCCTCCTAGTTTGGACTGCTCTATTTCTCCTGAACTCGCACATAATCCCATAAGCCGGACCCTTCCCCATGACCCTGATTCAACGCATCATCCTGTTGCTGGGCGTCAACGCCCTGATCCTCGACTGGCTGCAACCGCCCGTTTACCAGGTCCATAGTGACGGCGTTCGCCTTGAGCACCAGCTCGACTACTTCTGGAACATCGCCCCCGACTGGTCCGTCAATGTGCCGCTGCTTGCCGCCCGCATCGTCATCATCGCGCTCGTGACCATCGGCGCCTGCCTCGCTTTCAAAACCAACGCCAAGAAGGAGGGTGCCAAATGAAGCCACAAAACCTGGATCGCCGCGACGGGCTTGTGTTGCCGAAGCGTCATCGCGAAGGCGCATTCACGCTGATCGAGATCATGATCGTGGTGCTGATCGTGGCCATCCTCAGCTGGCTGGCCATGGTGGCCGTCTCCCGCATCAAGGAGCGCGCGATCCGCACCACCATCGCCAACAATCTTCGCCAAATATATAATGCCAAGGAGTTCTATTTCTCGGAAAATGCGGGTCAGACCATCGCGACAGTGATGCTACTAAGTAACAAAGGTTATGTCACCCCGGGTCTCTTTGATCGGCTGTTCAAACATCCCTCCCTCGAAGTCGGGGCTGGCTGGCACTACGGCATGATCCTTTTCCCGGTGGAACCCGCCTACGCCTACACGGGAGTCAAACCTCCCTCCTCAAACCCCACTGGCGACGTCATCTACTACCCGGGTCCCCCTTCGGATTACCAAAAGCTTTTTGGCAAGGATGCCGTGGCCCCGGTGGCAACCGCTGCCGCCGCAGCCTCCACCCAAGCCCCGGCCGCTACGCAAACGACCGCACCAACTCCGCAAGGTCCAGCACTCCCTGCGGGTTTCGTTGGCGGCAATCATCCCAACGCGCCGACCGCGAAAGCCGGCTTGGAGATCGCGCAGACGTCCGCCATGAACGGCTCGCTTAAGATTTCGACCCTGCAGAATACGCTTGCTGCCAGCAGTCCTGACGGTTCTCCGGTTGAGATCGTGGGCATCGCGGGTGACCCCCAGTTCATCGGCGAGTCTAAGTTCATTGCGGGTGGTCAATATTTAAGCCTGCCCTGGAAGGCGCAACCCACCAACCCACCTACGGTTTACAATTTTACCCTCACTCTTCGTAACCAGCATGGCGAAACCCAGATCCCGGTGACCGTCCGCCACTGAGGGCACCATACACCGGGGACGCTGAAATGGGGTCAGGCTTGAATGGCGCTTAGGCGCTGAAATGGGTATGATCCGGGGACATAGGTAACAGATTGTCCGGGGACATGGGGCCTGAAACGGGGTCAGGCTTTGTGGGCGTGTGTGATTCTTAGCTCCTTTTGCAGCACGGGATCAAGGTCGCGCCGCCAATTACCCTAGGAGCAGAGCGCAACTGCAGGCCAATATGGTGACGTCGCGTTGCCACCAGAGGTGTGGCACGCATTCGTGCGCTTTGGGTTGAGCACGGCAAAACAATCCGTTCCCTTGTTAGACGCAACTCAAGGGTGCCGAATCCAAAAACGATGCTTACTGCGGCGAGTAGAAATAAGCCACCATGCCCGACCCGATGATGAAAATGATCGCGACGTAAATCGGGAAAGGAATGCGGCGCAATTGCTCCCGGGAAACGGGCATGCCATCAAGAGGGTCAAATCGGGTGTCCTTCTCAGCTTCGGCCTGCAACCGCAGTCGCTCTTGTTCTCTTCGTTCCTTGGGAGTAAGAGCTTCATGCTCAGCCGCAGATGGGGTGCCCGGATTCTCATCCATGGCGGGAAGTGTGACAGCTCTCGACGCATGCTCAAGTAATGTCTGCGCCGCTACTACTGCCGGCGGCTCGCTCCGTCAAACCCGCGCGGGTTCATCGTCCCACTGTAGGCCCGTTCGTTGAGCGGGCAGCCCGGCCACCGGCCGGGCCTACATCCATGGCGTGCCATCCGTAGCTCCTATGGAGCGTAGCATGGTGCCCAAGGCGGGACTCGAACCCGCACACCTTTCGGCACAGGCTTCTGAGACCTGCGTGTCTACCAATTCCACCACCTGGGCGCGTTGGAAGGGGCAAAAGACACGGCCAAGGCCCTCGGCGCAAGAAAATTGATTTCCCTCCCTGCCCCAAGAGGCTCAAGCTGACATTTCCCATGAAAAAAGACGCTGTGCTCTCCAAGATACGCGCTGAGAAGGTGGTTGCGCTCATTCGCGCCAATAATTCCGACGGTCTGCTGGACTGTGCCAAGGCCCTCGCCGACGGCGGATTGACCAGCATCGAGCTCACCATGACCACTCCCGGAGCCATCCGGATGCTGGAAAAAGCCACGGCCGAACTGCCCGACTTCATCTTTGGTCTGGGCACCGTGCTCGACGCCGAAACCGCCCGCATGGGCATACTGGCTGGAGCCCAGTTCGTCGTCACCCCCGCGCTGCGGCCCGACGTCATCACCCTTTGCCGCCGTTACAGCATCCCGGTATTTTGCGGAGCCTTCACCCCGACCGAGATTGTCAACGCGTGGGAAGCGGGCGCGGACGCCGCCAAGGTTTTCCCGGCCGAATTTTTCGGACCCGCCTACATCAAGTCGATCAAAGGTCCGTTGCCGCACATTGAAATCGTGCCCACCGGCGGCGTGACGGCGGAAAACGTGGGTGACTTTCTCAAGGCCGGGGCCATGGCCACCGCGGCGGGTAGCTCGCTGGTCGACGCCAAATCACTCAAGGAAAAGAACTGGGCCGCCATCAGCGCCAAGGCCAAGGCCTTTGTCGCGGCCGTCGCGGCCTGCAAGTAAGCCACCGGCTGTTTGTCGTCCATTCAGACCGGTCTTCGCGACCGGTCTTTTTATTTTCGGCTAAAACCGTGATATGCGGACGGGCGAGCCGCCCGTCCCTACCCCAGGCAAATCACGTTTGCGGGTAGGGATGTCCGGCCCGGACGTCCGTAGATTTTATCGCCAATCCAAACTCGCGATCCCGTCATCGAGGCACCAAACTATATCTCATGACGATGGAGAGCACCAAAGTGACATCACCTCGTCAGCGGCATACTCTTCCTCATGAAGTGCCGAACTGGGTAAAAAATGGTTCACTCTATTTTCTCACGATCTGTGGCAAACCCCGTGGGAAAAACCAATTCTGTCACTCAGTAATCAGCGCCAAAATAATTGAAACCGTGACTCATCGTCATGCTTCTGAAGTCTGGTTCATGCGGTTGTTCTTACTCATGCCGGATCACGTGCATGCGCTGGTTTCATTTCCACAAGAGGCTAACCTGCTGACCTCCGTGCGGCAGTGGAAAAACTACGTGGCCCGAATGCAGGGAATCAAATGGCAACGCGATTTCTTCGAACACCGTCTGCGCAATGCCGAATCGTGGGAGGAAAAGGCGCACTACATCCGGCAAAATCCAGTCAGGGCAGGTCTAATCGCCAATGCAGAGGCGTGGGCATATCGGTGGGAGCCTGCGTGAAGTTGACTTATCTCCAGCCAAACCGGACGGGCGAGCCGCCCGTCCCTACCCCAGGCAAATCACGTTTGCAGGTAGGGATTTCCGGCCCGGACGTCCGTTTTGCATGTAGATCGCATACTTGCTCGGTTCGTTATCAAAAGATGAGCGAACCTGACCGGACGGGCGAGCCACCCGTCCCTACCCACTAAACACAAACCTACTCCCCGGTCGGGACAAACTTCGCGATATCCGGAATTTCCTTGATGCGGCGTCCGCCCGTATGCCGGGCCAGGTAGGGGTCTTCCTCCGGGGCCGCTTGCACTTCCTCGTCACCCTCGGCCTCGTCTTCATCATCCCCGCCGGTGATGATCCAGTTGGGCTCGTCGTCGAAAAGATGCGCGATGCGGCGCGCCACCGGGTCGAGCACGATGGCCGCGTTTTTCACATGTCCGTCCTTCACGAACTCAAACAGGCAGGGCATGAACTGGTGTTTGTAGCGGCCCTGAAAATCGGACATCCACTTGTTTTCCACGCCTTCACGATGGTTGAGCAGGACAACGTCGCTGAAATGGATGCAGGCATCGAACCAAGCCAGCAAAGGCGGGTTGGCGGCGGCCAACTGGCAGTGCACCACACAAATGATCCGCCCCAGCTCGCAGCCGTGCTGCTCCAGCCAGGGTTTCAACGCTTCGATCTGGTCGATGGGATTGCGCCGGCCATCACTGATGAAAAACAGGTGGGTGGCATCGACCGGGGCCTCGGCCACAATGGCATTTTCCTGCCACGTCCAACGGGTGAGCCCGGGCATCTGCTCGTCCCTGGCATCGGGCACTTCATCGGCACTGACCAATACGGCGGCGGAATCCTCGTCGGCCAGGCCCGAGTTGATGAGATCCAGCACAATGGCGCGACGATCCGAGCTGGCGGCGCCGAGCACCAGGTAAACCAAGGGCTTTTCGATCGGGGTCACAGGTTACTTAGAATTTGAAAATCAGGTTCTGGGCGGCGTGGCGCATCCAGTGGTCCAGCAGCACCAGGGCAGCCATGGCCTCCACGATGGGCACGGCGCGCGGCACCACGCAGGGATCGTGCCGGCCCCGGGCCGCCAACTCGGTCTCCTCGCCCTTCGTGTTCACCGTCTTCTGCGATTGGAGAATCGTGGCGGTGGGCTTGAAGGCGGTGCGAAACACCAGTTCCTCGCCATTGCTGATGCCCCCCTGCACCCCGCCCGAGCGATTGCTGGTGGTGCGCACTTGGCCGTCGCGCATCGCGAAGGGATCATTGTGTTCCGAGCCCTTGAGCCGCGTGCCGGCAAAACCGCTGCCGACTTCAAAGCCCTTGGTGGCGGGCAGGGAAAGCATCGCCTTCGCAAGATCGGCCTCCAGCCGATCGAACACCGGAGCGCCCAAACCGGCGGGCAGACCGCGCACGCGGCACTCGATGGTGCCACCGACGGAATCACCCTGGCTGCGCACTTCCTTGATCCGGGCAATCATCCGTTCCGCGGTGGCCGCATCGGGACAACGCACCGGCGTCGCCTCGACCTCGGCCAAGGTGGGAAAACTGTCCCGCGTGGGCATGTCGATATCGTGCACCTGGGTCAGGTAGGCGCGAATCTCCACGGAGCCGGCCAGCGCGAGAATTTTTTTGGCGATGGCCCCGGCGGCAACCCGGCCAATGGTTTCACGCGCCGAACTACGGCCCCCGCCGCGCGGATCGCGCCGGCCAAACTTTGCCTGGTAGGTGAAATCGGCATGCGAAGGCCGGAACTTTTCCACCATCTCATCGTAGGCCCCCGGCCGCTGGTCGGCGTTGCGCACCAGCATGGAAATGGGAGTGCCGGTGGTGCGGCCTTCATACAGGCCGGACAGAATTTCCACCGTGTCGGACTCCTTGCGCGGCGTGACAATATCGCTCTGGCCCGGGCGCCGCCGGTCGAGTTCGATCTGTATTTCCGCGGCCGTCAGCGGCAAATTGGGCGGGCAGCCATCCACGACCACGCCGACGGCGGTCCCATGGCTTTCGCCCCAGGTCGTGATGGTAAAGAGAGTTCCGAAACTGTTCGGCATCGTGACCTCCAAGGTTGGTCGCACCCGCGGGACCCGCAAGTGCGAAGTAAGGCGTGACGCTCAGCGCCGGGGTCGCAGCAGCACGTTGCGGTATACATACCAATCCCAGCCGGACAGCGGTGCGTGGGGATAGACCCCTTCCTGCACATAGCGATTTCCCAGGACATCGGTGACCGACGCCGCAGGCGCCGGTTGGCCATCGAGACGATGCAACAACAACCATTGCACACCCCCGGGCAGTATCTTGTCGGCCGACACATAAATCACCCGGTGCCGGGGTCCGACCACATTCCGGTAGTAATCAACCAGGGCAAAATTGCGAAAGTCGTGATCACTGCCGATCGATATATCGTCCGACGGCGTGCGCGCGGCGATCTCCCGCAATGCCGCCCGATACTGTCCCCGACCCTCGTGCCAGAGGTGAGAGACATGCAGGCCATTGCCCAGGAGAAAAAGTGCCAGTGCGGTGGCCACCACGATTTGCCAACCCCAAGCGCGCAACCACAACCGGGTCACCCCAAAGCCCACGGCAATGAGTGCAAACACGACACTGATGATGAAGTAGCGGGGAAAGAGCAGGGAGAACCGGCTGAACCCCAACCCAAGGAGAGGCGTCACGGCTATCACCAGGACAAAAAAAGTGGCCAGCGCCCCCGATTTCCGGCCTACCAAAAAAAGGCTGCCAAAAATCATGGCCGCCCCCACCACCAACGCGACCCCGCCCCACGAGGCGGGAAAGCCCAGCGAGTAAACCGCCACTTGGCGCAGCACCTCACCCAGGGAATTTTGCGGGCCTTCGCCAATTTCCAGGTGCCGCACGAAACCGAAATAATAGGCGACGAAAAAAAGCCACGGCACCAGATGCCAGCCGAGCGCGCGGGTGATCCGGTTGCGCCAGGTGTCGCGCTCATTGACGCTGGTCACCAAAGTCCAACCCACGGCTGCGAGCATCACCTGCACCACCGCCAGGTGGGAAAGCAAGCCGAGCACACACGCTGCGCCGTAGAGGGCGGCCCATTTGCCCCAGTTGTTTTCGCTGGCCCGCAGCAAGGCGTAAAAAGCCAGCAGGGCAAAGGCCACCGCCGGGGCATAGCCACGTGCCTCGGAGGAATAGTGAATCAACAAATAGGCCCCGCCGATGATCGGCGCGGAAAAGAGGCCCGCCAAGGCGGGTTGCAACCGGTTTTCGTCCGGCTGCAGCCGTTGATAAAGCCGGGTCGCCACCATGGCGGCCAACCCCACCGTCACACTGCCCGTCACCCAGGAAAACATTCGATACATCCAGTCCGCCTCCACCGGCGAAATCAGATAAATGAAGAGCGCATTGAGCGGGTGGTTGTTGTCATGCTGCACCTTGGTGAGTATTTCCCATGGCGCGGAAATCGACTGCATCATCCGAATCGACCAGATTTCGTCCAACCACAAGTCGTTGAACATCCCCGCCCCACGGATCAAGGCAAACGCCAGCACGATGCCAAACAAGGCCAGTGGGGTCCACCACCCCGCAGGTAATACCGGTGGCGAGTGCCTGACGGTGTTCCGGGATTTGCTTGATTTACTCATGCTGCAACCGGCGCCTGCTCAGGCGCATTCAAATATGGCCACCATCGAGAACAGGTTTGGCCAGGCCTGCGCAATGACCGGCCAACGCCCCTTGCTCAAAGCCGGGCCAAAATGATGTTCGCGCGAGATGGTCATCTGCCGATCACGACAAAAACCCCGGAAATCTGCCACACTCAAGTGATGAATGTGACCCGTGCTATACCAATCGTAGCCAAAAATCATCGGCCGCGGCATGCGGCCCCGCCACAGCAGATCAAGGCGATTGGTGACGTAGGCAAAATTGGGGAAGGAAACAATCTGTCGCTTCGCAATTCGTTTCATCTGGGCCAGGAGCACCTCGGGATAAGCGACCATCTGAACGGTGACATTGCACACCGCGCAGTCGAACTGGTCATCCGCGTAATCCGCATAACTCGCCGCCTGATCGATCGCCGCCACCCGGGCCTTGAGCCCGTGCCGCAAGCAATATTCCACGCCCGTCGGCGCCAGCTCCAAGCCTTCAGCTTCCACTTGCCTGCGCTCCTGCAGCAATTTCATCAGCGACCCGTTGCCGCAGGCCAGATCGATGACCTTGGCACCCGGGCTGATCCAGTCGGCGATGACCTGATACTCGTCCCGCACGCTGAATTTCCAGTCCGTGTAGTCGTAGTTTCGATTGTCGTTCATGAACGGAGATGGTTCCGGGAGGCGGGCAGGGGAAAAAGCACTGGATGACAGGGCATGATATTCAAGCCGCCGTTACAAGCGGCAGCTCCAGAGCTGCGCCTGTGAGCCGAAATAAATCCGCCCATCCAGTATCGCGAGCCCGGCTGTGATTGGCACGGGCGATTCCCCCAGGTTGGTGATGCGATGGTCGTCGGGTTCGATGCGAAACACCGTCCGGCTGAGCACGCCGTAAACAGTGCCCCCCGCTCCAACCGCCAGCGCCGGACGCACCAGGTCGCCCAACGGGGCAAGATCCGCGTGGTGCACCACGGCCCGTTTTTGCGGATCGAAAACAAAAAACTGCGAACCGGTCGTGAGCCCGTAGACCAGGCCATTGCCGCCGACCTCAAGACTGAAGACCTCGGCCGCCCCGGGCACGGGCACGGTTTGGAAAACGACTTGTCGGGTCGACCAATCCAGCAAGTAGAGCACCCCTTCCCTGGCGGTGGTATGGCCACCGCCGGGCGCCAGCACACTCGTGCCCCCGACCAGATCTCCCGAGGGGAGTGCCTTGATCGTGTGCGTGCTGTGCCCGGGCACCACCCGGTCATGCGTGAGCAAAGTGGATTCACCGGTTTGCAGGTCGACGATCCCCAAGCCGCCGCCCACATGCCCATAATCCATGAAGCCAGCGGCGATCACGTGCACGCCATCGGGGTGGGCCAGACAAGTGCGTGGCCGGGTGATATGCCGCTCAAATCTCACGAGGACGCGCGGGTTGGGCACCGTCGGTGACTCGGGCGCAAACGGGAGCGCCGGGTCATAGCAATAAAAGTCACCCCACGGGTAGGCGGGCCCGACCAGCAAGTTCCCCTGCCGCGCCAGGGCGCAAATGTTGCCGCCACCGATGGCCTTGATCGCCCCGTGATCAACCGTCTCGCGCCGCGCGAGATCGTGTTCGAAAAAGTGCATCGGGTGGGCTGTGCTCCCATAGATGCGACCGCCGGGACCACTGCCCAGCGTGGTGATGATGGCGCCACCGGACTGGAATTTTATAACGATGTCCCGCTTCGCCCCACCGGCCGAATCCGTCACGGTGATCAACCGCTCCGGCAGGTGGCAGGTGACACGGCGTCCGTCGGCCAGCCCGGCCTCGCGATTCTGAAACCGCCCCGCACCCAACGTCTTGGCCACGGGTAAATCCCCGGCCGCAACCGGCTCCAATTGACCGTGGTGCAGCCGGTATTGGCTGTCCCCCGTGACGCCATAAACCGAACCGTCGGTGCCCACAAAAACCCGGGCGGAACCGATACCCCGCTCGGCCTCGGTCAGCAGGGGACAGATCTCGGAGGTGGCCGGGTTGAAAGCCACGAGATTCCAGCGGGCGGTGCCGATCCCCGCGTAAAGCCAACCCGCGGCATCCACCGCCAGACTGTTGGGGTATTGTTCGTTGGGATCGAGTTGACCGTGATCGCACATTTCCCGGGTAAGCGGATCGTAGGAGACCAGACGGGCGTGGGGGTGACTCGCGGCATAAATGCGGCCGTCCGGACCATCGGCCAGCGCAGTCTCGACGTAACAGGATTCATCCGGCGAAGGCACCCCGTGAAAGGTGAATTCGCGACGATCGACATCGAACTCCAGCAAGGTGTTGCCGGCAAAGGTGTAGAACCGGCCGTTGCGGCTGAGCAGCGAGGCATACGGCGCCCACTTGGCCCATACCTCGGATCGCGTGGACTCGGGAAACCAGACCTGCCGGGTTTCACCCGTGCCGAGATCGGTGACGAGGATCGAGCCCAACGGATTCAAATCGAGGAGCAGGGTGAGCAGCAGGTCGCGCCCCTGCGCATCCCGCACCGCCGCCACCCCGCGACTTTCTGAAACGGCGGCGCAGATGCCATGGTTCACAAAGCGGTTGTCCTGCACCAGACTGGCGCGCGTGGCGGCGGGTTCCTTGAGGTGCTTGTCCAGCCAGCCATACATCAATTGCCGGGCCTCATACGGCGCGGCATGCCCTTGCCCGTGCGCATAGAAGGAAAAGTTTACGGCCGCACCCTCGAGTTCATAGGCGTCCATCACCTTCATCAGCATCAGCACCCGCTGGCGGTAGGTCCAACCGGCCAACTGCGGATCATCACCCATGATGAGGTCGTTCAACGCCGAGAGATCGAGAAACGGCCGGGGCGCGATCAAGGCCATGATCTCGTGCATGTCGATCGGCGGCAGTTCGCCGCGCAGCAGGCCCGCCCGCATTGGTTTCAGATAAATGTAGAAATGATCGCGCGCCCAGGCCTCGACCTTGTGGTTGTAACGGAAAGGCGCACAGCCGGAATTGGACACCGCCACGGAAATGCGCGAATCGTAGGCGGCGAGAAAATAAGCCCCATGCCCGCCGAGGGAATGCCCCAGGGTCCCGATGCGCCCGGGATCCACACAGGACAACGATTGCAACACGTCGATGGCGATGGCGTGTTCAAAATTCGCCTTGCCCACGGCAGTCCACTCCGGGTGTTTCAAATAAAAGCGGGTGGTGTCGTAGGCCCCTTCCGGCGGGATGCGTTCGCCGGCCACGAAATGATCGGGGGCGATCACCACATAGCCACGCCGTGCGAGGTGATCCAGAAAGGCCTTCTCGGGGTTTTCCTCCAGCCCCGCCTCGCGTTCCTTGCCGTGGGCATAGGTGCCGTGCACGGAAACCAAGGCCGGAGCCGGACCGGTGAGACCATGTGGAATCGCCAGGAAGGCATGCGCACGCTCATCCGCTTCGACGGCGTAGCTGATCAACCGGCGTTCGTAGAGGCCATCCACGTCGACCGTCTCGTGCACCCGGAGGTCCAGCGGTGGCTTGGCGGGTTTGTGCTCGTCGCGGATCAACTCGAGGTAGCGCTGGCGGAGTTCGGCCTTGCGGACCAGCCAGTCCGCCGGCGAGTGCACGCCTTCGAGTAAATCATCCCAAGAGCTGCGGATCGGTTCAGGTTCGGACCGCGGTCGGTGTATGGCGGAGGACATTGGAAAAGGAAATCTGACCATCACCAGAACCGGAAAGAAACAGAAACACAAAATAATGCGCCCGGGCTGGCAACAGCAGGTTCAATCCCTTCGCCGTTACATTTTTTCCCGCTCCCTTCGACGCCGCCCAGAGCCTCAAACTTGGCGAACGGCAACATGACCCTAATTTTCCTAAAATCGCCCCCCTTGATCACCTAACCGATTTATGGGTGGGTCGTGCGCTCCGCGCGCGGAGCGCACGGTCCACCTCAGGCAAAGTCGCCCATTACGCCAGGCTATAAGGAAGCGTAGACCCTGGCCAGCGCCTTCACCGTCTGCTTGATCTTGACGCGCAATTCGGCCGGAGCGACCACTTCCGCCGCCGCCCCCCACCCGAGGATCCATTGTTCGGCTTCCTCCAAGGCCCCGAGCCGCATCTCCAACTCAAGTCCGCCATCTGGCAACTCCCGCAATTCCTGCGATTCGTGCCACTCGCGCTCCCGCACCCGCTCGGCCGCGGCGGACCGGAAATGAATCACGACGCGGTAATCCCCGGTGCCGCCCAGCACCCCGAGGGCATTGGCAAAAAATGTCTCCGGGGAAAAATCCGCCGGGCGTTCAAAAATCACCTTGGTCCGCTCCACCGTAGTGATGCGCGGCAGGGCAAAGGTCCGCAGGGCCTGCCGCTCCGTGTCGAAGCCCACCAGATACCACAGGTTTTCCCGATTCGCCAAATGGTAGGGATGCACCCGTCGAACCGACGCCGTCGCGGTGCCCGGTTTGCGATAGCGAAAGGTCACTTCCTCATGGTGCAGCACGGCGGCACTCAAGGGATTGAAAGTGGCGAGGTCGGTCTTGCCCAGGCCGATGTTTTTGAAGGACACCGTGCGCAGTTCGTCCGCCGGGGTGAACGAGATGCGGTCACGCAAACCGCCTGCCAATTTTTCAAACGCCACTTCGAGCTGCCGGTGAAAAGGCGTGCCGCGGTATTGCTCGAGGGCGCGTTGCGCGACCAGCAGGGAGAGCAGTTCACCCTCGGTCACGTTGACGGTGGGAAACGAGGTCACCGGCTGCGTGTAACGATAGGCGCTGATTCGCGGATCAAACTCGATCGGCAGATCGAGCCGGTCCCGCATGAAAGCGATGTCGCGGACGATGGTCTTGCGCGACACCTCCAAGCTTTTGACCAGCTTGGTGCAATTGACCAAGGTCCCCCGCCGCAGCTCGTCGTGGATCTTCAACATGCGCTCGAGCGGGGGGCGGGAAAGCTGCGGTTTGGCGGGCATGAAAGAAATCTGCACATTTTTCAGGCTGGGCCAAGCAATGTCCCACCCTCTCGGGTAATCTCCGGGCATGATCCTCACCCAACGCCCCCTGAAAAACCTGCTCCCCATCGCCCTGACCTGGGCCCATTACGGCGAACTCCATCGCGTCACCCCTTGGCCGGAAGTCCGCTTTGAACGCCTCTACGGCGACGACTGGATCGAGATCACCCCGGACCACGAACTCCTGGAGGCGGCTTCCCTCGCCTGCCGCAACCGCGACTGGCGCCCCTACCTGGAGTTTGTGCCCGCGGACGTGCGCACTTTTCTAGCCGGATTCTCCTTCAACCGCATGGAGGCCCTGCAGGTTTGCGCCCGGTGCCCCAGCCTGCTGATCGACCTGATCGCAACCCCGGCCCTGACCGCCTTTCTGTCCGATCATGTGGGACTGCGGGGCGGGGCTACCGCCAGTTGGGCGGAAATCGTCGCCGTGCATGAACGCAACGGCATCTTCGGCCTGCTCGAATGGCTGGGCCTGCCCGCCTCGCGCCAGACCCTCACGATCCTCGCCCATTTGGAATCGCCCGATCTGCCCAAGCGGTTTTTGGAGCCCCTGCGGACCCAGCTCTGGGAACCCCGCACCATCTTCGCCCTGCAACGCATGCCCGCCATTACCGACCGGCTGCTCGCCAGCTTCTGCCGGAATCCCGTGGCCGCGTGAAGGCAGCCAACCCGAATCATGCCCAATCGCTGCTCAACCCGGACAGGCGGGCCGCCTGTCCCTACCCGCCGTCCCGGATTCCAGCGGCAATTGTGCGAAGCAGGCGGATCTGGAGGGATTGCAAAAGGTAGGGACGTCCGGCCCGGACGTCCGTCAGTCATGAACATGTGGACCAACCTGAGCGGACAGGCGGGCCGCCTGTCCCTACCCGCCGGCCCGGATTCCAGCGGCAATTGAGCGAAGTATGGCGGATCTGGAGGGACTCGAACCCCCGACCCCTTGGTTCGAAGCCAAGTGCTCTATCCAATTGAGCTACAGATCCGTTTCTCCAACCCAACATGTCAGTTAAGCACCAACCCCGGAAGCAGAAAAACGGTGGCGACGAAATCAAGCCAAACTGATCGGCCCAAGGCCATCACAAGGCCAGCTTCATCTGCCACTGGGTGATTTCCTGCCGTTCCAAACCCACCGCGTCAAACCAGTCCGCGCATTCCTCCGGCCAGATCGCGCCCACATGCCACTTGGGTGCCGGGTGCCGCGCCATCACAGCCCGCAACAGCTGCTCCGCCCTGCCTGTTCGATTGACCTCCCCTTCCACGGCCATGGCACGCACCACCACCACGGGTCCGGCAGGATTGAGCAACCAAATCCAAGCCCCGGCCAAGGCATAGCCCACACCGGGAGACGAAGATTGAGCCACGGTTTGACCCGACAACTGCCAGGGCCAGTCGGGCGGTTCATGCGCGGATAACATGGCGGCAAAGACCGGCAGATCGACCCCGGTCAAATCCGTGACCGGCGCGTCCGCCGAAGGGGGCGATCCGGCAAAGCCGACCAGACGCCGCACTTTGGTGAAGCCCAGTTTTTCATAAAGCCGGACCGCGGCCCCGTTTTGTTCAATCACCTCCAAGACCATGGCCCGGTCGCCACGGCGACGGGCATCATTGATCACCCGTTCCATCATCGCCCGGCCGACCCCTAAGCGGCGGGCTGCCGGCACCACGGCCATGCCCGCAACCCGGCAGCGGTCATTGCGCCGCGCTAACAAAATTATTCCCGCCGGCTCACCCTCGCGGTGCACCACCAGGCTGCGGTCAAGGTCCAGACTGTCGGCCGGCACCATCTGTTGCAGCATTTCCGCATTGAATTTTATGGTCACCAGGTAATCGGCAAAAGCATGCGTCAACAACTCAGCCGCCTCAGGGAGGCCGAAAGCTTTGACCGTGGAAAATTCAAGGGTCACGAGGCGAAGATAGCCGTGACGAAGAAACCGCCAAGGAGGATATTGCCTATTTGCTGCACCATCCGCGCCGATTTCGACATGTAATAAGCCGATCACTTTGCGTTTCTCCTTTATAACGATCATCCTCGTTGAGGATTGGATGGTGCATGCGAACAAAGGCGCGACCCGCGGGCCACGGACGTCCGGGCCGGACGTCCCTACCTTTTGCAATCCATTGTGATCAGAATGCGGATAGACCGGCCGCAGTTCGCTCAATCAATTGCCGCTGGAATCCGAGCGGTGGTAGGGACAGGCGGCTCGCCTGTCCGCTCGATTTGGTCGGCATCCCCATGACCGACGGACGTCCGGGCTGGACGTCGCTACCATTCGCAAACTATCGTCGATCGAAGCCGGAAGAGCGAGGGGTAGGAACAAGTTTACCTCCCGATCAAACCGCGTTGATCACCCGGTTAACCATGTCGGTGGTAAAGGGCTTGGGCAGGGCATCCTTGAATCCGTTGGCGGCAAAATCACGCATGACCTTGTCATCGGTGTATCCGCTCATGACGACCGCGGTCACATCAGCATCATAGGTGCGAAGCGCAGCCAGGGTTTCCCGTCCGCCCATGCCCCCGGGGATGGTCAGATCCAGCAAGACCAGATCAAAAGGCTCGCCGGATTCTTTCGCCTGCCGGTAAGCCCGCAGAGCATCCGGCCCGTTGTTCGCTGTCTCCACCTGGTGGCCCATTTTCCCCAGGGTCAACTCGAGGGTTTGGCGAATAATGGGTTCATCGTCCATCACCAGAATCCGCCGGGCTACGGGGGCGGAATCCGGCCACGGGGGCGTCGACATCTGCCGCTCGGGTGGCTTCTCCTGCATGGCGGGGAGATAAACTTGGAAGGTGGTCCCTTGACCCTGAACCGATTCAACGGTGATGGCGCCACGGTGCTTTTGCACCACCGAGTGACAAATCGTCAGGCCCAGGCCCATGCCCTTCTGTGGACCGCGCTGTTTGGTGGAGAAATAGGGATCAAAAATCTTGGCCAGTTTTTCCGGAGGGATGCCTTCCCCATGATCACTCACGGTGATTTGCACA
Organism: Cephaloticoccus sp.; assembly: GCA_021734075.1. Classification (GTDB taxonomy): domain Bacteria; phylum Verrucomicrobiota; class Verrucomicrobiia; order Opitutales; family Opitutaceae; genus Cephaloticoccus. The sequence continues at coordinate 21,888 of JAIPJW010000013.1, forward strand.
TAGTCCCCCGCGGCCAATCCGGGCACCTGAGCCGACAACAGGGAGACATTACCGGCACGCAAGGTGATCACTCCACCCTTGGGCATGGCTTCCCGGGCATTAAGCACAAGGTTGCGGATTACCTGCCCGATCTGTCCTGCGTCCACCTCCGCCGTCCACAGGTCAGGATCGACCGTCAATTCACTGCGCACATTCGATCCGCTCAAGACCAGTGGCAAGGAGTCGGTCAGCAGCGCGCCGATATCGGTGATCCGGGGCACGGCGGCCCCCCCACGGGCAAAGGTGATGAGTTGCTGGGTCAGACTGCGGGCGGCCAGCGCGGCCTTTTCGGCCGCCACCACGCGTGGCAACATTTGCTCGGCGGAATCCTGGTGGAAACGGGCCAGGTCCAGATTCAACAAGATCGCGGTCAGCAGGTTGTTAAAATCATGGGCAATGCCGCCCGCCAGCACGCCGGTGGACTCGAGCTTGCCCATGACGAGCCGGTCCTCCTCAGCCTGCTTGCTGGTGGTCAAGTCGGAAAGCGTGCCTATGAACCTCAGGGGATTCCCAGCTTTATCCCGGTTGACCACCATCCCCCTGTTGAGCACCCACTTCCAAGAGCCGTCCTTACATTTGAGGCGATGTTCAATCGAGAACGATTCGGTCTGACCCGAAATATGGGCCTGCTGTATGGCCAAAGTTTCCGGCAAGTCATCCGGATGCACCCGATCCGCCCACTCGGCGCGGTCAAGACCAATTTCCCCCTCGTCAAAACCAAGTATTTCCTTCCAGCGCTTGGAACGAATCACCTGGTTGGTGCGGCAATCCAAGTCCCAAACCCCATCACCCGATCCGACCAATGCAAATTTCCACCGTTCCTCACTCGCCCGCAATTCGGCCGCCTGGCGCGAGAGTTGCCGCATGATGCGACTCTGCCAAACCACGAAACCAAGCACCATCAGGATAACCACTGTCGCCGGCAAAAAATAGGGTTTCAAATCAGCCAACCGAATCGGGTGCGGCTCCAAGGGTCCGATCCACTTGGCGTATATCCGGTCAAAGGTGCCGTTGGAGCGCACCTGGGCCAGCGCCTCATTGATTTGCTCCAGGGTGCGGGCATCTCCCTTGTGCACGGCAAAATGATATTCGTGCACGATGTCATCAACAAAACCCAGGGCCAAGCCATTGGTCTCGGCGCGCTCGGCCGAAGCGGGACCCCGGATAAGCAATGCCGCATCAATCTTGCCCTGCCTGACGTCATCGAACGCCTGCTGCATATTGTCGTAGAGCACAATGTTGGCCCCCCAACCATCGTGGGCCTGGGCGTTGAGATGTCCAATGCTGCCCCTGAGCGTGCCGATGGATTTGCCCTGAAACTGGGAGGTGAGCGTCAGCGCCGGCTTGCCCTTGGGGACATAAATCAACCCATGGACATAGGCGTGCGAGATGGAATAATCCATCGTGGCACGCCGTTCTGCCGTGATGGTGACATTGGCCAGGGCATCGAGCCGCCCCGCCTGGAATTCGGCCAGAATGTGCGACCAGTAACTGGGCACGATCTCGATTTCAACTTTGCCGGTCTTTTGCATTGCCGCCAGCAACTCGGAGGTGAATCCGGTCGGCAGACCCTGCTTGTCCAAATAGGAAAGTGGCGGCGAATTACTCTCCACCCCGATGCGCAGGGGCGCCGCCGATATGCTGCCCAGACCCAGGCAAAGGAACCAAAGGACAAGATGGTGGACGCTAGGCATGTGCCAGAACGGGTGAGATCATTTCACATCCCAGTGTGCCGGGGACACACCTTAAGTCTATGTAGATTTTAGGCGAATCAAGCTGAGATTGATGCATGGCCAAACTACGGGCCCGACGGGCTCGGGTCAAACAGGACCGGTGGCCGCTTCTCCCTGCCACCCGCCGGCAAATTTCGCTGGTAGGGACGTCCGGCCCGGAAGTCCGTCAGTCATGAACATGCGGACCGACCTGAGCGGACAGGCGAGCCGCCTGTCCCTACCCACCGTCCCGGAATCCAGCGACAATTGATTGAGCGAACTGCGGCCGGTCTATCCGCATTCTGATCACAATGGATTGCAAAAGGTAGGGACGTCCGGCCCGGACGTCCGTCGGGCATGAGCATGCGGACCGACCTGAGCGGACAGGCGGGCCGCCTGTCCCTACCCGCCGTCCCGGATTCCAACACCGATTGAATGCTAAAACATTCCCTGGAGCTTGTTCTGGGGAGTAGCGCTGGCGGAAGGACGGTGTTCAATGTTCGTATCGCGCCAAAGCGCAGCAAAAATGGGAATCTTGGTCCCCCACGGCATGCAGGATTTTCCGGGAATGTTACTGCATTCAGTGCCGCGGGCTTGAGTTGGTGCATTTGCGTGGCAAGTTGCTGTTGTGCTGTTTTTCAAACGCATTCTCAATTTTACCCGCGAAACCGCTGCGCAATCGGAGAAGCGTCATGCCAAGCGCTATGCGGTGTCACCGGATTCTCCAGTCGAGGCTTCCCTGACCATGAACCGGCGCGAACAAGGCAGCCGGTTGGTCAATATTTCCAGCAGCGGGGTAAGTTTGGAAATCCAATCGATCATGGAAGTGGCCGTCGGATCCAGCGGACGACTCAAGCTCACGCTTGATGACATCGAGCTGAGTGTGGGCGTGCAGCTGGCCCATGTGAGCCTGAACCTCGGTTACACCCTGCTTGGGTTGGAATTGAAGTTTGATAATTTCGACACCAAGGGAAGTTACCTGCAACTACTGGAACCCGTTGCCATCGGCCAGGGCCTGACTCCCGGTGATCCCAAACTGGTGCGGGAAAAGGAACCCGGCATCAGCACCGTGCTCTTTCACGGTCCGGGCAATGCCCTTTTGACGGTCTGGCGCGATACCGCCACGCAGAACATCAGGAGTTTTGAATTGCGCATGCATGACTACTACGTGCGCAGTGGCCCGACGGCGCCGAACCTCGATATCTTCACCTGTGAGGAACAGTCTGCGGAGCACAAGTCGGGTTACGATGTTCCGGCCCTGAAACGGGCCGGTGCCGACTACGACGAAATTCTCCAACTCTATCGCTGGGTGGTCCCGCACCTGAACCGCAAGCTGCCGGCGGATGTGCGTTCCTTCCTCAAGCTTTACGCCAGCCTGAGGTGACTTGGGGTGCGGGAGGCCTCAAGTCGGCGAAAATTGCGCCAACAGCATTTCCGCCCAGCGCGCATTGGCGTCACGTGTGCGTCCCGCATTGTGCGGGGTGTGCACTACATTGGGGCGACCCAGCAAGGGATCATCGGGCGGCAGGGGCTCCACGTCGAAAACATCCGCCGCCAAGGCCAGCTCATCCGCGAGCACGCGCCGCCGCAGGGCGGTCATGTCGCAGATTCCCGCCCGGGTGACGAGCACTACCAGGCAACCACGCGGCAAGGCGTTGAGGTGTGCCGCCGTCACAAGACCCCGGGTCGATTCGGTCAACGGCACCATGGGAGCGAAAATTTCTGCATCCCGCCCGAGTTGATCCAGCCAAATCTCGCGCCGAGCCCCACTACGATGAAAGCACGGTTCGCTGGCCAGGGGATCCCATGCTGCCACCTCTGCCCCAAGATGATGACAGAAGCTGGCATAACGACTGGCGATGTTGCCGGCGCCGACTATGCGCACGCGTTTCCCGGCCAACGTGCCACTTGAGAAATTTGGATCATCACCGAATTGCTGCCCCCGGGCGCCGGGTGAACCCACGCCGCCCGGCGGGGTATAGTTCCATGCTTGGGGGTCCGTGATCATGGACCGGTGCAATTGGGGGATCCGCCGCAACGCCGCCAGGGTGAGCGCCAAGCCAAACTCGGCCACCGACTGACCCCAATAACCTTCGGAGGCATGACGGATAACCCGCACCCCGCGCGCGGCCAACGCGGCAAGGATGACGGCATGCTCCGTGCCTTCATGTTCATAACCGCCCTCATTGAGGGCAATCTCGCGCAAGTGAGGCAGCCGGGCCACACAAGCCGAAGAGAGGGGCACATCCAGCAACAGCAAACGCGTGACAACGGCCGGATCGGCCAGGATGCCGGCCGCCGGACGATCATCAGCGGGGTCCAGTCGCACAAACTCAACCGGACCCTGTTGGGCCCACAAACGGTGAGCATGATCAGCCGCAAACGGCCAGACGGCATCAAAACGCGGGTGAACCAATATAGCGGAACGCATATCGTGATTTTGCACAACTCCGCAACATGCGGAAGAGCAATCCTTCCGCCGGTAGCACAGACTTTCCGCCGTTCAGTTGTGCACCAAGACCAGATACATGTTGGCCTCCTTGATCGTGCTGTCCTCGGTGTTGGGTCCGAGGGTGAGTCCTGATTCCTTGCTGAACATGCGCTGGAAAACCGACATCGTCCGTCCATTTATGGTCAGCTTGGTTGGCGTGGGCTTGAAATCCTGCACCAGCCAGGGCGGTCGCGGCAGACGGTCGTCGTGCGCCACCACCACGGTCGAGCCGGCATTGACGGTCAATTCCATAAGATCCACGGCGTGATAAAGCGCATCGTGGTTGGCCATTTGCACCCAATCCGCCCCAACCAAACTTACCGGCAAATCGGGCAGTGGAGAATCAACATCCACATACGCGTTGCGACCAGGCTGGATGTTGGTTTCCACGTGCACGATGTAGGCGCCGGGGCCGGAATAGTTGAATGACTTGATGAAACGACCCACCTGACCGGGAGGCGCGCTGATGGCGTCACTTTCCTTGGGGGCCAATTCCGCAGGTTGCCGCTCAATGCTTGTCGGCATGGTGAACGCGGGGAACGCGGGCGCCGCGCCATCGAAGGGGGTCGAGACAATCGTGCACGTTGCGGGCGTCAGGCCTGCCCCACGAACCTGCAAGGTGATTTCCCCGGCGGCACGCGTGCTGCGCAGCGCCACCCGGTTGATCCCCGCTTCAAGGTCGAGATGAGGATGATTGATCGAATCAATTTTGCCACTGTTGTAGCCCCCGCGCCAAACGGCGGGGCCCGTCAGGGTAAAGTCCACCCGGGCTTGAAAGGTCGGCACGCGAGCACCCTTGGCATCGACCGCCTCGACATCGATCAAGGCAACATCCGAGCCATCGGCCCGCCAGCCATCGGGACCCATGATCGGCGTAAGCCTCAGTGCCACCGCCGGACCGACCGTGTGCTTGGCCATACGGGCAACGGGCTGACCGGCCGGGTCATGGGCCACCGCCAGAATCTCCCCAGGTTCAAAGCTGATGCCCGGAAACTCATAGAGGAAATGGGTCTGCGGTTGCGCCCGGCCGAGCGAGCGTCCGTTGAGGAACAACTCGACATCGCCACCGGTGTTGGCGACGACGTAAACTGTCTTGGTCGTGCCGGCCGGATAACTCCAGTGTCCGATGAGGTGCACCCGGGGGTTGTAGGTAAACATGACCTGGCAAACGTAGTAAGCCTCCTTGGGCAGACGCACGCCGTCGACTTCGCCACTGGCGCGGGCCACCTCGGTGGCCACGCGACCGCCACTCGTGCTGTCGGAAAAAATCCAATTGGCCCCGCCGGCATGATTTGGTGCGCCGAGTTTCTTGACGTAGTGCTGCACCTGATTGACGGCATATTGCTCGGAAGTGAGCTGATAGGTCTGACCCTTGGCTTCAGGGTAGCCGAAGTTCGGCGGAGAGGCATCGTCCCACACGCGGCGGGGTGATTCCTCGCGGTCGTATTCCCCCTCGACCACCGGCAACCGGGCAATCTCACGCCCTCCCTCCGTGCCGATGCCGACATCCATGAACTCCGCGGTGATCGCATCGGCCCGCCGATGGGCATAGGCCCGACTGCCATGTGGATCGTAATGATCCATGATGGCCCGCAATTCGGCGGCGTGCTCCCGGGACACTTTCTGATTGCCGCCCTCCCAAATGAAGACCGAGGGATTGTTGCGGAAGTAAATGATGAGATCGCGGAGATTGGCCAGCCGCAGCTCCCAGGCCCCGCCGCGGGTGTCCGATTCACCGTCGCCCCCGGGTTGAAGGGCGATGATGCCCAGATGATCACCCGCCAATATCTGGGCCGGCCCTCCGGGCACATGCCCCCAACGCACGAAATTCCCGCCGGCGTCCTTCATCAACTGCATGGTGTAGGCCTGCAGCCAGTCGGGCTGGGCCGCTCCGAGCCCCGGCCATTCGTTGGTGGATTTCTGTCCCCAACCGTGGAGCTTGTAATGGGCTCCGTTGACCCAGAGCCCCGTGTTTGCGCTCCAGCGAATATCGCGGATGCCAAACGGGATTTCGGTCCGATCCACCACCTGTTTGTCCGTGCGCAATTCAATCACAATCCGGTAAACATGTGGAAACCCCGGTTCCCAAAGGCGGGGGCCCAACAGCACACTGGAAAACTGCAGCCTGGTCGTCGCGCCCGCCGCCACGCGACCCCGGCCCGCGGCAAAGACACACTGGATGCCCGCGGCATCAAAGACCGTGGCAAACGCTTCCACCTCCGCATCGCTCGACCGGTCGTTGCGCACCGGCACCTCCAAATTGACGCGCGCCGTATTCGGAGTGATTTCACTGGCGTAGACGTAGGGCCCCTCGGTCTGTAGAAAACTGTAAAGCGGCAGCGTGATATGGAGGGGATCGGTGACAATGAGCCGCACGTTGCGATAAATGCCGCCGTGTGCCGGATGCCAGTGCGGGTTGTTCCAGGGAATTTGGTCGGCCTGCAATTCCTCGAGCGTGTCCGGGATTTTCTCGGCCAGCAGCTTTGATACTTGGGCGAGGTTGGGATGCGTGGCGGCAGTGGTGGCGGCTTGCGGAGCCAACGACGGATCCATCGGATCCTTCATGAACCGGTTGTCCGCCATGACCGCGAGCACGTTGGTCGAGCCGATTTTCAGATGGGGCGTGAGATCGAAGCCAAAGGGAGTGAAGCCGCCCTTGGCCGTGCCGAGCTTGACGCCGTTGAGATACACTACCGCCACCTGCCGCACGGCCTCGAATTCGATGAAGATCTTCTTGTCCTGCCAGGCTGACGGCGCGGTGAACGTCTTGCGATACCAGGTGCGTCCGCTCCATTGCTCCTGCTCGCCGCGATGCCCGGGCAAAGACCAATTGTCGAAGGTATCGGTGTCGTTAAAAGTATGCGGGGCGGAAACCACAGTCCAGGTGGAGTCATCAAAGACCGGGGCTTCAGCTCCGGCGGGGTCTGCTTTGATGAAATGCCAGTCGGGGTTGAAATTGATCACCTGCCGGGCGCTTTCGCCCGTGGAGGCCAAGGCTGCTGCGGTGCTGAGAACAAGGGACATAAACAGGCGCATGATTTCAGGATTGGGGGTTCAGGCGCGCACGACAGCGCAAGAGGGCCTCGAGAAAATAGTAATCCCCGTAGTTGAGTGGCACATCGACCTCACTGTGGCCGGGCAGGTTGCCCGTGGCGTGCATCAGCAGGAAACCGCCGTTCTCGCCGGGCCGGGCCAGATAGGCCGGCGAGGCCAATGCCCGCAACTGGTCCCCCGCAAAACCGGCGTATCGTTCCGCCTCGTTCGACCCCTTGGTCAACCGGGCCAATTCGAAAAGCGCGGAACTCATGATCGCCGCCGCCGAGGTGTCGCGCGGGACATTGGGCAGTCCCGGCGCGTCAAAATCCCAATACGGAATTTTGTCCGCCGGCATGCGTGGATGATTCATGAGGAAGGCGGCAATTTTTTCGGCCTGGGCGAGGTAACGGACATCATGTGTCTCACGATACATGAAGGTGAACCCGTAGAGACCCCACGCCTGGCCCCGGGCCCAAGCCGAATCGTCGGCGGCGCCCTGATGCGTCAGGCGACGGAGCACCCCACCGGTGGCCGCATCGTAATCGACGACGTGAAAGGAACTCCCATCCGGTCGGAAATGGTAGCGCAAGGTGGTGTCGGCGTGGGCCACGGCGATCTCACGCAGACCGGCGACGCCGCCATGGACGGCAGCCCAGAGCAGCAATTCCAGGTTCATCATATTGTCGATGATGACCGGAAAGGTGAAACGTTTCGGATCACGATCCCAGGACTTGATGGAGCCAACCACCGGGTCAAAGCGCGTGCCGAGGGACTTCGCTCCCTGCAGCAACACGGCGCGATAGGCTTCTTGCTTCGTCAACCGGTAGCCGTTGCCAAAGCTGCAATACAAGATGAAACCCACGTCATGAGTGCGGGTGTTGAATTGCTCCGCTGCAATCAACGCGGTGTAATGCTCGGCTGCGATGCGCCATTTGGGCTCCGCGGTGGCGGCATACAAATACCAGAGCGAGCCGGGGAAAAACCCCACGGTCCAGTCACGCTTGAGCTTGGTAACCAACTTGCCGTGTTCAAAAGTTCGCGGCAACTCGCCGTTGTCCGGCAGGTGCGCAAGCATCCACTCGTATTGGGCCGTTGCGGTCTGCAGGGCTTCTTCAACCACCATGGCCATCGGGGCGGGATTGGCGGTGGCTTCGTTCGCGGCGAGACAAGGCAGTCCCAGCAGGACCACCGCCATGCCGCCCCATCGGCACAAACCATTAAGCATGAATTTCGATCCGGATTTCACGGGCGCAGCCATAGGTTGGGAAAGCGGATGGGAAAATTGCGGCGGACTTCCTCGATGGCAGGATCGGCCGGCAGGCGCTGCCACAGCTTGAGCCAATCCGAGCGTTCTGCAGCCAGCGCCCCGAACAGCAAGGCGGGCTGTCTCACCGGCCAGTCGTTCCAGTGCATGACGTCCGGCGGATATGGCCACGCGGTCTTGTCCGCCAGATAGGGAGCCAGAAATTCCACGCCCCGGATCATGCCACGGCCATCGGCCAGCTGGAATTTCATCAAGTCATTTTCCGGCGTCGAGAGCACCACGGCCACCGCGGTCATCACGTCGAGATTGAAAATCGCATAACCATAGGGCTTGGTGCGGGCGAGCTCGCGGGGAAATCCACCGTCGGCCGCCATCTGTTCGGGCAGCAGCTCGGCCTTAAACCGCCGGCGGCAATCCGCCAGGGTGGTTTCATCATTGAGCAGGCGTGCAAAAGCGGCGGCCTGCAAAACCCAGCAAGTGCCGTGGTTGTTCTCCGCGTTGCTTTCGTCGATTCCGTATTGATGGGTCTGCAGCCAGTGCAGGTATTCACCGAACCAATTTTTGATGGCGGTCTCGTCGTCCGCATCGAGCGCATGGGAACCGTGCAGGGCGCGAACGGCCAGGGCGACCTCGGCCAGGTGCACCGTGTCGATCACGCCGATGCCACGACCCGTGCAGATGCCCTGGATGGACTGGGCATATTGCAGGTTGGGATTCATCCGCGTGGCGGGAGCGACCAACCAGGCTTTCAATTGGGCCACGGCGCCGCGGGCAAAACGTTCGTCGTGAGTCAGGTCGTAGGCGGCACTGAGCGCCCCCACATCGCGCGCAAATGCAAACAACAGCCGGCGATGGGCCACGAAATTATCCGGGTTGGTTTCACCATCATGGCGGATGTAGGGGCCGTCCGGATTTTTCGGATCCGGCCACCAGTAGTCGCCCTCGGACGAGAAGTCGTGCGGGCTCCCGGGACTGCGTGGATTCACCACCGCAGTGATCGTGATGGGCTGGTTGCCCAGGGCGGCTTCCGCCAAAGGCACCACGCGCGGCAGTTCGTGAGCGGGAAGATTGAAGGCAAGCAAGGCGAGGGATAATGTCATCAATTGAAAATTCAGCTGTGGGCGGAGAATTGCGGATCCAGCTCGAGGCGGAAAAAATCGCGCGCATTGGCGAAGCAAATGTTCTTCACCATGCCGCCGACATGCCCGAGGTCAGCCGGCAGTTCACCCCGCTCAATCTGAGCCCCAAGCAGGTTGCAAAGCACGCGACGAAAATATTCGTGCCGCGTATAACTGAGGAAGCTGCGCGAGTCCGTCAGCATGCCGACAAAGCGGCTGAGCAGACCGAGGTTGGCCAATGCATTCATCTGCCACTCCATGGCCTCCTTCTGATCGAGGAACCACCAACCGCTGCCAAACTGGACCTTGCCGGCCACGGAGCCATCCTGATAATTACCCGCCATGGTGGCGAAGACGTAGTTGTCGGCCGGGTTCAGATTGTAAAGCACCGTGCGGGGCAACTCCCCGGTGGTGTCCAATGCATCGAGATAGCGGCCGAGGGAGCGGGCCTGTGGAAAATCACCGATGCTGTCGAAACCCGTGTCGGCTCCGAGGGATTTGAGCAGGCGCGTGTTGTTGTTGCGCAGCGCGCCCAGGTGGAGCTGCTTGGTCCAACCTTTCGCCGCATCCCAGCGGCCGAACTGCAGCATGAGGTAGGAACCGTATTTCGCCCACTCCTCCGGCGAGGCGGCGCGACCCACCCGGGCCGCGGCAAAGATGGCCACGGCCTCCGCGTGGGTGCAGGGCTCGGCCAGGGCCGTCTCCAACCCATGGTCGGAAAGACGCCCGCCGGCGGCATGGAAATCATCATGGCGTTTTTTCAAAGCACCGAGGAGATCGTCAAACGTGGCAATCCGCTGTTTCGCCGACCCGCCGAGTTTCTCGAGCCAGGCATTGAACGCGGCCGGGGTGTTGACCCCGAGGGCCTTGTCCGGACGGAAGGTGGGATAAACCCGGGTCTTGATGCCGAGTGCTGCGATCCGGGCGTGATCGTCCAGTGACTCCGCGGGATCATCGGTCGTGCAGATGACCGCGACCTGATTGTCGCGCAGGATGTCGTGCACCCGCATGGTGGCCAATTTTTCGTTGGCCAGTTGCCAGATGCGGTCCGCCGAGGCCGGATTGATTATCTCATCTATCCCGAAGTAGCGCATCAGTTCAAGGTGCGACCAGTGATAAAGCGGGTTGCCCAGGGTGTGCGGCACCGTGGCGCACCAGGCATCAAACTTTTCGCGGGGCGTGGCCTCACCGGTGCAAAAACGTTCGGGCACTCCGTTGGCCCGCATCGCCCGCCATTTGTAGTGATCGCCCCCCAGCCAAATTTCTGCCAGATCGGCGAATTGATGATCAGCGGCAATCAGGGCCTGGGGCAGATGACAGTGGTAGTCGTAGATCGGCTCGGCCTGGGCATGGCGGTGGTAAAGTTCCCGCGCGGCATCGCCCTGCAGGAGAAAATCGTCATGGATGAAGGGTTTCATGGACTTGGTGATTGTAGGGCGGGATCTCCGAATCCCGCCAGTCAACGGGGGCAAACCAAGGCGGGGTTCGGAGACCCCGCCCTACATCAATTCAAGGGCTGATATCGCTCAACAAGGCGTCAAGCGAGGTGTAACCCGCGAGTTGTTTCGACGCCGCGGCACAGCGTTCGCGCGAGGCGAGACCGGTGTTCTCCGCGAGGAATATCAGGTAGGCGGCTATGCGTTGCGAGAAGCGCAGGCGGGCCTCGGCACTCACGGAATAAAACCGTTCGCGTTGGGCGTAACCTGCCGGCGTGTGATCCCCCAGCGCGGCTTTCTCAGGCCGGCCGCCGGCGGCCAGGACATAGAGGAAGTTGTATTCGAAAAAGACCATGTGGTCCGGCGAGGGCGGCAGGGCAACCAACGCGGCGCGGCAGCTGTCCGGCGAAGCAAAGACCTCGACCGGTCGGCCGGCGGCACTGAGGGATGTAGTCACAAAAACCCGGGCCATTTTTTGCTCGGTGGGATCGGCACTGAAGGCCCCGGCCACCGCCATCTCCAACGTGAACTGATACCAATCGCGCCACAGCGCGGCGTCCATCGGGTTCCTTGACTGCGCCAAAGCCACGCCCATTTCGTAGGTGTAACGACCGCTGGTCTTGATCTCGAGGGCACTGCCCGTGACTTCGCCCATCACTTGATAGTTCCCGGCCGATTTGCCGGAACCGGAGTGAAAACCGATGCTGACACCGAACTTTTTGCACACGTCCCATTGTTTCTGAATGAGCACACGTAATGCCGCATTGTCGGGATAGGGTGAATTCTTTTGGAAGCCAAAGGCCGGCGCGATGAAATTGACCGGCATGTCCATGGCCTCGCAGAGCGCGAGCATGATCGCCGTGGTCTCGGGCGTGGTGAGGCCGGGTAGTTCATCGATTGAAAGCTCCCTCAGGTAGGCGCGGCCGGCCGGAGTCGTGAACGCCTCGGCGCGGGCGGCGGCATATTTCTCGTCGCGCTGCTTCATCTTGAGCATCGGGGTCCAGACCGTGGCGAGCAACTGGTCGAATGCCGCCGCATCGAGTTGCAGGCCGGCGGCCGCCACCCAGGCCCGGGTCCGGGTCACGATATCCGCCGGGATGACTTCGAGTTTGGCGGGCTGGTTGAGCGCGAGTTCGGGCGAGAGGTCAAAGGTGATGTAACTTGCCAACAAACAACCGCGCACGAGATCGTCCTCGCGCCCATCATACTTGCCCCCGATCGGCTGGTGGTCGGCGTTGAAGGACCAGGCGATCTTGCGGCGGTGGAACCCGGTCTTGAGCTTGGCCAGCACGCAACCGTGGCTCATGCCCTCGACGCTCTGACCCTGGTGTCCCTCGGGCACGCTCGTGCCGATGAAGGGGAAGGGCACGGTGTCGAGCCGGTTGGCCAGCATCGCATTCACATCGTAAACCAGCTCGCGCGGGATGGAATTTTGGTTGGCCGTAAGCCCGAGATCGAGCGCACTCATGGCCCAGTCGACCGCCGGCCAATGCAGGGTGGTGAATCGGGCGCCCACTCCAAGCGTGCTGCGACCGAGCTTGGCCCCCGCCGTGGGAAAAATGGTCGACCCGGCATCGTGCTCCTGGATCAGATTCTTGAGCTTGAGCAGATTCGCCCAAGTGGCGGGGAAAACCACCAAATCGCCAGCTAGCACCATGCCTGCTTCCAGCAGACCCACGGAGCTTCCCGGATTACCGGTCTCCAATCGCCAGGCGCAATCACCGGTGACCGGATCTTCCATCAGGGTCCAGTGGCCGGCGACCGTGGCGAAGCGACTCTTGGACCATTCCTGCAACAGGTTCCCGGCGACCAATTGCGCACTGAGGGCCGGCCAATCGAGACAGAAGTCAGGCGAAATGCAGGGGTTTTGGGCAATACGCAGATTATTGGTGACGAGAAAGGTATTGATCGGGGACATGATGGAGAGGCAGTGAGGAGAATGATTGCGGGTTGGGGGCGGATTTGCTCGCTACTGTGCCAGTGAGGCGCGGCGTCAGATCGTCATGGCATGGTAACCACCGTCGACGATGAGTTCCTCGCCGGTGATGAACGAACCGGCCGCATCCGAGGCGAGCAGCAACGTGGCCCCGATCAGTTCACGCGCCTCGCCAAAACGTTTCATCGGGGTGTGGCCCATGATGCTGGCAACCCGGTCGGGCGTGAGCACCTTCTTGTTCTGTTCGGCGGGAAAGAAACCGGGCACAAGCAGATTGACGCGCACCCGGTGCGGCGCCCATTCGCGGGCCAAATTGAGGGAGAGGTTGTGCACGGCACCCTTGGTCGCCGAGTAGGTGAACACGCGGGACAGCGGCACCACCCCGGACATCGAGCCGAGATTAATGATCGACCCACCCTCGCCCCGCTCGACGAGATATTTGCCAAAAACCTGACAGCCCAGAAAGACGCCCTTGAGGTTCACCCGCACAATGCGGTCGAACTCCTCCTCGGTAATGTCGAAAAAGGGCGTGGCGGAATTGATGCCCGCCCCATTGATCACAATATCGATGCGGCCCGCGCGTTGCAGCACGGCATCCCGCAGGCCTTCCATCTCCGCCTTGCTGGTGGCCTCGGCCGCATGAAACCAGGCCTGGCCGCCAGCGGCGGCAATCTGGTCGAGCCGGGCCTGGGCCTTGGTGGCATTGCGCCCGACGAGCACGACTTCGGCGCCCGCGCCCGCGAGGCCGGCCGCCATGGCGCCACAGAGTTCACCGGTGCCGCCAATGACGACCGCCACCTTGCCTTGCAGACTGAAAATCTGATCCAGATAAGAGCTCATAGGGTAATGGTTTTCAGGGCCGAGCGATTCCATTGCGGATGGCCGCATTCGGTCGCCAACTCGTTGAAAGCGTCGATCTCGGCGGCACTGAACAGCAGTCCGCCCGCCGCCGCGGTTTTTTTCGCCCACTCGGCCTCGATCTGCCCGGGCAGGATGCAGGCCTCGTTGCCATGCCCCAGCACATCGTCGATGACGGCCTTGACGTTCTGCGCCTGGTTGCGACCCAGGGCAAAGGCGCCGCCGCTGAGCGCGTCGGGATGGATGACTTGGAAAAAGAAGGAGCAGCCGTGTTTCTCCTCGGGCCGGTTGTTCCATTGGTTGCGCAACGTGGGCAGGGAGCCGCCGATGAACCCGGCGACGAGTTCATCGATCAGCGACAGACCGTAGCCCTTGTGGGCGCCGAAAGGCAGCAAGGCGGTGACCGCCGCCGGATCGGTGGTGGGCTTGCCATCCTTGTCCACGGCTGCAAACGGGGGCAATGGTTTGCCCTCACGCTTGAGTTGTTGGACCCGCCCCATCGCGACCACCGAGGTGGCCCAGTCGATGACGATGGGAAAACCGATGGCCGGGATCGTCGGGAAGCCCCACGAATGCGGATTGGTGCCCAGGGTGGGCGCCTTGCCGCCGAAGGGCACCACCTCGGCAATGGCCGCGGTGCAATTGGTGTAGGCGATGTAACCGCGCCGGGCGGCATCGATCACATAACCGCCGCCCCACAGGTAATGGGTGGCATTGTCGACGGAGACCGTGCCCACGCCGTATTGATCGGCCAGCTTGATGGCCGTGTCCATCGCCCGGTAGGCGATCGACTGGCCGAGCTTGCGGTTGGCATTCCAAACCTTGACTGCGGCAAAGCGCGTCGGGATTTCCTCAATCTGCGCGCCGGGGGTCCAGCCCTTGACGCCGGTGCCGAAGAGGTGGTCGAGGTGCAGGGCCTTGAGCCCGTTGTGCGTGCGGATGCCATGACGCGTGGCTTCAGCACAGAAACGGGCACCCTCCGCGGCCTCGTCGGCGTGGTAACCGCGATGACAGTAGGCGGCCTCGACCAAAGCGTTGTGCTGCGCCTCGGGGACAATATGGAAAAGTTCAGGCATGGGATTGAATGGGTAACGGTTACTGCGGCTGGTGGTTCAGAATTTGTTGGCTTGGGCGATGGGCGGCTGCCCGGCGAGAAACCGGGTGAGATTTTCGACGGCACAACTGGCCTGGCGCTGGACGCTCTCATGCGTGCGGGAGCCGATATGCGGCGTCACAATGCAATTCGGGAGCTTGAGCAAGGGATGGTCCGCCGGCGGGGGCTCCTGGTCGAGCACGTCGGTGCCGTAACCGCCCACCTGCCCGGATTGCAGGGCGGCCACGATGTCGGCGGTGTGGACAATTTCACCCCGGGCGCAGTTGAGGATGATGACGCCGGGTTTCATCTTCGCGATGGAGGCCGCACAAATCATGTCACGGGTTTCCGGAGTCAGGTTGGTATGCAGGGAAATGTAATCCGCGCAGGCAAAAATCTCATCAATGGAGGCGGCCCGCTTTACACCATGTTGGGCGGCGAAGGCCTCGTCCCAGTAAAGGTCATAACCTATCGGTTCCATGCCGAAGGCGCGGGCGCGGATGGCGACTTCCTTGCCGATGCGGCCGAGACCGATGATCCCGATGGTCTTGGCCAGCAATTCGTGACCCGTTTTGCGTTTCCAACCTCCCGCGCGCGTGGAATCACAATGAAAGAGCAGGCTTTTCTCCAGGGCGAGCAGCAGGAGGAAGGTGTGCTCGGCGACGGTGGTGTGGTTGACGCCAGGGGTGAAGAGCACCGGAATCTTGAATTCGGTGGCACTCGTGACGTCGATCTTGTCGAGCCCGATGCCGTATTTACTGATGACCTTGAGGCGCGGCAGTGATTTTTCGATCACCGCGCGGGTGATGGCATCATCGCCGCAAATGAAGGCATCGAACTGCCCGGCAAGTTCCAGCATGCGCGATTCGGGCAAGGGGCCGCGTTCGCAGACCAGCTCGAAGCCAGCGGCGGCGAGCATGGCGTGATGCACGCCGGGCGTATCTTGGAATGATGTGGTGGTGAGAAGGACTCGGATGGAGCTCATGGATAATAAAGGTGGGGACGGGGGAATCTGATCAATTTCAGGAGGATCAGCATAGTGGTTTGTCGGCGCTTCGCATACACGTTAATGCGAAAAATAGTTTATATTTTGCGAATATTCGGATGTGCTCCTTCGCATGCCCTCCCCCCGCCGCATTGCGGTCTATCTTTCCCTGGCGACCGAACATGGTCGGGGCATTTTGCGGGGCATCGCCCGCTTCTATCACCAGCATCCGGAAGTGACCGTGCTCAAGTTCAATGATCCGCGGTCATATGACCCGGCGGTCCTGCGGCGCTTGAAAGTGAATGGCATCATAGCCCGGGTCACCACCCGGCGCAATGAAGCCGCTTTGACTGGTCTGGGGGTGCCAGTGGTCAACGTCTCCGGTCAAATCGCCACTCCCAAGGTCCCGCTGATCAACACCGATGATTTGCGAGTCGGAAACATGGCCCTGCGCCACCTCCACAGCCGGGCCTACCGGCACTTTGCCTATTGCGGCAACAGCACCCACCTTGGTTCGGTGCGCCGCTACCGCGGCTATTGTGCGGCAGCGCGGGAATTGGGCATCACGATGGGCATCCCGCGACACCTGCTGCCCCAGGGCGACCAAAATGCGCCCTACGCTGATGCGCCCCGTGATCGCTTGACCGCCTGGCTCAAAACCCTGCCCCGCCCGGTCGGGATTCTCGGGTTCACCGATCGGGTCGCCTTGGAACTCGACGAAGCCTGCGCCCGATTGGGCCTGCGCGTGCCGGAGGACGTGGCCATTCTCGGTGTGGGCAATGACCTGACCCGGGTTGAATTTGCCCACGTCGCCCTGACGAGCATCCAGCTCAACACCCAGCAAATCGGTCACGCCGCCGCGGAGTCACTGCAAACGATGATGAATGGTCAGTCGCTAAACGTGGCGGAGACGTTGATCAGCCCGCTGAAAATCGTGACGCGCAACTCCACCGACCGGTTTGCGGTGGATGACGAAGTGGTCGCGATTGCGCTGGATCATATGCGTGAGCATGTCGGCAACACGATCTATGTCGCCGAGGTGGCTCGGGCGGCCGGGGTGACCCGCCGCGTGCTGGAGCTGCGCTTTCGGGCGGCGTTCGGCACCTCCGTTTATGCGGAAGCCCAACGTCTGCATTTCGCGCGGGCCCAGGAGCTCATGGCTGAGCCGGACTTGACGCTGGGCGAAATCGCCTACGCCTCCGGCTTTGAAAGCCCATCGGTCTTTGCCTCGGCATTCCGCCGGCGTTTCCAAGTTTCGCCGTCAGCCTACCGCCGCGTGCTGATGGGGCCGGCGGGTTGATCAAAAAATCATCCGGGCGGAGAAGGTGATTTCGCGACCCGTCCCCACCCGCGCATTGCTGGCCAGCAGGTCGCGGTCGAAAAGATTACGCACCCCGGTCTCGAGATCGAGCTGCCGCTTGCCCACCCGCCATTGATAACCGGTGCTGACTTGCACGATGCCATATCCGGGATAGGCCAGATAATCCCGCCGCGAGTCGGCGTAATTGGCCACGTAGTTGCTCAGATATTGCCAGCCAGCACCCCAGGTCAGGCCATTGGTCAAGCCTCCGGGACGATGGCGCAAAGCCAGGTTCATTTTGAGTGCCGGCAGCCGGGCAATGGGGCGACCGACTTCCTGGGGAATGTCCGGGGAGACGGTGGTGAGCGCCCGCGTGTAGGAACTCTTGAGCGACACTTGCAAGGTCGGAGTGGCCGCCCACTTCAAATCCATGCGACCACCGGAAAAGCGCTCCTCCCCCGCGGCCACCAACTGGGGTTGGGTCTGGTTGGCATCGGCAATGGGGTCGTTGTAGAGGGGATTGCGGCGGGAAATCTGACGGTTGTAGAGCAGGAAGCCCGCGAGGGAATAATCCAGGCGACCCGCCGCGGCGCGACCCCGGAAGCCGGATTCATAGCCCAGGGTGGTTTCATTGTTCTGAATGCGACCCGTGCGCACATCAACGGGGGTGGAGGGATCAAAAGCCGTGTTGACGCTGGCAAATGCCAGCAGGTGGCGCGGCAATACCTGAAAGTTCAAGCCGCTCTGGTAACTCAGCTGTTGCGTGCGATCCTTGATCAATGGACGCGCGGAGTTGGGTTTGTGGTCCTCGACCGTGAGGCTCACTTCATCCAAACGCATCCCGGCGGTAAGCACGGTCTGTCCATTGCGCCAGGCTACACGATCACTCAGTTCCACCGAGGTGTAGTCGGCCCGTTCCGTCCGATCCGCCGTGATGCGATCGTAAAGCCCGAGGCTGAACGGGGGCAGCAGATAATTGGGCGCATAGGGGTCGAAATTCAGCACGTCAAAGGGCAAGGCATCACGGGCCACCTTGTTGAGGGCCCGTTCCTCACGGCGGTATTCCCCGCGCGTGCCACTGGCCGAACCGAGCAGCTTGTGGTCGCCAGACAGTGCCCGGAAACGATAGGTGCCCTCGAGGCGCAAGGCCACGGCTTGTTGCGGCTGTTCGAGATGGCGGGGTTCACGCGTGCCCTCAAATAGCCCGGTGGCGAGATTGAGGACCGGCGTGGTGTAACGGTCCTGCTCCACGTTGCGCTTCCACCCCTCCAGACTCGCACGCAAGGCCAGCGCCTTGGTGGGCTGGGTCTCGATCTGCAGGCTCGCGGCCGCACTGCGCCGCCTGACCCCGGCGTCCGGCCCATTGGCGTTGAACGCCGCGAGCGGCAGGAAGGGACCGGCAATCAAGTGCGCGGCATCGATCCGATAATTGGGGATACCTGGTGAAGCCTGGGCCATGACTTGGCGGAGATCCACCGCCAACGAGGCACTGGTGGATCGACTTTGCCGCCAAGTCATGGCGGCTGAGATACCTTGGGTTTCCTCCACGGCAAACTCCTCCGGGCCGCCCCGCCGCTGCCACTCCACGGCAATCCGTTGCCAAAGCTTTTTGGGGATGATCGGGCTGGTGGATTCAAGATTCACGCGCTGCCGATCAAGATTGGAAAATGAGGCACCAAGCCGCGTCTGCACTTTGGACTTGGGCCGGGCGGTGAGGTAATTCTGGATCCCCCCCGGAGCGCCGCGACCGAGCACCGGAATCAGGGGGCCCTGGATCACGATGGTCTGGGCGGTGTTCAGGGTTTCGGGCATGCCGACCTGAATAAAACCATTTCGCAGGGCCGGCGTGGGAAATCCCCGCAAATTGAGTCGATCGCCCCCGGCAATGCGGTCGGCCGGCGAAGGATCGGCAATGGTTTCCAAGTCGGAACTGAGTTCCATGCCATCATCATCAATCGTATAGTCGGACTCGCTGATCAGGTCGTTGGAGAATGGCACATCCCGCATTTCCTCCTCCACCG
>JAIPJW010000014.1 GCA_021734075.1 Cephaloticoccus sp.
GAGTTGCGCATCGGTAATGACCCCCTGTTTGGCTTCGTAGTCGGCGATACGCTTGGCGGTATCCTCGTCGTTTTCGCCGCCCAAGCCGACGATGACGTGGGCAAAGGTCTTCCGGTAGAGGGCATATTCGGTCGCGCTGCGGGCCTTTAGGGCGGCGAGTTTTTCCGCTCCTACCTTGGTCAGGCGAGCGGCCTTGGCCCGGAGGCGATCGGCCTTTTTATGATAAAGGGGCCGCATGTAGGCCTCGGTGACCGATGCAGCGGAACGAAGGATGCTTTTCTCGCCGCAACCGGCACATGCACCGTCACCCGAAACGAGGGCCTCGTAGTTGCGTCGCACCATCAGGTGATTGCGCAGGGCGGCCTCGCGGGAGTTGGCGGCGTCATCGTCATTGTAGAGGCCGAGGTATTTTTGCGGGGTGTCCGGCAGCAGGCGCGAGAACACCTGGGCGGTGGACAGTTCGGCATTAAGTTCCTCGGTCTCGCGCGTCATGCGCAGGGCGTCGTGGTCACCACAGACCTGCACACATTCACCGCAGCCCTTGCAAAGGTCGGACACGAAGATTGAAAACAGGCCGCCGCCGCCGGGGTTCTTGGCCTCGATGGATCGAAAGATGGCCGGGACGTTGCCATAGGCCAGAGGCAGCTTGTCGATGATGCTGACGAATTCACCCTTGGCCTGGTCCGAGATGATCGTGAGCGCAGTGACTTCCTCGCGGATGATAGCCTTGAAGGGCACATTACTCTTGGCCTTGACGGATTCCTTCATCTTGTCGCGGGCGCGCTGTTCGAGCCCGGCCAGTTCGGTCCCGAATTTCAACCGTTCCTCACGTTCGGTGACGTAATTGTTAACTGCGGTCTTGAGCACCGTGGCGACATCCTGCGCGGTATTGGGCAGGGCGGTGTCGGGACATGCGGTGATGCACTCCATGCATTGGGTGCAGTTTTCCGCGATGTAAACGGGGGTCTCGCGGCGCGCGACATACTTGGATTGGGTGGCGCCGGTGCCTGCGCCCATGACACCGACCGAGGCAAAGGCTCCGGCAGGTTGGTTGTAGCCGAGTCCGGCCCGAAACTCGGAGTCGAACTTGGCCATCGTCTGGAATGGAGCCCGGGCCGGCTGGGCGGCGGGCATGGGGACGCTGCCGCAACCGGAGGTCCCGCATCCGGCGGTGGGCGGGAAGTGGTGTTCGCCGATCGGGGCCAGCAGTGGATTGCGCATGGAGGAGCGGTCGTCGTCCTCCGTCCCGCCGTATTTGATTTCGGACACCCGCGAGAAGCCCTCGTTCATGACGGTCATGTTGGACGTGACGACGGCGTCACCGAAGCGGCCGAATTTCTTGACGTATTGTTTGTGCACGACGTTTTGAAACTGGTCTTCCGAGATGCCGAAGGTCTTGAGGAACGGGGAGACCCGGAAAAATGCGCCGAGGAAGGAATTGCCCTGCATGCGCAATTGGAGCTCGGTTTGATCGGTGGCCTTGCGGGCAATGTCGAAGCCGGGAAGGATGAAGATGCGGATATTGTTATCCTTGATCCACTGGCGGTATTTTGCGGGCACACGCTGCCACGCGACCTCGGGTGTTTCATTCGATTCCCAGACGAGCGAGCCGCCTTTTTTAAGGCCCTCGAGCGGGTTGGTGTGCGTAAAGGCCTTGGGATCGCAACACAGGACGACATCAACGTGATTCAGTTCACAGTTCACCTTGATTTGGGAGGGGGCGACCGTGAGGTAATAGTTCGTGGGCGCGCCTTTCTTTTCCGAACCGTATTTCGGGTTCGCCATGACAAAGAGTTTTTCCTGCAGGCTGCCGTCCGCGTCGTAGGTCGGGTTCTGTTCGGAAATGAACTGGCCGAAGTCACCGATGATGGAACCAAGGTTCTTGCCGGTGGTGATCATGCCCCAGCCGCCGATGGAATGAAAGCGGACGGCGATGGCATTCTCGGGCAAAAGTGACGGCGTGTCCTTGCTGATGACCGCGTAGGGATGATCCACGCCAAGCACGAAAAAGGTTGCGCCGTCGGCGGCGCTGCGACCGTCCGTGCGTTTGGTTTGACCGGTGGCAAATTCGTAGGCGCCCAGCGTATGTTCAGGGCGGAAATCGCGGGAGCCGATACCATAGGCTCCGCGGAAGATGCGCGGCGTTTCTTCGGGGGAGAGAGCCGGCAGGCCCGTGACCGTGCCATATTTGGTGACTTCGTTGGCCTTGCCGAGTGCCACGCGAATATCCCGGGCGAGGGGATTGTCAGCGGACAAGCCTTCATCCGTGCGCTCGAGCACGATGACGTTTTTCTTGCCGCGCAGGGCTTCGACTACGGCGGCCTCGGGAAAGGGGCGGATGACGTTGATGTGGATGGAGCCAACCTTGGCATTGCGCTGCTCGCGGAGATAATCGCAAGCCGCCTCGATATTGTCGGCGGCGCAGCCCAAGGAGACAAAGACGGTATCGGCGTCGTTGGTCTTGTATTGGGAAACAAAGCCGTAATGGCGGCCGGTTAGCTCACCAAATTCACGGCAGGCCTGTTCAATCATGCCGAGGATCGGCTCGTTGAAGTTGTTGCGGCGGGCGACCACCCCGTTCATGTGGTGCTCCTGATTCTGGACGGGGCCGAGCAACAACGGGTTCTTGAGGTCCATTATGCGCGGGACGCGCCGGCGCTTGGGGCCAAACAACTCACGCTGGGCCTGGGTCGGGCAATCAATCAGATCATCCGGGGCGCCGAGAAATTCGCGGAGAAACTCCGACTCGGGGGCCAGATACATGCGCTCGGAGTGGGTCGTCAGCATCCCGTCCTGGATATTCATGCCGGGATTGAGTGAGAGCTCGTTGACCTTGCGCATGATGATGCCCTGGTCGGCCGCCTGCTGGGCATCCCGGGCCATCATCATGGTCCAACCCGTGTCGAGGGCGGCATAGAAATCGTCGTGGCCGCAATGGACATTCAGGGCGTGCTTGGTCAGTGCACGGGCACCGACCTGCAGGACCATCGTGGAGAGTTTGCCCGGAGCGTGGTAATATTGCTCCATGGCATAGACGATGCCCTGGCCGGAGGTGAAATTGACGGTGCGACGACCTTGAACCGCATAGGCGGTGGCGCCGCCTTGGGCGGCGTGTTCACCCTCGGTCTCGACGGCGATTTTCTGCTGTCCCCAGACGTTGAGTTCTCCCTGTGCGAATGACTGTTGATAAATTTCCCCGCCTTCAGTCGATGGTGTGATGGGATAAAATACCCCGCCTTCGGTGATGCGGATCTCCACATACTGGGTGACCAGATAGTTGCCGTTGCAAGTTACTCGTATACCGGGATATCGGGGTTTGCCACTTGGGGTGGGACTCGAGGCAGCTGAATCACGGTTGGCGGGATTACTCATATCTTACAAGGTTCGCGGATTGGATTAAGGCGGGGAAAAGCCAGGCGAGGCTCAATTCGGGACTTTTTTAGAACGATTTGAAAGGGAAATATGTGTCACCTGTCCGTCCGGAGCAGCGTTGACGGCCCGCAGCCCGGTGGTTCGCATGGTGCCATGAGGGCCAAACCTGACTGGTGGCGTAACATTCACACCATTCGTGGCATAATGGGCTGTTGTCACCTGCTCGTGGATGAAAATCGCGAGGCCGTGCTGCTGGATACCGGTTTGGTGGGCGAGCCGATCCTGATTCGTCGGCAGATGCGTCGACTGGGCCTGGCCCCGGATGCCATCAAGGCCATTTTACTCACGCATGGTCATTTGGACCATGCCGGCAATGTGGCCTGGGCCACCCAGTGGAGCGGGGCTCCCATCTACGCTCACCCCCTTGAGCAGGTGCACATTGACGGCACCTTCCCCTACGTGGGAATCAACCGCTGGTGTGGACGCTTGGAAAAGGCCGGCCGTCTGGTGCTGGGCACGGGCCAGCCAGCGTCCATCTCCCATTCGTTGACGGATGATGAACTTTTGCCCTTTTGGGGCGGCCTGCGCGTGGTTCACCTTCCCGGGCACACCCTGGGCCATTGCGGCTTTTACAGTCCACGGCATGATCTCCTTTTCAGTGGCGATTTGTTTGCCAGTTATTTTTTCAAGGTGCACCTGCCTCCCGCCATCCTGAACACCGCACCCGGGTTGATCCCTGCGAGTCTCGCCCGCGCCCGTGAATTGAATCCACGTTATCTGGTTCCACAGCACTATGATGTGCTGGACGGTGAGTTGCACCGTCAGCGTTTCGACCGCTTGTTGCTGCGGCTGGCAGCCAGACGCACCCGCGCCAGGGTGCTCTGATCGATCGCCCTAAATCCGCCAGCTCTGCAAAATCTTTTGGTAGTTGGCGCGTTCGAAAGCGGTGGGGTCGGGGCAGCGACTGAGGTTCATGGCCCCCCGTAATCCGTTCAGGCTTTCGTATCCGTGCTCGCTCATCCAAGTCTCCAATCCGGTCAGCAGGTTGGTGATCGCCTTGGGGCCTTGCTTGAGCAGAACGGAAACCAGTTGCACGCCATCCGCACCAGCGAGCAGTGCTTTCACCAAGTCTTCCGTGGTGTGCACCCCGCCGGTGGCGCCCAAAGAACAATGCAGATGGGGTGAAATGATGGCGAGCCAACGAAGGCGCATAAGCAACTCGGATGAATCCGACAATTTCAGCTGCGGCTGGGCCTCCAAGTCTTCGATGTTCAGGTCCGGTTGGTAGAAGCGGTTGAATATCACGACCCCGGCGGCACCAGCGAATTCAAGGGAGCGGGCGAATTGCGCCATCGAGGTGTGAAACGCCGAGATCTTGATCGCGACGGGAATTTTCACGAGGGCTGTGACGCTGCGCACGGTTTCGAGCATGTCGGCCTCCACTTCATCGCCCGAGATCTCGGGGTCTGTCACCAGTTGATAGAGATTGAGCTCAATGGCATCCGCGCCGGCGGCTTCAAACCTGCGGGCATAGTCGGTCCACCCTCCTGGCCGGTAACCATTGAGTGATGCGATGATGGGGATGGTCAGTTCCTGCTTTAGTTTTTCGATCTGATGCAGATAATGATCGGGGGTGAGCTCGAATTCCTCGTAGCTGGGGAAAAACGAAGTCGCCTCGGCCGTGCTCTCGGCCGGACTCTCGATGTGGTGGGTCAGGGCCTGTTGCTCGAAGTCAATTTGTTCCTCGAAGAGCGAACGCATGACCAGGGCACCCGCTCCAGCATCCTGGAGTTGACGGGCCACGTGGAGGTTGTCGGAAAACGGCGAGGCGCCGACAATCAACGGATTTTTGAGGGTGAGACCGAGATATTTGGTGGCGAGTTTCATGGCACGAATGTTACTTGCGGGGAGCTGCGGGTTCAGTCGTCGGATTGGCGAGCTGCTGGTAGATGGCGTAGTGCCGGTTGGATTCGGCCTGGGCCTGTATGGCGAGTTCGGTCGCCCGTTTCGGGTCCACGTTTTTCAGGATGCCGAAGCGGGTCTCGTTGGCCATGAACTTGCCCAGGTCCGTTTTCGCGGGCGGGGAATCGAGTTTGAAGGCGACCTCACCCTTGGCCGCCAGTCGCGGGTCATAGCGGAACAGGGGCCAGTAGCCGGAATCGACCGCCAGTTTTTGCTGGGATACGCCGAGGTGCAGTGGGAAACCATGGGCGATACAGTGTGAGTAAGCGATGATCAGGGCCGGGCCGTCGTAGGCTTCAGCTTCCCGGAAGGCATTGACGGTGTGGCTGTCCTTGGCGCCAAAGGCGACCTTGGCGACGTAGACGTGGCCATATTGCATCGCAATCAAGGCGAGGTCCTTTTTGGCCATGCCCTTGCCGCCGGAGGCAAACTTGGCCACGGCCGCCATGGGCGTGGACTTGGAAGCCTGACCGCCGGTGTTGGAATAGACCTCGGTGTCGAGGACGAGCACCTTGACGTTGGCGCCGGAGGCGAGCACGTGGTCAAGTCCGCCGTAGCCAATGTCGTAGGCCCAGCCGTCGCCACCGATGATCCAGACCGATTTCTTGACCAGATCGTCAGCGAGGGCGAGCAGGCGCTTGCCATCAGCATTGGTGGTGGCACGCAGGGCCTCCTTCAGCTGGATGACCCGGGCGCGTTGCGCGGCGATGCCGGCTTCACTGGCCTGATCAGCGGAGAGCAGTGCATTGACCAATTCAGGTCCGGCGGTGGCCGCCAGTTTTTGCAGCAAGGCCTTGGCGGTGCGGGCGCGTTGTTCGACGGCGAGATGCATTCCCAGGCCGAATTCGGCATTGTCCTCAAACAGGGAGTTGGCCCAGGCCGGTCCGCGGCCTTCACGGTTGGTGCAATAGGGCGTGGTGGGCAGATTGCCGCCATAGATGGAGGAGCAACCGGTGGCATTGGCGATCATCAGTCGATCACCGACCAGTTGGGTGAGGAGCTTCACGTAGGGCGTTTCGCCGCAGCCGGCGCAGGCCCCGGAAAATTCCATCAAGGGGGTCATGAATTGCGTGCCCTTGACCGTGGTGAGATCGAGTTTGGAGCGGTCCGGGTCAGGCAGGTTCAGGAAGCAGTCCCAATTGGCCCGGTCGGCCGCGAGATTTTCAGGATTCACGGCCACCATGTCGATCGCCTTGTGGCGCGGGTTGGTGCGATCCTTGGCCGGACAGACCTGGACGCAGAGGGAACAACCGGTGCAGTCCTCCGGGGCCACCTGGATGGTGAACTTCTGCCCGGGGAACTCACTGGATTTGAACGCGGTGGAGAGGAATCCCTCCGGGGCACCGTCCAAGGCGGCGGGTTCGAAGAACTTTGCGCGGATGGCGGCATGAGGGCAGACCATCACGCACTTGTTGCACTGGATGCACACGGCCGGATCCCAGACGGGAATTTCCAGCGCGATGTTACGCTTCTCAAAGCGCGCCGTGCCGGTGGGCCAGCTGCCGTCGAGGGGCATGGCACTGACCGGCATGAGGTCACCCTGATTGGCCAAAAGTTTGGCCGTGACCGATTTGACGAATTCGGGGGCGCCGGGATAAGTCGGAGGTATCGTGGCGATGGCTTCCGGATCCACGGCCTGGGGAATCGTGACTTCAAACAAGCCGGCCAGGGCGGCATCAACCGCCGCATAATTCATCTTCACAATCTGGTCGCCCTTGCGTCCGTAGGTCTTGGCAATCGCTTTCTTGATTTGCACGATGGCTTCGTCGCGGGGCAGCACGCCGGAAAGGGCAAAGAAGCAGGTTTGCAACACGGTGTTGGTGCGACGTCCCATGCCGGTCTCCTGCGCCACCTTGGTCGCATCAATCACGAACAGCCGCAGTTCCTTCGTAATCAGGGTGAGTTGCCAGTCCCGGGGCAGTTTCTTCCAGGTTTCCTCGGGCGAATAGGGGGAATTGAGCAGCACCGTGGCCTGCCGGGCGGCATAACTGAGCACGTCGCCTTGGCCGACAAAGCTGAACTGGCTGCAGGCCACGAACCCCGCCTGTTTGATCAAATAAGGTGAGCGAATCGGGCGTGGCCCGAAGCGCAGGTGGGAGATCGTCATCGAGCCGGATTTCTTGGAATCGTAGACAAAGTAACCCTGGGCATAATTGTCCGTTTCCTCGCCGATGATCTTGATTGAGTTTTTGTTGGCTCCGACCGTGCCATCCGCGCCCAGACCGACAAAGACACAGCGGCGCACGTCCGGCGGCTCGATGCTGAAATCCCAATCGAAGGGCAGCGAAGTGCCCGTGACGTCGTCGAGGATGCCGACGGTGAAATGATTGCGCGGTTCCCAGCCGTTGAGATGTTCGAAGACTGACCGGACCATGCCGGGGGTGAATTCCTTCGAACCCAAGCCATAGCGGCCGCCCACGACCCGCGAGGAACCGGCGAGGGGTGATCTTCCTTCAGCCAAGGCACCGAGCACATTGAGGTAGAGGGGTTCACCGAGTGAACCGGGCTCCTTGGTGCGATCCAGGACGGCGATGGCCTTGACCGTCTTGGGCAATGCGGCCAGAAACGATTTCACGTGGAAAGGCAGGTAGAGCCGCACAGCGATTACGCCGACCTTTTCGCCGCGGGCGACCATCCAATCGACGGTTTCACAAATGGTTTCCACCCCGCTGCCCATGGCAATGATCACCCGCTCGGCTTCCGGGTGCCCATGATAGTCAAACAAACGGTAGCGACGGCCCGTCGTAGTGGCGAGGCGCTCCATGACTTCCTCCACAATCCCGGGGATACTGTCATAGAACCGGTTGACGGCTTCACGTCCCTGAAAGTAGACATCTGGGTTTTGGGCCGTCCCGTGAATACTCGGGCGATCGGGAGTCATCGCGCGGGCCCGGAATGATGCGATGTCGTTTTCGTCGATCACCGCGCGCAAATCATCATCGGAAAGCGTGGTGATTTTGGACACTTCATGCGAGGTGCGGAAACCATCGAAGAAATGGATGAACGGCACTCTGGATCGGTAGCTGGCCACATGAGCGACCAGCGCCAGATCGTGGGCTTCCTGGGGACTGTTGCTGCAAAGCAGGGCGCAACCCGTGGCCCGGCAAGCCATCACGTCCTGGTGATCGCCAAAGATCGAAAGTCCCTGCGCCGCCAAAGCCCGGGCACTGACATGCATGGTGAAGGGCAGGAGTTCGCCGGCAATCTTGTAAAGGTTGGGGATCATCAACAACAATCCCTGTGACGCCGTGAAGGTGGTGGTCAGGGCTCCACCCAGCAGTCCGCCATGCACTGCTCCGGCCACGCCACCCTCGGACTGCATTTCCACAATCCGCGGCACCTCGCCCCAGAGATTGAGTTTGCCCAATGCCGCCCACTCATCACAGACCTCGGCCATGGTCGAGGAAGGCGTGATTGGGTAGATGGCAATCAGCTCATTGAGCCGGTAGGCCACGGAGGCGACAGCATCATTGCCATCGCAGGTGAGTTGGATCGGGATTGGGCTCTTGGAGTTCATGGATGGATGTCGGGCGGTTTGCGCTCACCGCACCGGACCCATCATCGCAAAGAAACCCGCGGGCTGCTGCGCATCTGTTGGTATTGGCCGCGCAAAAGTTGCGAAAGATGCGCCATTGACTTTCAGGCGCGTGTCTTGGGCATTTTGGACTGAGCGAAGGCGATCGCCGGGGTTTGGTGTGGGAGATCAGCACGGACTCCTTTTCACTGTTGATCATGGGGATGCACCACCGAGATTTCGATGAAACCTGCGAATGAGTGTGCCGTTACGGGTGCTGGAGTGGCGTCGTGCATAAACGGTGCAATGCGAGTTTCCCGCGGTCTGATCCGGCAGAAAAAAGACCAAGAATAAGCGCATGAAAGGCTTTTCAGGATTAGTAGCAATAATACCAAGAAGCGCGCTGTTCTGATCAAAAAATGCTGAGACGCAGTCTCCCCGAAAACTTATAGTTGGGCCAATCAATTCATATCAACATGGCCTCCCTCAGTGATCGGCTCCCTCAAAATCAACCCGGCGTCTATTATGTGGACTCTACCTGCATTGACTGCGACCAATGTCGCGTCAGTGCTCCGGATATCTTCGCGCGCGATGAAGATGCCGGTGTGTCCTATGTCCAGCGCCAACCGGTCTCGGCTGAGGAAATAGCGCAAATCGAGGAGGTCCTGGCAGAGTGCGCGACTGACTCCATCGGCAACGACGGGGTATAAGTCATGCAAGACCTCATTGTTGGACTGGCCGGTTCCGGCGGTGACGGCGTCGTCTCTGCCGGGGAATCACTTATCAGCGCGGCGGCGCGCGATGGTTACTTTGCGATCCTGACCAAAAGCTTTGGCTCGCAAATCCGCGGCGGCGAATCCTCTTGCCGACTGCGCCTTTCCACCCGACCGGTTTTGAATCCCGGTGGTGCCCTCGATGTGGCGGTCGCCTTGAACTGGGATGATTTCATGCGTTTCGGCGGTGAACTGCCGGTGCTGGAGAGCACGGTGGTGATTTACGAGGAAAAGACGGGGGTGACCCCTGATGCCCTGCCACTGGCCGTCCGCCCGAAAACCGTGCGGATGGTGCCCATGGCGGCGATGGCCAAGCAGGCTGTCGGCACGGAATTGGCCAAGAACAGCGTGGTGCTCGGTTTGCTCACCGGTTGGTTTGGCCTTGGTCAGGAAAGTATTCTGGCCGGCATCCGGAAAAAATTCAACCGGAAGGGAGAAGCCGTCGTGCAGGGCAACGAGCGGGCTTTTGCGGCCGGCTTTGACCATGCGGTGGCAAACCCGCTCGATCCGATGCTGTGCATGAATCCGGCGGAATCACCCCACACGCGTCGTTTACTTACCGACGGCAACGAAGTTTGTGCCCGGGCGGCACTTTTTGCCGGGTGCCGTTTTTTTGGCGGCTATCCCATCACACCGGCGACCGAGATCATGCAGCATTTGCAACGCGATATCTGGCAGCACGGTGGTTCGGTGCTGCAGGCGGAGGACGAGATTGCCGGCGCCGCTGCGGCAGTCGGGGCCTCGTTTGCCGGATGCAAGTCGATGACCGCGACTTCCGGTCCGGGCTTTTCGCTCAAGGCCGAAGTGCTGGGTCTGGCGAGTCTCGCGGAACTCCCGCTGGTCTGTATCAACGTGCAGCGCGGTGGCCCGTCCACCGGCATGCCGACCAAACCCGAGCAGGCGGATTTGTTTGCGGCCGCGTTTTCCGCCCATGGCGACACGGTGCGACCGGTGCTCGCGCCGATCAGTGTGGCCGACATGTTCGGCATCACGGTCGAGGCGTTCAACATCGCCGAACATTACCAGACGCCGGTGATCGTGCTTTCCGACCAGGAGATTGCCCAACGCAAGGAAATCGTCGAGCCCGAGGATCCGGCCCGGTTTGCCATTGTGAACCGGCGGGTGCCGACTGCGGAGGAACTGGTCAATTACCAGCGGTTTGTCATCAACCCCACGGGCATCAGCCCGATCAGCCATCCGGGGATGAAAGGGGGCAATTATCTGGCGGCAGGCATTGAACACAACGAGGCAGGTGCACCAACCGCCAGTGGCGAAATGCATGCGCGCATGAATGACAAGCGCATGCACAAGCTCGATCCGCTCAAGGAACGACGCGACCTGTTTGTCATCGAGGGCGATCCGGATGCACCCGTGGGCATTATCGCCTGGGGCAGTGTCGCGGGCGTGGCGCTCGAGGCCTTGCGGCTCGTGCGCGCCGAAGGTCTGGCGGTCAAACTGCTGATCCCCAAACTGGTCTATCCGGTGGCGGAAAACGTTTACCGCGACTTTTTCGCCTCGGTGCGCTCGGCGCTGGTCGTCGAGCAGTCGCACCAAGGTCAACTTTATCGCATGATCCGCATGTGGACGGATGTGCCCGCCGAATTTACCGTGTTGGCGCGCAGTGGTGCCAATCCCATCTGGCCGACGGAAGTCGCCGAAAGTCTGCGCGTCATCACGCGCCGCGTCATGGCCGATCCGCAGCCCCAACCCGCCTTTGCCCAATGAGTGCCCTTTGTGATTGTCCCCACACGCCGGAATCTCCGGCTCTCACCGCCAAGGATTACCGGAGCGGTCTCAAGCCGATCTGGTGTCCGGGTTGCGGCGACTATGGTGTCGTGACTGCGCTCTATCGCGCCCTCGCTTCCATCGGTCGTCCCCCGCACGAGATCTCGTTTGTCTCGGGCATCGGTTGTTCCAGCCGTATCCCCGGCTACACGACCGCATACGGTTTCAACACCCTGCACGGCCGTGCCCTGCCGATCGCCCAAGGCATCAAGATGGCACGCCCGGAACTGTTGGTGCTCGCGGCCGGCGGCGATGGCGACGGTTTTTCCATCGGTGGTGGCCATGTGCCACATGCCATCCGGCGCAATCCCGACCTCACCTATCTGATGATGGACAACCAGATTTACGGGCTCACCAAGGGCCAGGTATCACCCACTTCCCCCCGCGGCACGGTGACCCCCAGCTCGCTTTACGGCAGCATGGAGGAACCGGTCAATCCGCTGCTCTATGTGCTGGCTTACGGCGCGGGTTTTGTCGCCCAAGGCGCGCCGGCAGACATGGAAGGTCTCGCCAACATGATCGAGGAAGCGATTCGTTATCCCGGTTTTGCCTTCGTCAACGTCCAGTCACCCTGCATCAGTTTTGGTGATCCCGACAGCCAGTTGAAACTGCAGAAAGCAAAACTGCGCAAACTCTCAGCGGAAGGTCATGACCCGACCAACCGGCTGCGGGCCATGGAGCTCGCCCAGGAATACGGGCGCACGCTCTACACCGGGGTCTTCTACCGCAACCCGGAGCCACCACCGACCTACGGGGATCAAATCAAGGCGCTGCAACAAAAGCTGGCTCCCGTCACCGATGGTGACAGCAATTGAACCGACGCCTGCCCTCTTCCGGAGTAAGCCCTACCCTTTACTCCGACTGAAATTGACCTGCTGGTAAGCGGAGGCGAAGGGACAGACCTTGCCGTCGGACTAGCCCACGCCCGTGGTGTGACCTGACCCTCAGGTCACGCCGAAAAACTTGATGATGCGCTGCAAGCTGGCGACGAGGACATCAATCTCCTCGTCGCGATTGTAAATGTAGAAACTCGCCCGGGTGGTGCTGGTGAGGCCCAGTTTACGCATCAGGGGCTGGTTACAATGGTGGCCGCCGCGCAAGGCCAGGCCATCTTCATCGGCAAAAGTCACCACGTCATGGGCGTGCACGTCGGGAAAGGAAAAACTGACCAAGCCGCTCCGTTCACCCGTCGGCCCCAACAGGCGGATGCCGGGCAGGGCGCTGAGTTTCTGGTAGGCGAGTTGCGCCAGCGCGATGTCGTGCTTGGCGATCTCGGCGCGGTCCAGAGTATCGAGATAATCACATGCGGCGCCCAGGGCGATGGCATCGGCCACATTCGGCGTCCCAGCCTCAAAGCGCTCGGGGGCGGGTTTCCACGTGGCCCCGGCGTAGTCCACGGTCACGACCATACCGCCGCCGGTTTCATCCGGGGCAAGTTTGTCCAGCAGGGCGCGGCGACCGTAAAGCACGCCGATGCCGGTGGGCCCGCACATTTTGTGACCGGAGAACGCGAGGAAATCACAATCAATGTCCCGCACGTCCAACGGACCATGGCCGATGGATTGCGCGGCATCAATCACCGTGATGGCGCCGACGGCCCGCGCCCGCCGGCACAGTTCCTTGACCGGATTGATGGTGCCGAGGGTGTTGGAGATGTGGGTGAAGGCGAAAAGCTTCACGGCCGGAGTGAGCAACTGGTCGAGGGCCGCGAGATCAAGCCCGCCTTCGGCGTTGGCGCCCAGCACGGGCACGTATTTGAGTGTGGCCCCGCTGGCCTTGGCCGCCTGCTGCCAGGGGACGAGATTGGAGTGATGCTCCATCTCCGTGGTCAGGACCACGTCCCCGGGCTTCAGATGCGCCTGACCCCAACTGCGAGCCACAATGTTGATGCTCTCGGTAGTGCCACGGGTGAAGATGATCTCGGCGGGATCGGCGGCGTTGATGAATTGGGCGATGCGGGTCCGGGCCCCTTCGTAGTTATTGGTGGCACGCATTGAGAGGGCATGCAGCCCGCGGTGCACATTGCTGTTGTCATGCTCGTAATAGTGCACGAGCGCAGCGATGACGCTGCGGGGTTTTTGCGCCGTGGCGGCGTTGTCGAGGTAGACCAGCGGTTTGCCGTTAACCTGTTGATGGAGCACCGGAAAATCGGCGCGGACATTTTGCCAGTTGGGCATAAAAGAACGACTCAGTCGTTGTGACTCTCGGTGGTGGCCGGTGCAGGGTCGCCCTTCAGGGCATTGAGCGCGGCGTGCCAGCCCAAGGTGGCGCACTTGATGCGGGCGGGAAAGGCATGCACTCCGGCAAAAGCGGCAACGTCACTGATTTCCTCGGGCGCCTGGCCCGTCGTCACAATCTCATGGAATTCCTGGAAAAGTTTTTCGGCCTCCGCCGTCGTCTTGCCCTTGAGTTGCGTGGTCATGAGCGAGGAGCTGGCCTGGGAGATGGCGCAGCCGGAACCGTCGAAGGTGAGGTCCTTGATGCGGTCGCCCTCCAACTCGATATAGACGCTGCATTGGTCGCCGCACGAGGGATTGTCGCCGTGGGCCACACGATTGGCGGTCGGCAGTTTGCCCCGGTTGCGCGGGCGGCGGTTGTGGTCGAGGATGACCTGTTGATAAAGGTCAGATAGATCGGACATGAGGACGCATCGTAACTAAAACTTCTGCGGGGGCAAAGCCGCGTTTCACTTTTAGCGGCATATTGACCGGATCTTTTCCGGTCATCCTTTCGGCCTATTTACCCGGTTGTCCGGGTCGGGTTCTTGCACGGGTTTGCCCGGAGTTGCAGAATTTAGTCCTCCCCCGCAACCATGGCTGCCCCCGACCTCATTGGCGACGACCCCTTAACCCTGTGCCGAATTCGCGGCCTGCAGGACGACCGGGGTAATCTGATGTTGAGCGCGGAAGCCCAAAGCAGGATTGCCGCCTCGCGGGCCGTGGTGGAACGCCTGGCCGCGGGCAATCGTTCCTACTACGGTATCAACACCGGTTTTGGTATTTTGGCGCACCAGCGTATTTCCCCGGAGGATGTGGACAAGCTGCAGGAGAACCTGATCTTGAGCCATGCCGTGGGAGTGGGCCGCGAAGTGGATCCCGCGATTGTTCAGCTGATGCTGCTTTTAAAGATCAACGCCCTGGCTCTGGGGTTGTCCGGTGTCCGACCGGTGCTGGTCGAGTATCTGCTCAGTTTCTATAACGCGAACATCAGTCCGGTGGTCTTTGCCAAGGGATCGCTTGGTGCCTCGGGTGATCTCGCTCCTTTGGCGCATCTGACCCTGCCGTTGTTGGGCCTGGGCGAGGTCTGGATGCCGGATGGCAGCAAGCAACCCGCGACAGCGGCGCTTGACCACTTGGGTCTCGTTCCCTTGCGGCTGAAAGCCAAGGAAGGACTGGCCCTGATCAATGGCACGCAGTTCATGGCGGCGCATGCGGTGCATACGCTGCTGCGGATGCAGGGTCTGCTCAAGGTGGCCGACATCACGGCGGCCATGACGTTGGAGGCGATGCGCGGCAGTGCCACGCCGTTTGACGAGCGCATCCACGCCGCACGTCCACACGCCGGGCAGATCGAATCCGCGGGGAATGTCCGGCAGTTGCTGGTCGCTTCGGAGATCCTGCCCTCACACCTCAATTGCGGCAAAGTGCAGGATCCGTATTCGATCCGTTGTGTGCCCCAGGTGCACGGGGCCGTGCGGGACACGGTGCGCGCCGCGCTGGCCACAGTGGAAACCGAACTCAACTCAGTCACCGACAATCCCCTGGTATTTCCCAACGGTGATGTCGTGAGCGGCGGAAATTTTCACGGCGAGCCGCTGGCGTTCGCGATGGATTTTCTGGCCATCGCCGCGGCCGAGATCGCATCGATTTCCGAGCGCCGCATTTATTTGCTTTTGGGCGGAGACACGATGGGCGAGGTCAAGCTGCCCAAACTGCTGATGAGTGACACGGGCCTCAATTCCGGTTTCATGCTGCCCCAATACACCGCGGCCGCCCTGGTGTCGGAAAACAAAATATTGGCGCATCCCGCTTCGGTGGATTCGATCCCGAGTTCGCTCGGCCAGGAGGATCACGTGTCGATGGGCTCCATCTCGGCGACCAAGTTGCTGGAAGTGGTGGAAAATGTGGAAACGGTGCTCGCCATCGAGGTGATGTGCGCGGCGCAGGCCCTTGATTTTATTCACCCCCTGAAAGCCGGCCGCGGCGTGGAAGCGGCCCATGCCGAAGTGCGCCGTCACCTCGCCTTTGCCGAAGCCGACCGACTTTTTCACCAGGATATTCAAACGGCGCTGGCCCTTGTCAAAAGCGGTTCGCTGGTCACCGCCGCCGAGGAGGCCAGTGGCAAACTGCAGTGAACGAACGGGACACCTGACATGACGAAACCAAAACGCATCATCCGCGCCCCGCGGGGCAGGAAACTCAGTTGCCGGTCCTGGGGGGCCGAGGCGGCCATGCGCATGCTGATGAACAACCTCGATCCGGAGGTGGCGGAACGGCCGGCCGATCTCGTGGTTTATGGCGGGCGCGGCAAGGCGGCCCGCAACTGGGCCTGTTACGATGGCATTGTTGCCGCGCTGCGCAAATTGGCGCCGGATGAGACCCTGCTGGTGCAGTCGGGCAAACCGGTTGGGGTGGTGCGCACGCACGCCGATGCCCCGCGGGTGCTGATTGCGAATAGCAATCTGGTGCCCAAGTGGGCCACGCAGGATACCTTCGACGATCTCGAGGCCCGCGGACTGATGATGTATGGCCAGATGACGGCGGGTTCCTGGATTTACATTGGCACGCAGGGGATACTGCAGGGCACCTATGAAACTTTCGCCGAGGTGGGGCGGCAGCACTTTGGCGGGGATCTGACCGGCCGGCTTTGTGTGACCGGCGGTTGTGGCGGCATGGGCGGAGCCCAACCGCTGGCGGTCACGATGGCGGATGGAGTTTGCTTGATTGCAGATGTGGATCGATCCCGGCTGCGCAAACGAGTGCATGACCGCTACCTTGATGAAATTGCCCCTTCGATTGATGCGGCGATTGATCGGGCGGTGGCCGCGGCCGGATCGGCCCGGGCCCACAGTGTGGGGGTGGTGGCCAATATCACTGATTTACTCGAGCGCCTGCTGGTCCGAAAAATCAAAGTGGATGTGCTGACGGACCAAACCAGCGCGCACGATCCCCTCGTGGGTTATGTGCCGGTGGGCCATGACCTGAAGGCCGCGGCCCTGCTGCGGAAAAAGGATCCGGTCAAATATCAACAGTTGTCGCTGGCCTCGATGGCCCGGCAGGTGCGGGCCATGCTCGCATTGCGCAAGCGCGGGACCACGACTTTTGATTACGGCAACAACCTCCGGCAGCATGCCTTCAACCAGGGCGTGAAAGCGGCGTTTTCCTTTCCGGGCTTTGTGCCGGCCTACATTCGTCCGCAATTTTGCCAGGGACGGGGGCCCTTTCGCTGGGTCGCCCTGTCGGGCGATCCCGCGGACATTGCGGCGACCGACCAAGCACTGTTGGCCTTGTTTCCGCGGGATGTCGGGCTGCACCGCTGGATCAAGCTGGCAGGTGAGCGCGTTGCGTTTCAAGGGTTGCCGGCCCGGATTTGCTGGCTCGGGCTGGGGGAGCGTCATCGGGCGGGATTGCTTTTCAACCGGATGGTCGCCGATGGCCGGGTGAAGGCTCCCATTGTGATCGGTCGGGATCATCTCGATTGCGGTTCGGTGGCAAGTCCCAACCGTGAAACCGAGGCGATGAAGGATGGCTCCGACGCCATCAGTGATTGGGCCCTCCTCAATGCGATGGTCAATGTTGCGAGCGGCGCTTCGTGGGTGAGTTTCCATCACGGCGGCGGCGTGGGCATTGGCTACAGCCAGCATGCGGGTCAGGTCATTGTGGCCGACGGCACGCCGGCAGCCGCCGCCCGGCTCGAGCGCGTGTTGGCCAACGATCCCATGATGGGGGTCTTTCGCCACGTGGACGCCGGTTACGATCAAGCGCGCCGCTGCGCCCGGCGGCTCAAGGTGCCGATCCCCATGAAATGAATCTGTTCCCATGTTGACCGTGCCACACACCACCAGGGGAATTTGGCCAACCCGGATCGCGCACGGGCGGTTCGCGGCCACCGTGCGCCGGGACCACCCGACCGGTTGCCAGGTCGCCTTGCTGGGCTTGCCGGATGACGCCGGCGTGAAACTCAATCATGGCAGAGTGGGCGCCGCCGGCGGACCCCGGGCCGTGCGGGCTGCCCTGGCCGGATATGGCGCGGCCCAAGCGCATTGGCCGACCGTGTTTGATGCTGGTGATGTCGTGCCGGCCAGGACACTCGGTGAAACGCATGCGCGGGTAACCGCGGCCACCACCGCCTTGCTGGATGCGGGATTGTTTCCGATCGCCATTGGTGGCGGGCATGACCTGACGTTCCCCTTTGTGCGCGCGGTGGCGGCGAAATATCCAAAGCTGATTGGGCTTTATTTTGATGCCCATCTCGATGTGCGCGAGACGCCGGGATCGGGCATGCCATTTCGCAAATTGATCGAGAATTGCGGTGTGCCGGCGCTGCACCTGCACGGTTACAGGCTGTGGGTGAATTCGCCGGAGCACCGCGCCTGGTTTTTACACCACGGCGGAAAGATCCATCCGGATGGGGCTGATGTTGTCCTGCCGCGAGGCAAGAATCTTTTTGTCAGTTTCGACCTGGATGTGCTGGATGCGGCCCATGCTCCGGGGGTGAGTGCGCTCAATCCGTCCGGATGGACTGTGCCCCATGCGGAACAATGGATTTACGCCTGCGGGGAATGCCCCCGCGTGCGTTGTTTCGATCTCATGGAATTAAACCCGCGCCACGATGCCGCACACCGCACGGCGCGCATTGCCGCCCATTTGCTCCTGGCCTTTATAGAAGGTTATTCCCACCGATGAAACTACACCTACGCAACGCACGCATCCTCACCTTGGCAGGTCCCGTCGGTCCGCGCCGGGGCAAAGCCTTGGGCGAACTGGGAGTCATACCCAAGGGGGAGGTATTGATCGAAGATGGAATCATCGTGGCGGTGGGGGCACATGTGCTGGCATCTTCCGATGCGGAGGTGATTGATGCCCGCGGACAGGTCTTGATGCCGGGATTTGTGGACTGCCATACGCATGCCTGTTGGGCGGGAGACCGGCTCGACGAATGGGATTTGAAACTCACGGGCGTGCCCTATCTCGATATACTGCAGGCGGGTGGGGGAATTCACTCCACGGTGGCAGCGGTGCGCGCGGCGGGTGTGGTGGAATTGACCAGCAGCCTGGGGGAACGTCTCGCGATGATGCTGCACGAAGGCACCACGACAATGGAGGTGAAGAGTGGTTATGGTCTCGATACGAAGAATGAATTGAAGCTGCTGCGGGCAATTCGCCGGGCGGCGAAAAAGTGGGAGTGCACGGTTTTGACCACGGCTTTGTTGGGGCACGCGTTTGAGGGGGACTTGGCGGAGTTTGTTGAAATGACTGTGGAGGAAACCCTGCCGACCGTGAGTGCGGAATTTCCCGGGGTGATGGTGGATGCATTTTGCGAGGAAGGAGCCTGGCCGCGGGAAGCTTGTGTGCGCTTGTTGGCCCAGGCCCAGGCGATGGGCCACCCGGGGCGCGTGCATGCGGATCAGTTCAACTCGCTTGGCATGATCCCCGAGGCCATCCGGCTGGGCCTGCGCAGTGTCGATCACCTGGAAGCGAGCACCAACAATGACCTCCGGGCACTTGCGGTGGCCCCCACCATGGGTGTGATTCTGCCGGCCACGGGTTTTCATACCGATGGCCGCTACGCCCGGGCCCGGCAGTTTGTCGATGAAGGTGGAGCCTTGGCGCTGGCCACCAACTATAATCCCGGCTCGGCACCGTGTTACTCAATGCCCTTTGCGATCTCTCTGGCCGTGCGATACTGCGGGTTGACCTCCGCGGAGGCGATTGCCGCCTGCACGGTGAATGCGGCAACCTTGCTGGGTCTGGCCGATCGGGGCACGATTGCGCCGGGTCAGCGGGCGGACCTCGCATTGCTGCTGCACCGCGATGAACGGGCGCTCGCCCATGAAGTGGGCGGCAATCCGGTCGACTGGGTGATGTGCAACGGCCGGATTATTCGAAACTGACCGGCTGGCCCGAATCGGCGGAGGCGTAAAACGCGTCGGCAATGCGGGCGAAGAGCAGCGCGTCCTGCAGCGAGGTCATCGGTTTGCGTTTTTCGAGAATGGCGGCCGCAAAATCGGCGGTGATACCCTCGTGCTCCAGGGTGCTGGTGGATTCGTCGCCTTCCCAGAGCACGCGCGTGACCGTGCCGGTGCCGGGGTTGGGTTCGGTCAGCACAATATTGGCTGATTTCGCCTTGAGCATTTGCAGGTTCAAGGCCCCGCGATCACCACAAATCTGCCAAATGCTTTCCGCTGGCAGGGAGGAGAATTCCGCACGCTCGTAGGTCAGGACACAGCCTTCCGCAAAGGTAACCAGGCCGGTGATGTGGGTCTCGGCATCGGAACCGGCGGCGGCATAGGCACTGAAGGCCGCCGGCACCTGCCAGGTGCGGGCGAGGGCGTATTGGGGGGTGAGCTTGAAATCGACCATACTGAGCAGGTAATCCACATCGTAGCAGCCCCAATTGACGAAGATGCCGCCGCCGTTGAGATCGCGCCGCAACCGCCAGACCGGGGGATTGGGCGAGGGGGCATCGCCCGGCTTGGTGGCCGCACGGCAGGTGATGGTGCGGATCTTCCCGAGTCCACCACTCCGGATGTATTCACGGGCTGCCTTGGCGGAGGCGAAGGATTGATAACGGGAGGAACAACAGGCGCCCACCAAGTCACCCTGGGCCGCGAGCATGGTGCGGACCTCGGCGGCGTTCATGGCCACGGGTTTTTCAGTGAGCACGTGCTTGCCGTGTTTGAAAGCCTCCAGGGCGAGGGTGGTGCGCGCCACGGCGGGCAAAGCGAGGATGACCGCGTCGATGGCGGGATCGGCAAAAAGTTTTGCAGCATCGGTTTCCCAACGGGCCACGCCGAACTCAGCGGCGGTTTTTTCCGCGATTTCGGGCCGGATGTCACAGACGGCGGCAGCCCGGGCAGTGGTGAGTTTGGCGAGTCCCCGCAGGTGGTGCTGCGCAATGACCCCGCATCCAATGATCGCGATGTTTAGCATGATGTTTTTGGGAATGGGTGAGGATTGCTTTGCAGGATAAGGCGGCATTGTCTAGCGCGACTTCCGTGTCCCTTACCAATTTCATCGGCAGTGAGCTGGTTATCGCGCTTGGACGACTGGATGCTTCGCATCTGCTCGGGCCTTGGCGGGGGCATTTGCCCAAGGATTGTCGGCGGCGGGCCAAATTTGTGCCCGTGCTTTATGATGAAAAGCATGCCCATGAGCATGCCGAGCTCTGCCTGCTGATCGAGGGGCGTTGTGTTTTCAGTTTTGGTCATGCCGCCGCGACTCTGGAAACGGGAGACTTGGTCGTGTGTCCGGCGCGGCAACCCCACGCGGAAACGTTTGTGAATCCCGGGGTCGGATACCGGTTGGTCTGGTGGAGCTTGCACGGGGAGGAACCATCCATGCATGTGACCCGCTACAGCCGCCGCGATGGCTTCACGTTTGAATATCAATTGAGTTTCACCACATTGCCCGCAGAGGTGCAAGGTCGGCTGGGGGCACTGCGGCAAGTCGCGGGTGCGGGCAAGGTGCCGGGGGTGGAAGAGCTCCGTGAAATGATGCTGACCCTTGCGCTGGCTCTGTATCGTCGTGTCCTTGAGGGGGGAGAGGAGCAATTGGACACCCGGGCGCAACTGGTGCGGCGGGCCACGGAATTTGTGCGGGCCCGGGCGGGTCAGGCCCTAGCGTTGGTGGATGTGGCGCGGGCAGTGCATGTGTCGCCCAATTATCTGACGGCGCTGTTTCGCACGGAAACCGGCACACCCTTGGGCCGTTTCATCCTCGAGGAACGGATCGACCGGGCCCGGCAGAGCCTGGGTGAGCCGGGAGCCAGTGTGAAGGCTGTGAGTGAAAGGCTGGGCTTTTCCGATCAGTTCACTTTCAGCCGCGCTTTCAAACGGGTCACGGGCTTGTCGCCCCGGGCGTGGCTGGACAAGCGAAAATAACCGTTTGTTATCGCACTGCGGTCAAGGCCCGCCTTATCAGGTTTGGCTTTTCTCACCCGAAACTTTTTCCAGTTTTACCCATGGAACCGACGTTTGACCGTCCCTTTCCCGCGCTGACTCCTGCGCAGCGCTACCATTTTGACATCAACGGTTATGTCGTGGTGCCCAAGGTGCTCAGTGAGGAGGAATGCACTGGGATTCTCAGTGCGATGCAACGGATCAAAACGGAAATCCGGGCCCTGACACCGGGCGTGGAACCCGGGCGGGGTGAGCCACGATTTCTGGTGGATTTGCCGCATCATGTCTTTATCAGCGACATGCGGGAAGCAGATCCCCTTTTCAGTGCCTATGCGACTCATCCGCGGTTGGTGGGCATGGCCGAGGAAGTGATGGGAGCCGAGGCACGCATGGTGGAGATGAATGCGCACATCAATTCGCGCAAACCGGAGGCAATGCCAAGCGCCGAGCCCAAATTCGATTTTCACAACGGCATGGATGTGCCCTACGCCAGTCACAGCAAAAACGGCCTCTTTCACTGCAGTTTTGTCAAGACGCTCACCAATCTGACCGAGTTGGGGCCGGATGACGGCGGCACCGTGGTGGTGGCGGGCAGCCACAAAATCGATCTGCCGGTGGAGGACATGATTGCCCGGGCCTATGAGGACCGGTCCCTTATCCATCAGGTGGTGGCGCCGGCCGGTTCTACCCTGTTGTTTGCCGAAACCCTGATACATGCCACCGGCCAGATCAGGAGCGACCGGGAACGGGCTATCATCATCTGTGGCTACGGCAGCACGATGTTTCCCTATTGGGGCGGGTGCGACCTTACCCCGGAGTTCACGGCCAAAATCCCGGCGCAGCTGCAGACCCTTTACCTCGGCAAAGCCAGCTGGTTGCGGGGTCCCCGTTACCGGAATTTGACCGACCCGGTGGATCCCCGGCCGTTCACCCTGGCCGACGGCTGGCACTATGGGGCGTAAGTTTTGCCATGACTGAGTAAGCTTGGCCATTCCCGACCCGCGCACGATGTGCTAGACTGTTTCCCATGAGCTCCACCCTGGCCCCGACTGCTGCGAAACTTGCCCTGCTGGGCGGCACTCCCGTCGGCAAAATCACCTACCCGAAGTTTCCGACCTTCACCGACCGGGCCATAGCCCGCACGGTGGAGATGCTGCGCACCGGGAAACTATTCGGGGTGGGCCGCAAGCACGTGCCGGAGATCGGTGAGGCTGAGGAAGTCATTTCCCGCTACCATGGCGGACGCCATGTTTTGGCCACGAGCTCCGGCCACGCGGCGCTGCAATCGGCCCTGGCCGGTCTGGAGATCTGCGGCGGTGATGAGGTGATCACCACGCCCTACACGTGGGGTGCGTCGATCTCCTGTATCCTGCATCAGAACGCGATCCCGGTTTTCGTCGATGTGGAACGCGCCACGGGTTTGATTGATCCGGAATCGATCGAGGCGGCGATCACCCCCCGCACGAAAGCGATTCTGGCGGTGCACATTTTTGGTCAACCGGCGAATTTGAAACGGTTGCGTGCCATTGCCGACAAACACAAACTCATGCTGATCGAGGACGGCAGTCAGGCGCATGGGGCCGAGATTGATGGTTTGCGCGTCGGCACGGTCGGTGACGCGGCGGGTTTTTCCTGCATGGGGGGCAAGATTCTCGCGACGACCGAATCCGGCTACATGGTGACCCCGCACGAAAACGTGTATTGGAAGGGCGCCATGATCGGCCAACACATGGGTCGGGCGACCGACGGTGGCATGCCGGAGGAACTCAAACCCTACAGTGATTCACTGGTTTACACCTACCGGGTGGCGCCGTTCAACGCCGTGTTGCTCACCGAGCAGTTTGCCAAACTGGACGCCGAATTGGTGGAGCGCAGGCGTCACGCCGATTTGCTGCGACAGCATCTGGCGGGAGGCAAGTATCTCAGACTGCCGGACTATGCCGCGGGGGTGAAACCGTCGTATCACCTGATATCCTTCACCCTGGATTCGGCAACTGCGGGCATCACCCGCGATACCTTTGCGGCCGCGCTCAAGGCCGAGGGCTTCAACGCCATCG
The DNA here is from genome assembly GCA_021734075.1 of Cephaloticoccus sp. Classification (GTDB taxonomy): domain Bacteria; phylum Verrucomicrobiota; class Verrucomicrobiia; order Opitutales; family Opitutaceae; genus Cephaloticoccus. The sequence goes on from JAIPJW010000014.1 coordinate 23,584, forward strand.
GGTATGTGCCCTCGCCAATCTCAGACTGGCCGCGCCTGCATTGGCAAAACTACCAGGGACCTCGGGTGTCCTGGCTATCGACGCTGGCGGCGGCCAAGGTCGACTACCGCAATCTGCCGCTGCCCAATACCCGTTGGCGGGTGGACCACGCGCTGGAATCGGGCTTTGACATGGTGGCGCCCAACGAGCCCATGATCGAGCGGATGGCGGAAATCATTCTCAAGGTGGAAGCCAATATCGACGCGTTGCGTGATCATGAGCGCAAGGTGGGTCCGGCGGCTCCCGCCGTTCGCGGATGATAGCCGGTTTCGCCCAATCCGACATTACCCCGCGGCTGGGGGTCCAACTCGTCGGCTACGGACCGTATCGCAATCGGGCCGCCCGGAAAATCACGGCGCCGCTATCCGCCCGGGCGATGGCCGTGACGCAAGGCAAGCGTCGCACGGTCCTGATCAATTTGGATCTGTGTTTCACGCCGTTGATGTTGGCCCGCAAAATCCGCGAGGTGGTGGCGCAACGGATCGGGGGGAAGCCGGAGGACATCTTTGTTACGGTGACCCACACGCACAGTGGCCCGACGGTTGGCGGCATTGTGGGGTGGGGCGAAACGGATGCAATGTATCTGGAAACCTTGCCAAGCCGGATTGCCGCGGCCGCCGAGCAGGCGATCAAGGCCCTGGTTGAGGTGGAATGGCGCTATGCCGAAGTGCCGTGTGAGGGAATTGCGATCAATCGCGAGACGGACAAGGGCGGCTGGATGTTTGACCCGATTGAGGTGCGGCTGGATCCCAAGTTCCGACCGGCACGACCGCAGGATACCGATCCGACGCTCCGGGTCCTGGCCGCCTACACCCAGGGGAAACTATTCGGTGTGCTGCATCATTTCGGCTGTCATGCCGTGGTGGGCAGCGAGCAGACGTTCGATGTGCACGGGGATTTTGTCGGACTGGCTTCCCGGGCAATTGAGCGGGCTTACCCGGGGGCGACGGCAATTTTTCTGCCGGGTGCGATGGGCGACATCAATCCTCCCGTGGTGCATCGTGCCCCGGTCGAGACCAAACGCGGTTTGCGGGTGTTGACGCAAAAATACACCGCGGTGCTCAAGCGCGGATTGCAGGCGGCGCAACCGATCAAAGTCGACTCCATGCAGGGCCTGCAGCGCGAGGTGAAGTTTGCGCGCAAACCCTGGACCAAGGCGTGGGTGCAGAAGCGCATCAAGGAACTGGAGAAACTTTTTTCTGCCCCCGGCATCACGGATGACACCAAGGTGGGCACGCCACCGTTGCAGACTAACGGTCTGAACATGGCGCGGCTGGAAGGCCTGCGCCGGGTGTTGGCCGGATTCCAGGGAAGCCAGGGACCAAATCCGCCCGTGGCGGTGCAGGGTCTGCGCCTCGGGCCGGTGGCCTTGCTCGGCGTTGGGTTGGAAGTGTTTCACAGCTTGCAGGCGCCGGTTTTGCAGCACAGTCCGCACCCGCACACCTGGGTGGTCAGTCTGGTGGGCGGGGCCGGATACGCACCCGACCAGGCGGCCTGTGCCAAGCAAGGTTACACGGACGATCTCGTGCCGCTGATAGTCGGGGAAAGACCTTATGCAAAAATCTACGAGGAAGTGCCGCGGGAGTTGATCAAGCTGGCCAGGGCACTGAAATAGGCTGCCGACTTTAAGAGCCCAATGGGCCCCGGCAGGCTCGTATTTGTCCGAGGATGAGCAGTTAATATGTGCCGAACTCGTGGCACGCGCGAACCATGGCGACGAAGTTTTGTGGGTCGCAGGAGGAGTGAACGCTGTTCGATGAGGTGAGGATGTAGCCGCCCCCGGTAGCGGCGTCGGCAATGGCTTGGCGCACGGCGGTCCGCACTTGCGCCGGGGTGCCGTGGGGCAGCAGTTGACCGCAGTCGATGTTGCCCGTCACGCAAACCTTGTCGCCGACGAGTTTCTTTACCTGCGCCAAGGTCATGCCGGCGACGGGCTCGATGGGGTTGATGCCATCCGGACCGGCCGAGACAATCAGGTCAAGCAGGGGGTAGAGGTTGCCGTCGGAGTGTTTGATGCAGAGCGCGCCTTCGTCGTGGATCATCGCGATCATCCGCTGCAGACAGGGCAGGATGAACTGCTGAAAGTGCACCGGGCTCATCATCGGGCCTTGGTTGCCCGCATAATCGTCACCCAGGATGATGACCTCGGCCCCGGCCCGGATGGCACGTTGGACAATGCGCATATTGCAGCGCAGGACCTTCTCCATCGTCAGTTCGACCAGTTCCGGTTCTGCCAGGAAATTCATCAACAGATTGTCGAGTCCCATCAGGTAGGCCGACCACATGAAGGCGGCCCGGTGGTGAAAGCAGATGGCGCGCTTGCCTTTGTAGCGGCGGACCAGATCAGGCAATTTGCCGAGGCGGTCCGGAGCTTCGGGGTCGGGCGGGGTGTAGGCGCGGGCATCTTCCAGGGTCATTATCGGGCCGTGGATGGGGTGGGCGACCGCCTCGGGACCGGGGAGGTAGCGCACGCCCCATTCGTCGGTGTAGGTGCCGTCTGGCTCGCGACCGACCACTGCGAAGGACGCGCCGCAGCCCACACTGTCCATGTCGAGCTGGTCCATGCAATCGGCAACATCGCGGCAGCCCGGCACGGCGACCCGGGCGACTTTTTCGTCCACCACAAATTCGAGGATCGGCACGCGGTCCGGTTGACCGAGTTGCAGTGCAGTGTGGACGCGTTCAACAGAGTTCATCGGAAACATTCGCCAGAAATGGGAATGCGTCACGTAACGCTATCGGAACATGAAATCCAAGCAATCACTGCACATCTGCAGTGATTGCATAGGACACGGAGGATAATTTACCGGCCGAGATACTTGTCGCGGCCGAGGACGAGGGCTTCCATCTTACGATCGGCAATGGAGCGCTTCAGCATCCAGAAACCACAGTCGGGATGGACGAACCGCACGCGACCGGCGCCGACCTTCTTTTCAACGGCGGCAATACTCGCGGCGATCTCGTCGGGCGTCTCGATATGGTTGACCTTGATATCGATGACCCCGATGCCGAGGGCGATTTTTTTGTCGATCTGCTTGAGGGCATCGAGATCACTCTTGGGCCGGTGGGCCATCTCCAGCACGAGGTGATCGCAGTGGAGGGAATTGAGGAACTTCACCAGCTTCTTCCAATTGCCGGATTGAATGGTCTGGCCGCCGTAATTGCCGAAGCAAAAATGGACGGCACGTTCCGTGCCCTTGTCGATTTTATCGAGGACAACATTCATGGCGGCGGCGGCGAGCGGCGCATCATCGGCATTGCCGGGGATGTTGGCCTCATCGATCTGCACGCAGGCTGCAGGGAGTCCGGGCATTTGCTCGGCGAGCACGCCGGCCAGGGCCATGGTCAGGTCGGCAAAATTCTTGTAATGATGGTCGAGCAGGGTGCGGGCCAACATGTAGGGGCTCGTCGCGGTGAATTTGAATGCACCTCCCGCGACCGCGGCGGCCTGCTGACAGTCATGCAGCAGATTGAGCGAACCCTCGCCGAGCTTGTCGACCACGACTCCGGCGGGTTTGCGGCGGAAACCCATGGGGGAATGTTTGGAGAATTCCTCGGTGATGGAGCGACCGACAACCGACGAGATGCCCGACATCGGACGGATGAAATACTCAATCATGCCGTTCGTGTCGGGATGATTGACGTCGAAGCGGGAGAGCTCTCCGTCGGTCGGCAGGTCGATACCGGCCTGCCGCTGGATGTCGAAAATCACGCGGGTGGCATCAATGACCGCCTGCTCACTCGGGAGGGCGGAGAGCCAATCTGGAACCGGATAGGAACCGACCGTGGTGGTGAGGATGCGGGGCTTGGAGGGGATTTTGAATGCCATGGAAGGAAGCAGGGGACTAAAAACAGGCCGCGAGAACGAGGAAAATTTCTAAAAAATCTTCGTATTCCAGCTGGTGGTTCAATCCAACCGCCAACGCAGCACCCCAACATGGTAGCGACGATGAGCGGCGACTCCCTTGCAATAATAGGCGGTGACGATGGTGCCATCGTCCAATTGGACCGTGGCCGGATAACCGCCATCGCGCACGGTATGGCTGTGGGAGTGAGGATTGGTGGACGCCTCCAGATCGACCAACACCCGGGGTTCGCTCCAACTCCGCCCGCCATCCCGCGAAAGGCGCGCCCCGATGCCATAAAGCGCATCGGTGCGGATGCCGTAGGTCAACAGCACCGCGCCATCCTGCAGCAAAGTCAGGGCGGCAGGGTGCTCATTGTTGCCGGTGAGTGGCTGATCCAGCACCCAGGTCCGGCCCTGATCACCGGAGGTAAATAACTCCAGCCGCTGGTCTACCGAGGTGCGAGCAGCCGCAATGAGCCGCCCGTCGGGCAGGGGCAGCCACGTGGTTTCAGTAAAACGATCCTGCGGACCAAACGTGGCGCGATGCGTCCAGCTGCGTCCCTCATCGTGGCTGATATAGAAATGCACGCGGCTGGAATAAAACAGGGTGCCGAGGACTCCGTCTGTGAGCGGCCAGATATCGCCGAAGGGGGTAAGGTTGGCGTCCCCGGTGGCAGTGGTCAGGCGAATCCCGTCGCCGTAGTGGGGCCCGGTATCTTCCGCGGCGGAAAGCGTGGCCGCGAAATTTTCCCAAGTGCGACCGCCGTCCAGTGACCGCGCCGGAATGGGCGGCAGCATGTGATCCTGCGCAGTGGCGATGCTGGGGATGCCTCGAGGGGTGCGTCCCGCCCAGCCGGAAACCAAGGTGACCAACGCTCCGTCGCGCGCGAGCCCGGCGGAAAGGTTCATGCGATTGGTGCCGGGGTCATGCGGCACGGGCACACCGCGCTTGGTCCAAGTGTGACCGCCATCAGTGCTGCCCCAGCACTCAGCGGCGCCTTCCCACTGGCCATGGCAAGGATCGGGCCAGATCAAGGTGATGATGTCGCCATTGGGCAGCAGCGTTAGATTCGGCCAGCCACAGGCGAAATCAATTGCGATGTATCGATCGAGGATCCGGGGTAGGAAGGAGTGGGACATGAGAGGTTACTTGGCCGGCACGGAAGAGCCGGGATTTAACATATTACGGGGCGACGGAAATTACGCTTAGGCGGGCAGTGGCAGCAGAGTCCGCACGGTTTCGTTTATCTTCGCCAACGAGGAGGTTTTTTCGAGATAACAGGATACCTTGTTGCTCAAAACCTGGTCCACGACCTCGCGGTCAAACAGGACCCCGGTCAGGAGAATGACCGGAAGGTTGGGGTAATCCCCTTTCAATTCGCCAATCATTTCCAAGCCGTCTCCATCCTCCAGTTGCAGGTCGGAAATCAAAAGATCCGGCTGTTCCTGTCGGGCAGTCTGCAGGCCCTCACGCACGGTGCCTGTGGTGGTCACCCGGTAGCCCAAACCGGTCAGGTAGCGACTGAGGAGATCGCGGATGTTGGCCTCGTCGTCGATTAGCAATATATGGTTTTTCATGGTTCCGAAGGATTGGATTACTATGATGCTATGCTTTGGCTTCCGATCCTGGTGGAATGATCTGAAGGGTCACTATCCCGCCGATGACCTTGTCATGGTCACGCAGCGGAAACAATGAAAAGCGCACCGGAGTGAGTTTGCCGTTTCGATCCTTCACGGCGGCCGATTGCTCCCGCAGGTCGCGGCCATCCTTCATGGCCTGCGCAATGGGATTGCGCAGGGGGGAATTGGTTTCAGTTTCGGTGATATCCAACTGCACGACGCGGGTCAGGGGTTGGTTGATCAAATCCGAACTTTCCAGTCCGGTCAGGTGGAGCACGGCGGGGTTCACCCGGGAGATGTTGGCGACCTTGGTGATGACGAAGACCAGATCACTGATCGAATCGACAATATTATGATTGTAGCGCAACTGGTGTTCGAGCGCCTGATTGGTCCATTGGCGTTCCAAATTTTCGGTGACGAGATCCTGGTTGGTGGTCGCCAGTTCCGCCGTGCGCTGTGCCACCCGACTCTCCAGTTGTGCATTGGCCTCCTGCAATGCGCCGGCCACTTTCCGTCGGGCGGCCAGGTCATCCCGAATCAACCAGACCACGCCAACCAGCAGCAACACATCGAGAGCCATGCCTGACCAAACGGTCCAACGCGTGGCCTGGGCCTGCAAATACGAAGCGGTGTCGCGGGCGGTGAGCAAATCCAGTTCCGCTTCCTTCAAGGTTTTGATTTTGCGCTGGAGATCGGGGTTGGCGGTATCGCCGGCATCGGTCGCCAGTAATTTACGTGCATCCTCGGTCCGCCCTTCCTGCCGGGCGTGCAGAATTTTCCGGATCCGGCCCAGCTGCGTGTTGACCAAGGTAGCGATTTCATCGATCTGGACCTTTTGCTCCGGTTCGTTGCGGGTCAGGGCCTGCACGATTTCCAAATGCTCGATCACGTTGGAGTGCGCCTCGTTGCATGCGGCCAGATTGGAGACACTGCCGGTCGAGACATAGGCCTGGACGGTCGCATCGGCCACATAAAGTGCCGTGCGCAGAGCCTCGACTTCCATGATGACGGCGTGGGTGTGGTTGACCCAGTCACTGGTGGCGGTGGAGCGGTTGATGTTTCGCACTGCCTGCACCGCGACCACGATCAGGATGGTCGAAATGAGCAGAAAAAACACCAGGATGCGTCTGAGCGTGTGGTCCTTCATGATGGGCTGGGGTCGCAGGTTTGGGAGTCGGAATTAAGGGATTGAGGCGCGCGCGGCCACCAGGTCGGGATCGGTGTCCGGGGGATCGGTTTTTACCACGGTGAAGACTGCGCGTTTGATATAACTGTCGTAGTCGAAGGTGAATTCCTGGGCAAAGGTCCAGTTGCTATCAAGGGAATCGGCCACCTTGGCGGCGATATGGCGGATACTCGGTTTGGCGCGCGTGAGGGTGATGAAATATTTTCGATTGTTGTAGTCGAGGTAGACCTGGTCGTCATTCACGTAGCACACGGCGTGGCCCGCGTTCTTTCCCACCATCTCGACGCGAATCAACCGGGTGTGATAGCCCTTTTGCTTCAAGACATGATCGGCGAGCACGGCGTAGTCGATGCAGTCACCGGCCCGGTTGGCGAGAAACTGATTTGGGTTCTGCACATCGAATGGATGCCGGTCGAATTTGAACCCCTCAAAGTAGTTCGCGAATCGTTTGGGCGTCATTTTCGGGTCGCGAAGCAATTCCTGCATGGTCACTGCACACAGGTCAGGGCCCGCGGCCACGCCGATTAAGACGAAGAAGCACGCCTTGAATCTCCATTGCGGGAGGCCCAGCGGAAGCATGGGGGAATTGGATGGTCAATGGGGTCGGATATCGAGTGAATTTTTTTGATCAGTTTGGCCGCTGGCGGATTCCGGAGGGTAATCTTGCCCGTGGGGCTGAATCTGCTCCGATACCGTCAAACCGAAGTCGACCCGCTGACCCAAAGGTCAACGGGATAAACCCCCTTTGGAAATTCCGACATCATGGACCAGACAAAATATCCGCAGGCCGACGGCATGCACCCAACGCTGATCAGTGGTCATGCCGCCAGTGAGTTCAGCGTGGGCGGTCACCGGGCGTTTGTGATTTTCCCAACGTGGGTGGAAACCGATGGACCGCAGGGTTGGGTGTGGTATGCCCCGACCCTGCCAGGATTGCCGGCAGGTGAGGAGCAATGGATGTTGCAAAAGTTTCTTGATGCCGGTCTTGCCATTGCGGGAATTGATGTGGGCGAGTCCTACGGCAGTCTGCCGGGACGCGCCCTCTTCAGCAAACTTTACGAAACATTGGTGCAGCAGCGCGGTTTCGCCCAGCGAGCGGCATTGTTGGCGCGCAGCCGCGGCGGACTGATGCTGTATAACTGGGCGGTGGAGCATCCGACCACCGTGGCATGCGTGGCGGGGATATACCCGGTGTGCAACCTCTCGAGTTATCCCGGATTGGCCAAGGCCTGCGGTGCCTATGGATTGAGCAGTGCAGAACTTTCGGCCAATCTGGCCATGCACAATCCGGTCGAGCGTCTGGCGCCGTTGGCCCAGGCCGGGGTGCCGCTTTTGCACTTGCACGGGGACCAGGACGATGTTGTCCCCTTGGCACAAAATTCGGGGCTGCTGGCCGAACGTTATCGTCAACTCGGTGGTGAGATTGAATTGATTGTATTTCCCGGCCAGGGGCACAACTACTGGCCGGGTTGGTTCCACTCTCAGGCCTTGGTTGATTTCGTGATCGCCCACGCCAAGGCTGGCGCGGACAATTTCCGCCGGTGAATTCACTCGTTTCCATCCGTCTCTCGCTCCCCCCAACCCTTCTTGCTTCCACCTAATCCGCGCCGAACTGTTCCATGTCATCTTTGGTTACCGTCACCTTTAATCCTGCGATCGACCACACGGTTTTTGTTGAGCGGCTCAATCCCGGCAGCGTGCACCGGGTCAGTCGCTCGCATCTCCAGGCGGGCGGCAAGGGCATCAATGTGGCCACTATGCTTGCGATGGGCGGAGCCAGGGTCGTGGTGTCCGGCTTCCTCGGCGAGCAAAACCCGGCCATCTTCGAACAACACTTTCGCCAACATGATCTGTGCGACGCCTTCGTGCGGGTTCCTGGGGAGACCCGCACGGGCATTAAGATTGTCGCAACGGCGACTGATCAAACCACGGATCTGAACTTGCCCGGAGCCGAACCCACGCCGGCCCAATGCGACCTTTTGATCGCCACCTTGCGCAAGCTAGCCCGTCCCGGTGTCTGGTTTGTTCTGGCCGGCAGCCTGCCGGTCGGGCTAGGGCCCGATTACTTTACGGCGGTCATCCGGGCATTGCGTGAAACCGGCGTCAAGATTGCCGTCGATACGAGCGGTCCGGCCTTGTCGGCGGCGGTCGCGGCGGGAATCGACCTGGCCAAACCCAACGTCACCGAGTTGGCCGAGTTATTGGGTCTCAAACTGGACGATTTCGAGGCCGTGCTGGGCGCCGCCCGCACGTTGCGCCGCGATAAAATCCCCAATCTGGTGGTTTCACTGGGTGGCGAAGGTGCCTTGTTTCTCACCCCGGACGCCGAACTCAGGGCGAGCGCACCTCCGGTCAAGGTCGTCAGCACGGTTGGGGCGGGAGACGCCCTGCTCGCCGGCTTTCTCCAAGGCCGATTGCGCGGAGATTCCCCGGTGGACTGCGCCCGCCTCGCCACGGTTTACGCCTGGAGCCGCCTCGAATCGCTGGACTCTGGGTTGCCTGTTCCGGCCCTGCTCAACGAGCGCCTCGACCGCGTGATGGTGGAACCGCTTCCCCCGCCGAAATCAGTAAACTAGTGCCATTTCTTCACGGCCGTTGTTGTGCAAATGGTGACTGCGGTGCCGTTGGTCAAAGGTTGGGTGTCGCACTCCTTTGCATCCGGTTGGCGGCGCGACATGAAAACGTCTGGTATCGGTCGGGTTTCCCTCGGAAGGATCGGAAGTAATTTGGGAATAAAGGCGTGCTAATTTGCACCCTCTGAATTTGACGGCCACTTGCACCAAACCACATTTCGAACCACAATACAGTCAACGGGCTCGGTTGATACGACCGGGTGCAAGTGAGTCTCAACCCTAAACCCTCAACCCCATCATATCATGATTACAATTCTGCCTGAAACTTCGGGTTACGCTCTGGTGGTAAAAGCGAGCGGTAAACTGACCGCGGAAAATTACGAAATGGTCTTCATTCCGATTTTGGAAAAATTGATCAAGAAATATGGCAAGATCCGGCTGGTCATTCATTTTGACGAGAGCTTTACCGGCTGGGAGGCCGGGGCGATGTGGGACGATGCCAAATTCGGCCTATATCATCTCAATGACTTCACCAAAATCGCCGTAGTGGGTGCCTCCAAGTTTGTTGAGTGGGGGTCCAAGGTCGCTTCGCACCTTATGGGCGGGGAACTGAAGGTCTTTCCAGCCTCTGATTTTCTCGAGGCGGTGGTCTGGGTAAAACAGTAGCTTGGCTTCCAGCCCCATTAGTTGGTTTCAGGTGGGCTGAAGCGCAGCGCGCTAGATTCAAAGGAGGCCGGACTTTCCGTCGGCCTTCGCAACGGGTGGCGTGCACCTATTACAGTTCTTCACCAAGCCGGCCGGCCACCCGTAGGCTTGGCGAAGGCTGGCGGAGAGGGAGGGATTGACTCACTTCGTTCGGGGCTAAAGCCCCAAAGCCTGCGGCTTTGCCCCTATTCCTCCCACGCGTTCACTGCGCGCCCGCACTGGCTTTGCCAGTCGCCATTTTGGCTACGGCAAAATGGCGGAGAGGGAGGGATTCGAACCCTCGGTAGGTTTCCCTACACACGCTTTCCAAGCGTGCGCATTAGACCACTCTGCCACCTCTCCGGTTGCTGGGCAGGGCTGACGGGCAACCTTGCTGTTGAGTGAAGGGGCAACAAAGCCCCGCCATCGGGTCTTGGTCAATGGCAAATCCGTGCTGATTTTCCGGTCCGCCAACATTTTCATAAAATGCCACTTGCACGGCTTGGGGCGGCCCGTAACGCTGAGAGGGATTCCGTTCATCTCGAACTGTAATAATTCATGGTATCTTCCAACACAGAACTGGCCTACAACAGCAAGGTGGAGGGCGAAGTATTCGTCACCCGGGCTGATGCGGTGATCAATTGGATCCGCACCAACTCCATGTGGCCCATGCCGATGGGGCTGGCTTGTTGTGCCATCGAACTCATGGCGGTGGGCGCATCGCGGTTCGATATTGCCCGCTTTGGGGCCGAGGTGATGCGCTTTTCCCCCCGGCAGGCTGATTGCATGATCGTCGCCGGCACGGTGACTTACAAGATGGCCTCCTCCCTGCGCCGCATCTACGACCAGATGGCATCGCCGAAGTGGGTCATCGCCATGGGTGCCTGCGCCAGCACGGGCGGCATGTATCGCAGCTATGCCGTCTTGCAGGGGGTGGACCGGATTGTGCCGGTGGATGTATATATCAGTGGCTGTCCCCCGCGGCCCGAGGCCCTGCTGGACGCCCTGATTATGCTTCAAGCCAAGGTAAAAAAGGAGTCTTCCGTCAAAAATCTGCTGACCGCCTAACCGCCTTAGCCACTTTTTTTTCACGCAATGCCCACCACCACCGCCGACGTCACGTCCGCTATCCTGGAAAAATTTCCGCAGGCCGCCGTGCGTGCGAGTCTCGATCATGCCGCCATCGACGTGCCGGCGACCGAGCTCTTGGCCGTGATGCAGACGCTGCGAGATGCGCACGGATTCGACATGTTGATGGATTTGACCGCTATCGATTGGGCCGAGGGCGCCGCCCCGCGATTTGTCGCGGTCTATCACCTTTATTCCTCGACCAACCACGAGTATTTCCGGGTCGCGACCGCGTGCACCGGCGACGACGAGGCCCCGGTTGTCCCGAGTGTCACCAGTCTCTGGCCGGGGGCCAACTGGCATGAGCGCGAGACCTACGACATGTTTGGCATCAAGTTTGAGGGCCATCCGGACCTGCGTCGCATCCTGATGTGGGAAGGCTATCCCCATTATCCTTTGCGCAAGGAATTCCCGCTGGCGGGCATTGAAACCGAGTTGCCCGATCCCGAAGTGGCGGCCGAGACCGGCACCAAGGTGAAACCCGCCCCGATGGCTGGCGGCCCCTTTGTGGCTTCGAGTGGCGAAATGAACCTGACCGAGGCCGAGCCCAGGGCCAAGGACGAGAGCTGGAACGAAAGCAGCGAAAAACCGGAAGCCTGACCCACCGAACGCCATGGCCACTGAATTTGCCTATCCCGATGCCGCTGCGAAGAACGCCAGCGGGGAGTTTGAAACCGAAAAAATGTCGCTATCGATGGGTCCCTCGCACCCGTCCACCCACGGGGTGTTGCGCATCCAAATGGAACTCGACGGTGAAGTCGTGACCAAGGCCGAGCCGGTCATTGGTTATCTGCACCGCGGCGACGAAAAGATCGCGGAAAACATGACTTACAACCAGTTCGTGCCCTACACGGACCGGTTGGACTACATCGCCCCGCTGGCCAACAACATGGCCTACGCCATTGCGGTGGAGCGGTTGGCGAAATTGGAAGTGCCCGAGCGTTGCCAGGCAATCCGGGTGATCACCGCGGAACTCGCCCGCATCTCGGCGCATTTGCTGGGATTGGGCGCCTTCGGCATCGATACCGGGGCCTGGACGGTGTTCATGTATTCATTCCACGAACGGGAAAAACTCTACAAGCTGTTTGAGGAACTCACCGGTGCGCGCTTCACCACCAGCTACACCCGGATCGGTGGGGTGGCCCGGGATGTGCCCGAGGGGTGGACCGGCAGGGTGGATGCGTTCTGCGATCAATTCCTGCCCATTCTCGAGGAGATTCTCGCGCTGCTGACCCGGAACAAGATCTTCATGGACCGCACCGTCGGCATCGGCACGATCTCGCGGGAGGATGCGATCGGCTATGGTTTGACCGGCCCGAATCTGCGGGGCTCCGGCGTTCCCATGGATTTGCGCAAGGACAAACCCTACAGTGGCTATGAGCGCTATGAGTTCGATGTGCCGGTGGGCAGGACGGGTGACTCCTACGATCGTTATCTCGTCCGCGGTGAGGAGATGCGCCAGTCCGTGCGCATCGTGAAGCAGGCCATCAAGAGCTTTCCCGGGGGCGATTGGTATGCCAAGGACGCCCGCAAGATCTTTGCCCCGCCGAAGGACAAGGTAATGTCCTCCATGGAGGAGTTGATCCAGAACTTCATGATCGTGACCGAGGGCCCGCAGATGCCGGCCGGCGAGGTGTATTTCGAGGCGGAAAACCCCAAAGGCACCCTTGGGTTCTATATTGTGAGCAAGGGAGGTGGCGTGCCCTACCGCATGAAGATCCGCGCCCCTTCCTTCGCCAATCTTTCCATCCTGCCCAAGGTCTGTGTCGGCGCGATGGTGTCCGATGTGGTCTCCATCCTCGGCTCCCTCGACTTCGTCATGGGGGAGTGTGACCGCTAAGTTTTCCGCCCGATGAATCTCAAGCCCGAAACATTGCAGCAAATCGACGAGGTGATCACGCATTACCCGCAGAAGCGGAGTGCGACGCTGCCACTCCTGCACCTCATCCAGGAGGATGTCGGCCATCTGCCGGCCGGGACCACCGAATGGGTGGCTGAAAAACTCGGGATCGAGCCGATCAATGTTTACGAGGTGATCACGTTTTACCCGATGTTCCGCCAGCAGCCGATCGGCCGCCGGCACATCCGGGTGTGCCGCACGCTTTCCTGCGCCCTTACCGGCGGCTACAAGACCTGCGACACGCTCAAGCAGGAGTTCAACACCGGCCTCAATGAAATCTCCCCCGACGGCGAGGTGACCATTGAGTTTGTCGAGTGTCTCGCCAGTTGCGGCACCGGACCGGTCGTGATGGTGGACGACCAACTCCATGAAAAAGTAGACTGTGCCAAGGCGAAAGCGATCGCCGCCCAAATCAAGGCCGAGGCCACCCAACGCTGAACCGACCATGCCCGAAGAACGCCGCATCATTTTCCAGCACATTGACGAGGTCGGATACACCAACGACATCGATTGCTACCTGCGCCATGGAGGCTACGAGGTCTTCAAGTCGGCGGTCACCCGCAAGCCCGAGGAACTCCGTGACGAGGTCAAGAAATCCGGTCTGCGCGGACGGGGTGGGGCGGGTTTTCCCTGCGGCGTCAAATGGGGGTTGGTGGACCGCAAGAGCGGCAAGCCGATCTACCTGATCGTCAATGCCGACGAGTCCGAGCCCGGCACCTTCAAGGACCGTTACATCATCCACCAAGACCCGCACCAGTTGATTGAGGGCACGATGATCTCGTGTTTCGCCAATGATGTTAAGCAGGCCTACATCTACATCCGTGGTGAGTTCCCGGATGGGGCGAAGATTCTGGAAAAGGCCATTCAGGAGGCCAAGGCCAAGAATCTGGTGGGTCAGAACATTCTCGGCACCGGCTATTCCTGTGAGATCTACATTCATCGTGGTGCAGGCGCCTACATCTGCGGTGAGGAAACCGGGCTGATCGAATCGCTCGAGGGCAAACGGGCCAATCCCCGCATCAAGCCGCCTTATTTCCCGGCCGTGCTCGGCCTCTACCAGTGCCCGACCATCGTCAACAACGTGGAAACGCTTTGCCACGTGAAGCACATTGTCGCGATGGGCGGCGACGAATTCGCCAAGATCGGCACCCCTGGCAACACCGGCACCCGCGTCTTTTGTGTCTCGGGGCATGTGCAACGCCCCGGTTATTACGAGTTTCCCGCCGGCACGATCACGATGGGCCAGTTGCTCAACGAGGTCTGCGGCGGTCCCTTGCCCGGTCGGACCTTCAAGGCGGTGATTCCCGGCGGCTCCTCGGCCAAGATTCTCAAATTCGGCGAGCGCTTCAAAGGCAAGTCCCGCGCCGGGGCAGAATATGATTGGGGCGTGGAGGACGTGCCGATGGATTTCGACTCGCTGGCCATGATCGGCACGATGGGTGGCTCCGGTGGCGTCATCGTCATGGATGATTCCGTCAACATGGTCGAGGCCCTCGCCAACATCAACGCGTTCTACTCGCATGAGAGCTGCGGCCAGTGCACTCCCTGCCGCGAAGGCTCGCTCTGGATGAAGAAGATCAGTTCCCGCATGGTGCACGGCGAAGCCCGCAAGGAGGACGGCGCCCTGCTCAAGAGCGTGGCCGACCAGATACCCGGCCGCACCATCTGCGCCTTCGGCGAGGCCTGTTCCTGGCCCACCCAAAGTTTCCTCGCCAAGTTCGGCGACGAATTCGAGGCCTATCCCGAGGCCAAGAAATCGAAATCCGCCGACGCGAACATGCTTGTTTAAGCCACTTTACCGATGATCGCACCCGCCAAACCCGACCTCATCACCGTCAATATCGACGGCCAGGAGATCGCTGTGCCGAAGGGCACGAATGTGATCGAGGCTGCGCGCATGCTCGGCACCGACATCCCGCATTATTGCTACCACCCGAAGCTCACGGTGGCGGGCAATTGCCGCATGTGCCTGATTGAAATGGGCATGCCGGCGGTCGATCCGGCCACGAAGGCACCCTTGATCGACCCGGCCACGGGGAAGCAGCGAATCAATTGGATACCGCGCCCGCAGATTGGCTGCGGCACCACCGCGATGCCCGGTCTGCACATCAAGACCAAATCTCCCCTGGTCAAGGAGTGCCAGGAGGGAGTGATGGAGTTTCTCCTGGTCAACCACCCGTTGGATTGCCCGATCTGCGACCAGGCCGGCGAATGCAAACTGCAGGAACAGGCGACCGGCTACGGTCGGGGCTATTCCCGCTTTATTGAGCAAAAGAATGTCAAACCCAAGCGCACCGTGCTCGGTCCACGCGTCATCCTTGATGACGAACGTTGCATCCTTTGCTCCCGCTGCATTCGGTTCAGCAAGGAAATCGCCAAGGATGATGTGCTGGGCTTCGTGGATCGCGGCAGTTACAGCACGCTGACCTGTTTCCCCGGCAAGGAACTGAAAAATAATTACTCGCTCAACACGGTGGACATCTGCCCCGTGGGCGCGCTTACCAGCACGGATTTCCGTTTCAAGATGCGCGTCTGGTTTCTCAAGCAGACCAACAGTCTCGACACCGAATCGAGTGTGGGCGCCAACACCGTGGCCTGGTCGCGCGAGGGCGTGCTTTACCGCATCACTCCGCGGGCCAACGACGACGTCAATGACACGTGGATGGCGGACAGTGGCCGGCTGCTTTACAAGGAAGTCGCGACCGCCAATCGTCTCAAACAGATCAAGGTCGACAGCACTGACAGCACCTTGGATCAGGCGATCAACGCCGCCGCCGCTCTCATCAAAGCCGGTTCCGTTGCCTTCGTGGGCTCGGGACGCAGTTCCGTGGAGGAACAATTCCTGACCGGCAAACTGGCCGAAGCAGCCCAGGCCACGGTCTCGCTCGTCAGTCGGGTCGGCGAGGGCGATGGCATTCTCGTTTCCGCCGACCTCAATCCCAACGTGCGTGGAGCACTGGTGACGGGGCTGATCAAGACACTGCCCGGCCAAAAATTGACCGACCTCGCCGCCGACCTCGATGCCGGCAAGGTGAAAACGGTGGTTGCGATCAATGAGGATCTCACCGCGGCCGGTCTCACTGCCGCACAACTGGCGAAAGTGGCCGTCATTTATCTCGGCACCCACGCCAACGCGACCAGCGAGGCCGCCAAGGTCGTGATTCCCACGCTGACCGTGTTTGAAAAGTCCGGCACCTTGGTGAACCAACAATTCCGCATCCAGAAGTTTGCCAAGGCCGTGCCACCGGCCGCGGGCACGACGGATGATCTCGTGGTGCTGACCAAGCTGATTACGGCGACAGGTGGACCAGCCATTGCATCCGAGTTGAATGCGCTCTGGCTCAACCTGGCCGGCGAGGTTCCGGCTCTGGCCACCATGAGCTACAAATCCATTCCTCTGACTGGTCTGCTGCTTGATGCCACTCCGTTTGCCAGCCTGCCCTTTGTCGAGGGCCCCTCCCTGCATTTCGAACCGGCCGCAGCGGCCGCGACCACCGCCTGACCTGACGTGCTGCCATGATCGAATTCTGGTTCAATCTTCATCCCCTCGTCCAAGGCATCGTCAAAGGCCTGGCGGTCATTGCCGTGATCTTCCCGTTGGCTGGAGCCTGCTCCATGGCCGAGCGCAAGGTTTCCGCGTGGATTCAGGGGCGTCCCGGTCCCAATCGCGCCATTGTGCCCTGGGTGGCGTGGATTCCTTTTCTCGGCAAGTTTTTGCAGCGCTTGGGGGTGTTTCATCTGATCGCGGACGGCGCGAAGTTCCTCTTCAAGGAGGACCCGATTCCCGGCCAGGTGAACAAATTCTACTTCATCCTGGCCCCCGCCATTGCCCTGATCCCCGCCTTTACGACGGTCGTCGCCGTGCCATTTGGCGCTTTCTTCACCGACACGGGCACCGTAGTGCCCTTGGTGTTGGCCAATGTCGACGTCGGTCTGCTGGCGGTTTTCGCCATTTCCTCCCTCGGGGTCTATTCGCTGATTCTCGCCGGTTGGGCGTCCAATTCCAAGTATCCTTTCCTCGGTGGCGTGCGGGCTTCGGCGCAGCTCATTTCCTATGAGCTATCCATGACCCTCTCCGTGTTGCCGGTTTTCCTTTGGATCAACACTCCCGGCTCGTCGGGCTCCCTTAGTCTCACCCGTGTCGTGGAGATGCAAAGTGGGGTGGGGCTGCATTGGAACAGTCTCTGGTTTATTTTCACCATGCCGGT
>JAIPJW010000182.1 GCA_021734075.1 Cephaloticoccus sp.
CTTGTCCGCCTTGGTGGAGGTGCCGTCGTCATGCTTGGCCTTGCCCTCCTCCTCGATGTGAAACCGCAAATTCTCCACCAACAGGACCTGACCGGGCACCAGAGCCGAGGCCGCCGCCTCCGCCAAAGGACCCACGCAGTCGGTCACAAAGTGCACATCTCGGCCCAGCAATTTTTGCAATTCCGCGGCCACGGGACGCAGGGAATACTTGGGCACAACTTGACCGTTGGGCCGGCCGAGATGGCTCATCAGCACCACCGAGGCACCGTGTTCGAGCGCATACTTGATCGTCGGCAACGCCGCGGCGATACGCTGGTTGTTGGTGATGGCACCGGTGGCCTTGTCCTGTGGAACATTGAAGTCCACGCGGACGAGCACGCGCTTACCGGCGAGATCGAGATCACTAATGGATTTGAATTTGCCCATGATAAACAAAATGGCCACGGAGTCGCGGAGTCACCGAGAACAGAAGGTCATTCCCCGGGTCTCCGTGGCTCCGTGGCCGATATTAAGGTTTGGAACTCAGAGCGCGGTGGCAATTTTCTTGGCCAAATCAACCACGCGGTTGGAATAGCCCCACTCATTGTCATACCAGCTGATGAGTTTGAAGAACTTGCTGTTGAGCTCGATCCCGCTGCCCGCATCGAAGATCGAGGAGGCTTTGCTGTGGATGAAGTCGGAGGAAACCACTTCGTCCTCGGTGTATTCGAGGATTCCCTTGAGATAGGTTTCGCTCGCGCGCTTCATCGCGGCGCAAATCTCGGCGTAGGACGTTTCCTTGGTGGTTTTCACCGTGAGGTCGACCACCGAAACCGTCGGGGTTGGCACGCGGAGGGACATGCCCGTGAGTTTGCCCTTCACCTCGGGGCAAACAAGCGCGGTCGCCTTGGCCGCACCGGTGCTGGCCGGAATGATGTTCTGTGCCGCCGCCCGGCCACCTTTCCAATCCTTCTTGGAAGGACCGTCCACGGTCTTTTGGGTGGCGGTATAGGAGTGAACCGTGGTCATGAGCCCTTCCTCAACGCCGAATCCTTCCTTCAACAGGACGGAAATCACCGGGGCCAGACAGTTGGTGGTGCAGGAGGCGTTGGAAATGATACTGTGTTTCGCCACGTCGAGTTTGTCGTCGTTCACACCGATCACGACCGTGATGTCCTCGCCCTTGGCCGGGGCGGAAATGATGACCTTCTTCGCACCGGCATCCAAATGGCCCTTGGCCTTGTCCGCCGCGGTGAACAGACCGGTTGATTCGATCACAATGTCCACGCCCAAGGCTTTCCACGGCAAGGCCGCCGGACCGGCTTTTTCGCCGAGCACCTTGATCTTGTGGCCATTGACCACCAGCACATCGTCCTCCGCCGCATCGGGAGAGGATTTTTCGCTGGAAACCGTGCCATTGAAACGACCCTGGGTGGTGTCGTATTTCAGCAGATAAGCCAGATTGTCGGCGGGCACGAGATCGTTGACCGCAACGACGTCGAAAGTGCTGCCGAGCAAACCTTGCTCGACCAGCGCGCGAAATACGAGGCGGCCGATTCGGCCAAAACCATTAATGCCTACTTTTACTGCCATGGGAGACTCCGTGTTATATGGATTGTTTTCTACGTTATGGATAAGACCGCGCGCAGGCGCGGGAAGTAATGAATGAACAATACCCGCCGGAAGTGGCAAGGGTATTGCTGAAAAGTCGTGTCATGTTTCGCCCCGCCACAGGCCACAACCCAGCGCTGGTAAAAACAGCTCACTTTCGACCGGCTGTTGGACCCCGTGACCGCTGAAAAAACGTTCGTGATCGGCAATTTGCCGCCAATTTACCGCCGCCGGCAGGGTTTCCCCCAGTGGGATCGTAATATCGACCGTCGTCGGATTGACTGCAAATAACAGGCGATCCCTGCCCTGGGAGCCGTCCAGATTGTAAATCACCGCACAGGCAATGGAGTCGGGAGCCGCTATCACCTTGAAAAAGCCCTCACTCGGGCGCTCCCATTGCCGCAACAACCGGCCGGCACTGCTGCGCCGGAAAGCGATCCAGTCGGCGAAATAGGCATGGGTGCCCGGGAACCTGAACAGTCGCCGGTAATCGAGCGCGTTCAAATCTCCGCGCAGGTAGGTGTTGTTCACCCCACCCTTTGAACGAAGAAAATCCTGTCCCGCTGCGATCATGGGAATGCCAATGGAGGCAAAGAGCACGGCCGCCATCAATTGGGTGCGCCGCCGGTCGTTGGCCGTGGGGGATTGCCCGTTGTGGTGCGAGTTTTCCGTGATCTCGTCGATCCAGGTCCGATCATCGTGGGATTCGGAATAGTTGACCGTCTGGGCGGGCCACTTTGCCCAATACCAGGGCGATCCCTTGATGTAATACTCGAATGTCTCTGCCGTCCCGCCGCCCCGCACGTAGGAGCGCATAAAATCACGATAACCATCGTTCCAGGACGACCAACCGGTGTCTCGGAGGGATCCGGCAATATGCCCCCGGTAACTCCAGGGTTCCGCAATCAGGATCACATTGCGCTTCACCTTTTTGAGCGCCTGCTCGATGTCGCGCAGCACGTCGGAGCCGAGCAATTCCGCGAGATCGAACCGGAAGCCGTCCACCCCGTAGGTTTCGATCAAGTGCTTGCAGGAATCGATGATCAGGCGTTTCGCCATCGCTGCATGGGCGCGCACATCATTGCCGCAGCCACTCCAGTTGGACAATTCACCGCGCGCGTCCTGCTCAAAATAGTAGAGCTTGTCGATGAACAACAGATGCGGGGGTTCGCCCACGTGGTTGAAAACCACATCAAGCAGGACCGCCATGCCGCGGCGGTGAAACGCCGCCACCAGGGCCTGCAACTCCGCAATGCCCGAGGCTTCCGCCGGAGCCAACGCGTAGGAACTGGCCGGGGCAAACCAGTTGGTCGTCATGTAACCCCAGTGGTATTCCTCGCGAGTGCGGTTGTCGAATTCCTGCACGGGTTGCAGTTCCACACAATTCACGCCGAGTTGCTGCAGGTAAAAATCCGGACTCTCGACCCATTTGCGCAAGCCCGTGAAGCCCAGGCGTTCCTCCGGTGAGAGCGCCACGGGGGCATGGGCCGCAAGATCGCGCACGTGCGCCTCGGCGATGATCAGGTCCTGCCATTGCGGGGTGACAAAACCCCGGTCGGCCGGACCGATTCGCGCCCGGTCAATCACGATGCCCGGACCCGCATAACTGACCGTCGCGAGCGCATAGGGGTCCAGCACCTTGACGTCCGGGTCGAACCGCCCGGTGGTGTCACGCACGCCGTCGAGTTGATACCAATAAAACCAGCCATGCAGATTGTTTTTCTGCGTGGTTTCCCAGATGTAAGGCTCCTCGGCATTGCGCTCCAAAGTCGTGATTTGCACGTCCGCGCTCTCACCCGGTTTTTCCGTCAGAAACAATTTCACCTCACTGACCCGGGGCGCAAACAACCTGAAGACGGTCTGGCCGCGACGCACCGTGGCGCCTAGCGGCAGATCCGTGCCGAGGGAAAAGAAGAAATCGCCGGGTTGGAGCGGCACTCCTTCCACTCCCGCCACCGCCGGGGCGATCCGCCAGGCCATGGAGAGGTCGAGCGGCTTCTTGAGTTTGAACCTGAAAAATTGCCGCCCGGTCCGCTCCCTATCAAGTTCATGGTTTACGTTGCCGCCCGGCCCAGGCACCGCATTGGGGGCGTTTTCCGGCACATTCAGCCACTGGTGTTCGGCGGTCACGAACTTGAACTGCTGATGCGGCTTCACCCAGAATTGCTCCGCCGGTCCCGACCAGAGCAACATGGCCTCACCGTTGAGTTTGCCCGGTTGCAAAAGCCATGCGGGATCACCCACCGCCTTTTCCCAGCCATTGAAATCACCCGCCACATACACCTGTTTTTCCGCCGTGGCCTCGTCCGGCAGGGCAAAGATCAATTGCCCGTCCTCCTGCACAAAATAACCGTAACGGCGCGCGGCGGCATGCCGGGGAGCCCGGTCAAACGTGGAAAACACCCGTTTGGTGCCGTGTCCCACCAATCGCACCGCGGGCACCTCGCTGTCACGCCAGTCGCGGGTGCATTCGATGCACCCGACGGTAAGTGACTCGAGCCAGGCTCGAATGAGTGGATTTTCCTTCATTGTCGGTGAAATTGTGCCGCCGGCCATTTACCTGCAAGCGTGCTTAACTTTACTAGTCTGCAAATTCCGTGCCGTCAGAGCGAGCATACGTTCGTTTGACAAAATCGCACGGACCCGCGTCGTTGCTTTCATGTCCTCCGGTGAAAAAATCCTCGTCGCCCTCTCCGGCGGGGTGGACAGCTCAGTCGCCGCCCTGCTGCTCAAGCAACAGGGCCATGACATCGTGGGGGCCTACATGAAAAACTGGATCAATGAGGACAAGGTCATCGGTCATTGTCCCTGGATGCAGGATATCGAGGACGCCCGGGCGGTGGCGGACAAACTCGGCATCGAATTCCGCGTCGTCAATCTGATGGCGGACTACCGCCGCCTCGTGGTGGATTACCTGCTGGAAGGTTATGTGCATGGACTCACCCCGAATCCGGATGTGATGTGCAACCGCGAGATGAAATTCGGGGTGTTTCTGAAATATGCCCGGAGCGAGGGATTCACGGCTGTCGCCACGGGTCATTATGCCCGTCGAATTGAGCTGATGGAACGTGTTGTGCCTATTGCGTTAGATAGATCAGAAACGTCCGCCGTCGCCAAGGCTATGGCGGACAAAAAGCGCCAAATTGCGTCCGGGCTTTGCCCGGATAAGCAATGGGCGCTTTTTGAAGGGGCCGACAAAAACAAGGACCAGAGTTATTTTCTCGCCCTGCTCTCGCAGGCGCAACTCCGTTCGGCGCGTTTCCCCATCGGGCACTTGCCCAAGCCGGAACTCCGCCGGCTCGCGGCCGCGGCGGGTCTGCCCACGGCGCAAAAAAAGGACAGTCAGGGCATTTGTTTCATCGGCGAAGTAAAGATGGTCGATTTTCTCAAAGCCTACGTGCCGGAGCACCCCGGCCCGATCGTGCGCGCCACGGACAACAGGACCATCGGGGAACATCGTGGGCTGCACTACTACACCATCGGTCAGCGCAAGGGCATCGGCATCCCTTCGAACACGGACAACAAGGCCTACTGCGTCGTGGGCAAGCGCGCCGCGGACCATGCCCTGCTCGTGGCCTTCGACGAGCCCATGGCCCCCGGATTGTGGACCAGCAAATGCCGGATCCACAGCCTGAGTTTCGTCAACGAACCGATCAGCGAACCGGCCGAGATTGAATGTCGCGTGCGTTATCGCGATCCGCGCGTCGCCATTGCCTTCAGGCCTGATGCCGGGCCGGATTGCCCGAACCCGCCTGATTCCGCCCACATCACTTTTGCCACACCGCAGCGCGCCCTTGCCCCCGGTCAAATCATGGCCCTTTACCGCGGCGAACAACTCCTCGGTGGAGGCGTCTTTGCGTAGGTAATTTTTCCCCTGAAGCCACTCAATCTCACGAGTCACTGGAATTTCAGCCAACCTGATGTCACTGTGCAGAGTTTCCGCAAGGCACTGGCTACCGTCATGGGGGATGCTGCCTTGAGATGGCAGACCGAGGCGCCAAATAGATGCAGGTCGGTAGGCATACCTGATCTCAGCCGTGGTGCAAATAACTACATCGTCGCCACCTGATTCGTGTCCTGACAACCTGAAACATGGTCAAATCTTCTGTTGCCCCACAATTTAAACCGCAGGGCGGGGTCACCCTAAAGGCGTGGTTTGGCTTGGGCCTGCTCCTTGTGTTGCCGGGACTCGCTTTGGCCCGCTTGGCTGGCGGGTTGGACTGGCGGGTGCTCTTTGGTATCCCCGTCGTGCTCTCCACCCTCACCTACTTCACTTATCGCAGTGACAAACGAAGCTCAGAATCCGGAGACGGACGCACTCCGGAATCGACCCTGCACTTGGGCGAGTTTTTGGGGGGCTGGCCGGGCGCGTTTCTGGCCCAGCGACGCTACCGGCACAAGAATGCCAAGTTTTCCTACCATGTGATATTTTGGATGATTGTTGCCCTGCACCAATTGGTCGCGCTTGACCTGTTGCTGGGCTGGCAGCTGATGCACGGCATGATTCAACTCTTTCAAACCGCACTTGCATCATGAGTGATCAACCGTTCAAACCCCTTACCACCCCAAGGCTCCGCTTGAGGCGGCTGCACCCGGAGGATGTCGACGCCCTGTGTGCCTACCGGAATCTGCCCGAGGTGGCGCGTTACCAGTCCTGGGAAACCTTCACGCCCACGGATGCCCGCCGCTTGATCGCCGACACCAGCAAGAATGAACCCGGCGTGCCCGGCACGTGGACGCAATTGGGAATCATCGAATCTGCCTCCGGCAACCTGATTGGAGATTGTGGGCTGCATACCATGCCGGAGGACAAACGCTTACTGGAGTTGGGCATCACCCTGGCCCCGGAGGCCCAGGGCAAAGGCTATGCCAAGGAAGCCCTCCAAGCAGTGATTGACCACTGCTTCAACTCACTCGATGCTCATCGCCTCTCGGTCTTGACCGATGCCGACAACCTCG
>JAIPJW010000183.1 GCA_021734075.1 Cephaloticoccus sp.
GGGAACTTCGCCTGACGGCTCCCTGGTGTTGGCCCGGGATGGCAAGGTAGTCGCCCGCGCTAAACTACCGGCTGATTCCATACTCGACATCAGTCTCGACCCGGCGATCAAGGGGCGGGCGCCCGGGGCACTGATCGCCACCGGCAATCCCGGACGCATCTATCGGGTCGATCTGGCAAAGTTTGCCGCGGGAGGCGAAAGCTCGGAAAAATTGCGCACTAGTGAGGAATTGGCGGCCCATGGCTTCACCCTCTGGGGTTCTGTCCGTGACGAAAATATCCGATGCCTGCTGCGTCTCACCGATGGGCGGGTCGTGGCGGGTTCGGCGCCGAAGGGCAACGTCTATCAATTTGCCGACTCGGGAGGTGATCCCCTCGTGTTGGCGGAAAATCGGAATGCCGAGGTGTCGGATTTACTGCCTTGGGAAGGGGGTTTTTACGCTGCAATCACGTTCACCAATGAACCGCATGAAAATCGCGTCAAACGTCCGATAGAGAGCAAGGCCAAGG
This sequence comes from Cephaloticoccus sp., assembly GCA_021734075.1. Classification (GTDB taxonomy): domain Bacteria; phylum Verrucomicrobiota; class Verrucomicrobiia; order Opitutales; family Opitutaceae; genus Cephaloticoccus. Next base: position 510 of record JAIPJW010000183.1, read on the forward strand.
AGGCGGATGACGAGAAAAAACCTGAAACCGACACGGCAACCATTCTGCTCAGCCAGCCTCCACCCAATCCGAATTTTCGCGGTCGCAGTCAATTGCTCTGGTTTCCCACCGACGGTTTTCCCGAAGTAGTGGCCACGCGGACCAACACCGCATTCTATCGGCTGCAGCGCCAGCAGGATCTGGTGCTCATCACCGGGGGAGAGGACGGCGACCTGCTTGGCTATGATCCGAGCCGGCGTCGCAGTCTGACCTTTGCCGGGGCCACAGCCTCGCAGGTAAATGCCATTGTGCCAGTGATGGGCAGACCGGATGCCTACTATCTTTTGGGCAACAATCCCGGGAGTCTCGCATTGTTGGATTTCGCAAGCCCTGGGTTGCAGTCGGCTGAGACTGAGCGAATCGATTTAAGCGTGCCCTCCTCCATCGGCGCCCTGCGGTTTGAGGGTCCGGATACCCTGCCGGAAGCAAAGTTGCAAATTGAACTACGGAGCAGTTTTGGCAGTGACCCGATGGAAGGTTGGTCCCCGTGGCAAAAGGCCGTGCCCGATCAGGGCGGATGGCGGGTTCCGGGTCTGCGCGGCCGCTATGTGCAGGCCAGGTTCTCCACGGGGGTCGTGCCCTTCGAACTCGGCACAGCCCAGCTCTATACCCTGCCCCAAAATCGACGGCCACAACTGGACAATTTCCGCATTCTGGCGCCCAACTTCGCCCTGATCCCCGCGCCGCCCCGGGCAGAACGCCCCGGCACTTCACTGGCGCAAATCATGCAAGGCAGCAACAAGGGTGACAACCAAAGCCGCACTAATTTCCTCAGTTCGGAAATAGTTCCCCAAACGGGCACCCAAGTTGTCTTCTGGTCGGTGGATGATCCGGATGGCGATAATCTGGTCAGCACCTTTTCGATGCAGGCAGTCGGTGACAGCCGTTGGACTGAGCTGGCGATTGCCACCCAGGAAAAATATGCCCAATTCGAAATTTCCCACTTGCCGGAGGGCGTCTATCAAACCCGCTTGGTGGTGAGTGAGTCCGAACCCCGCCCGTTGGATCAACGCCTCTCGACCACCTTTGAAACCGATGATTTTCTCGTGGATCGCACGGCACCGGAAATCATATCCGCCGACCTAAAGGCTGCCCCGGGACAGCTACTGGTCACGGTGCGGGCCCGGGACGCGCTTTCGCTTTTGCGGGGAATGGAAATCAAATTCAACAACGGGGCCGGCTACGATGTGGAACAACCCATTGATGGCGTGCTCGACGGTCGTGAGGAAACATTTGCGATGACCTTCACCGCCCGGGAAATCAGTGGCAGCACGGCGGTTGAGGTCGTGGTGTTGGACCAAGCGGGTAACAGTTCAGCCCGCCGTTTGCGACTCCCCGCACCCTGAACCCGCCTTGCTTCGAGACGAATTTCCCGGCCCGTGGCGTTCAACTGGTTATCGGCGAACCTGAGTCTTGGTCTTTTGCTGCGATCCCGTGCGGGCTCATGGTGCCCTGGTCATCATCAGAACGGGCAACTTTGGGGTCGGGCAAAATTTGTTTGACCAGTTTTCGCATGCGCTCGGTGGAAACGCGCAACCGCAGTATACGACGGCGAAACCCATCATTGGCCGGATGGTAAATGAATTCCACCACGGAGGCCGAGAACTCTCCATAAGTGGTGATTTGTCCGACATCCTCGATGAAATCATTGTCGGCGGCGAGATAGTCACCATTGAAGAGGACCAGCACCGGCACAATGAACCGAGCATGCGGATACAATGCCTTGCGCCGGATGTGCCGCATGAATTTTTCACCCGGAATTCCGTATTTGGCGCAGTAGCGTTCAGCCATTGAATTTGTGAGCGGAGTCATGTTTCTGGCCAAGCCACTAATATTCACCAGATTCAATACCAGTATGACGGGATATCAGGGTTTCATGACATGCGAAATCCATTAATAATGCAACATTCATCCATTTGCCAAAGTCTCGCAGCTTATGCCCGTGGATGTGATTTGGCGTAGATTTCCTGCAAACGAGCCACGCTTACATGCGTATAAATCTGGGTGGTGGAAAGCTGCACGTGGCCCAGCAATTCCTGCACGAGTCGCAGGTCCGCCCCCGCATTGAGCAGGTGCGTGGCATAACTGTGTCGCAGTTTATGCGGGGTCAGCTCATGCGGCAAATCGGCGAGAACCAAATAACGTTTCAACAGGAGTTGCACCTGACGCACTGGCAATCGGGTATGCCGTGCAGTGATCACCACGGGGGCAGTCGGATTCGTTTGCCGGGCAAATTCATCCCGGAACTTGGTCGCCACGGCAAGAGCCACCCGGCCCAGTGGACACAGGCGTTCCTTGCGACCCTTGCCCATGACCCTGGCCACTCCCGAATCAAAGTCGATGGCCCCATAATTGATTCCCACCAGTTCACTGACTCGCAGACCGCCCCCATACAACAATTCCATCACCAGGCGGTCACGCCAGGCGGTGAAGGCGTCGATACTATGGTTCTCCAGCAACCTTTGGGGACCGAGGAGCAAGCGCTTCATCTGTTCCTCGGTCAGGAATTTCGGCAGTCGTTTCTCCAATTTCGGCAAGGGAATGCCCACCAGTGGATTCCGTTTCAGGCGACCGCGCTTGAGCCAGAATTTCAGCAACGCGCGCAGTCCGGACACATGATTGTGCAGGGTGCGCCGACCGTAGCGACGTTGGGCTTCGATGACAAAATCCCGCATTTCCCGGGCACCCAGTTCATCAAAGCCATCAGTCCAAAGGCCGGTTTCAACCAACCACCGATAAAAATCCTCAAAGGCCTGGCGATAGTTGCGAAGCGTGTAGGCCGAATAGCGTTTTTCCTTGGCCAGATAATCAGCAAAGGGCTGCCACCATTCCGAGACAACGCTCTCAGGTAATGGGGTCGGCTTGGTGTTGGGCTTCGACATCTTGCATGACTTGGTTGGTGGTCCGGCGGAGCGCACCCTCCGGATCCAGTCCCAGCATCCGGGCGGCGGCGGCCAGTTCAAAAAGCGCCTGACCGAGCGATGCTTCAGTCAGGTTTGCACTCAATTCACGAATGCGCGCCGGATCGAATTTGGTGGCATCCGCCAATTGCAACTTGTCCACCTGTTTCCACACGACTTCGGCAAACATCAGGGCCGGCAAACGGGGCGGCTGGGCCTTGAAAAGTCCCGATTCCACCCGCCCGGCCGCTTTTTTCTCCCCGGCCTTGATCAGGTCCCACTGGTGCAGCACCTGGGCCGACGTTTCGAGTGACTTGTCACCGAATACATGCGGATGACGACGGATTAACTTTTCGTTCACTTCCCGGGCGACATCCTCGAGATCGAACAAGCCGGCTTCCTCCGCCAGTTGCGCGTGAAACAACACTTGGATCAGCACATCACCCAATTCCTCCCGCATGTGCGGCATGTCCAGCCGGTCAATCGTATCAATCAGTTCACTAACCTCGTCGATGAGGCAACGCACGAGCGTGGCGTGGGTTTGTTCCTGATCCCACGGACAGCCGCCGGGTGCCCGCAAGCGGGCAATGGTTTGGCGTAGTTCGGCAATCGCACTCATGGGCTTGGGGTTAGCATGAAAAAGCCGAAACACACGAAAAAACCCGTCTGTTCGATCGGGTGGGTCCATTAATTTTCCTGTTCCTTTCAGGCGATTCGTGTGTTTCGTGAATACTTCGCGATGGACAAACTCACCGAGATCATGGCTTGGAAGCGGCAGGAGATTGCTCCTTTGGTGCGTCATGTGCCATTGGGAGAACTGGTCCTGCTCAACTCCATCCTGCCCGCACCACCTGATTTTGCCGCTGCGCTGCAACGGGCCGACGGGCAGTTGGCCGTCATCGCCGAGATCAAGCGCTGCTCCCCTTCCGCCGGACTGATTGCCGAAGAAATTGACGCAGTGGAACAAGCAGCCATTTACCGTGGCGCTGGCGCCAGTGCCCTCTCGGTCCTGACCGATACCAAATACTTTGGCGGTGAACTGGAGGATCTACGGAGCGTAACCAAAATGTTCCGCGAGGAGCGCTGTTCGATTCCGTGTTTGCGCAAGGATTTCATGGTTCATCCCATTCAAGTGCGTCAGGCGCGCGAAAATGGCGCGAGTGCCATCCTGATCATCGTGCGCGCCCTGACCGACGACGAAATAGGAGCCCTGCGGGAGGCGGCCCATGCCTCCGGACTGGATGCGTTGTTCGAAATTCACAACGAAGCCGACTTGGCTCGAGCGGTGGCTCACGGAGCCAAAATCATCGGGGTCAACAATCGCGATCTGGCCATCTTCAAGACCGACTTGGGGATCAGTGAACGGCTCATACCCCTCATGCCCCGCGACGTGATTGCGGTGAGCGAGAGCGGGATCTTTACCCCCGACGATGCGGCCCGCGCCCGGGGAGCCGGCGCCCATGCCGTTTTGGTGGGCGAAGCCTTGATGAAGGCCGCCAAGCCCAAGACGCTTTTGCACGCGTTGGCCACCGCCTGACATGCCACTGCAACTCAGACCCATGTCCGAGCAGGACTATCAGGACTGGCGACGCATCATCGTGCCTGACTACGCCCGGGAAAAAGTCATCAGTGGGGCTTGGACCGAAGCCGAGTCACTCCAAAAATCCACGGATGAGCTCGTGACCCAACTGCCCCAGGGCCTGGCCACGCCGGAGCATTGGTTGCATACCCTGCATCAAACGCCGGAGGATAGGCGTGTGGGTTTCCTCTGGTTCGCACGGCAGCAAAACACAGCCTACCTTTACGACCTCTATATCTTCCCCGAATTTCGGCGCCAGGGTTGCGGCCGGCAGGCCATGCAATTGTTGGACCAAGCCGCACAGGCCCTTGGATTCACGGGCATTGCCCTGCACGTCTTTGGCGACAACCCGGGCGCCCGTGACCTATACCTGGCCGCCGGCTATCGCATCACCGATTGGAATATGCGCAAGGCACTGCCGGCGACCGCTGCCGCCACTGATCACTGATCCCAGCCCCCTGCCTGTCAGTTCCCGGCGGCCTGCACAGCGTGCAGATGCACGTCGCGTTGCGGGAACGGGATGGAGCATCCGGCCTGTTCGATCGCCGCCTTGATGTTCTCGTTCAAGTCCATTTTAACGGTGAGAAAATCCGTGCGTTTCACCCAAGGCCAAACCACCAGATTCACGCTGCTGTCGGCCAGTTCCATCACGCCGACAATGGGTGCGGGATCCTGCAGGATTCGTTCATCGGTCTTGAGCACGCCCCAGATGGCCTTCTTGGCCACCTTGATGTCGTCGTCATAGGCGATGCCGAAGGTCAGATCGATGCGCCGGTTTTCCTTCGCGGCAAAATTGGTTATGCTGCCCCCGGTGATCGCCGCATTCGGCACGATGACCGCGAGATTGTCGGGTGTGCGCAGATTGGTGGTGAAGATCGATATTTCCTCCACGATACCCTTGATCCCGCCCGCATCGATGAAATCACCGATTTTGAAGGGCCGAAAAATGATGATCATGACCCCGGCGGCAAAATTCGCCAGCGACCCCTGCAACGCCAGACCCACGGCCAGACCGGCCGCACCAATGATCGCAACCAGGGAGGTGGTGCGCACCCCGATCATGTCGAGTGCCGCCATGATCACGACAAGCAGCAGGAGCACGTTGGCGATTCGCGTCACAAACTTGTTCAGCGTGGCATCCAGTTTGGCCCGTTCCAAGGCCCGGGATAAAACGGCGCTCAACACTCTGGCCAGCCACTTGCCGATGATGAAGATGACGAGCGCGCCAAGTAATTTGATGCCAAAGGCCAGTCCTTCGGTCGCAAGCCAGTTTTGCATGGCCACCAGGGTGGTGTTCAATGATTGGGTATCGACAAGTTCCATGGTGGAACCATTACCGATGTTGGACTTTTGGGTCAACGCTAAGGAAACGCTGATTAAATCACTTGAAGGTTTGTCCAACAGTGAAACAGCGGCAAGAAAAGAGGGATGGAAAACCAACTGAGTTTTGCGGCGAACGAATGGAACGGGAAAAAGAAGCGGACGAAGCGGGAGCGGTTT
>JAIPJW010000184.1 GCA_021734075.1 Cephaloticoccus sp.
GTGGATGGCACATGGACCCGCACCCTTCCGGGCGCAAGATTCTACAAGGCCCGGTGGTGGGTGGATTGAACCATGAGCTTCGATCTCCCTCCCTTCTGTGAAACCCCACTCACACAACGACACCAAGTTGCGGCCCGTTGGTTGTTGATGGTCGGTGCCCTGGCCTCATTGGTGCCGGGCATGCCACCCTGGGCCGCCCTGTTGGCCGGGGCAGCAATCGCCCTCAGTTTGGGCAACCCGTGCCTCATCGCGACGAGCAAGGCCTCGAAGTGGTTGCTGCAACTCGCCGTGGTGGGACTCGGGGCCGGGGTAAATCTCGCAGTCGTCGCCCGGGTGGGCCAACAGGGCTTGGGTTATACCTTGCTTGGACTCGGCCTTACCTTTGCGCTCGGAATCTGGTTGGCCCGGCGATTAAAGGTGGCGCCCAAGATTGCCGCGTTGATCTGCGCGGGCACCGGTATCTGCGGCGGCAGTGCCATTGCCGCGGCCGCCCCCGCCATTGAGGCCGGACCCGATGAAACCTCGGCTGCCCTCGCCACCGTCTTCCTGCTCAACGCCGTGGCTCTCGTGATATTTCCACCCCTCGGCTACTGGTTCAATCTGTCGCCCCATGCGTTCGGCCTCTGGTGTGCCCTGGCCATCCATGACACGAGTTCGGTGACCGGGGCTGCGCTCACGCACGGGCCAGAGGCCTTGGCCGTCGCCACCACGGTCAAACTCGCCCGGGCTTTATGGATCGTGCCGGTGGCCCTCGGCTTGGGCTGGTGGTTTCACCGCAAACAACCGTCCGGAAGAAAATCAGCCCTGCGGGTGCCTTGGTTTATCGGCGGGTTTCTCCTCTTGTCCGCCCTGTTCACCTTCCTGCCCGGTCTGGCCGCTTGGCAACATGGGGTCGCGCTCATCGCCCATGCGATGCTCACCCTGACCCTTTTCTTTATCGGGGCCGGATTGAATCGCCAGGTGGTCAGAGCCGCCGGGGTTCGGCCCTTTCTCCATGGCGTCCTCCTTTGGCTCGTGATCGCCTCCACCACTCTTGCCGCCATAAAATACGGCGTTATTCACTAACCCGATGGATCCTTCATTGTGGAATCAACGCTACGCCGGTCAGGAGTATTTCTACGGGGAAAAACCCAATGAATATCTGGCGACCCAGGCCCATCGCATTCCTCCCGGACCCGTCCTTTGTCTGGCTGAAGGTGAAGGTCGCAATGCCGTGTTTCTGGCCGGCCGCGGTCATACCGTCGAAGCCGTCGATCAATCCGCCACCGGCATGGCCAAAGCCCAACGCTTGGCCGATCAGTGTGGCGTGAAGTTGAAAACCCATGTTGGCGACCTCGCCAATTTCGTGATCAAACCGGCACACTGGTCGGGCATCATTGCCATATTCACCCATTTCCCCCCAGCCCTGCGACGCCAGGTTCACACTGCGGTCGTAGCCGGATTGCGGCCCGGCGGAGTATACCTGCTCGAGGCCTATACTCCCGCTCAACTCACCCATGGCACCGGTGGGCCCAAGGATCCGACCCTGCTGATGCAGCTCGCCGAACTCAAAGTTGAACTCGCCGGATTACAGTTGGAGATCGGTCAGGAAATCGTGCGCGATGTGATCGAGGGTCAGGGCCATACGGGAAAGGCGGCCGTAGTGCAAATTCTCGCCCGCAGGATTTAGACCGGTTTTGGCTAAGGCCAAATGATGCGCAAAGATTGGAGTTCTCTATTTGCGGCGGACACGCTACTCTGAGGGCGCGCAAGGAAAAACCCCTCCCAACATGAATCGACGTCACCTGTCCCTCTCCCTTTTTGCGGTTATCTCATTTCTTATCGGGTCCAGCTTTGCCCCCCGCGCCCAAGCCGCCGAACCCACCATCGATTTTGTCGTGGCCACTTCACAGGAGGCGAAAGCCATCCAACGTGCTGGTGAGTATGCCATCAATCGCCTGGCCCGTGCGATGACCAATGAACTTCGCGTCGCACTCTCCAAGGACAAACCCGAGGATGTCGTCCCCATCTGTCACCTCAAGGACTTGGTCAAGGAAGGGGACACGATCAAAGGCCTCCCCCGGATCACCGCTTTCAAACTCACCAGCCTCAAGGTAAGATCCCAGGCTAATGAACCGGACGCGGCCGATCAAAAGGCACTCGATGCCATCGAATACGCGCTGAATAGTGGAGATAACGTGCCCAATGTGCTGGTGCAACGCATCATGAGTCCCGACACGCCGACGGAGTGGCGGATCTACCGGCCGCTGGGCGTGGCCACCCAATGCCTCGTGTGTCATGGCGACACCGCCGACCAGACCCCGGAACTGCGCGCCAAACTCGAGTCCTTCTATCCTGCGGATCAGGCGGTTAATTATCGCGACCACGAGTGGCGCGGCTTGATTCGCGTCAGCGTTGCGGATGCCGAGACCAAATAACAACAGGCCATGTGGACTCTTGGGCACGGCGTGCACCAAGCCTGCTGCTGGTCCGAATCAGTCCAGAAAAGATACTTCAAGCTACCGACACTCAATGCGCACAGTGGCAACCACCGGTGTGGTTATGCTCCCCATGGATATGCGACCCGTGGCCTCCCCCATCACAGGAGTTGACGCCAACTTCGAGCTGGCCTGACAACCAGTCATTAATGAGGTCCTCCGGTGTGGCCATTGGCACGCCAAACAACACCTTGAGCCCATGTTCTTCCATGTGGGCCCGGGCGCCCGCACCCATCCCGCCGGCCAAGACCAGGTCCACTCCCGCCGCCCGGAGTAATGTGGGCCAGCCACAGGGTTCGGAGGCTTGTGGCACCACGATCAAACGGCGACCCACCAGACGCTGTTCAGGATCGACCTCAAAGACCTCGAACTTGGCGGCAGCACCATAGTGAACCGAGAATTCATTCGTGGCAGTAAGCGGCAGGGCAAGTTTCATAAACTTTGGCGATGATGGGAAATGGTGCAGATTGACATTTTGAGCATATGCTCATTACCTCGCCGGGCAAGTTCTATTATTCTCATGCCCCGCCCCCTCTGTCCCCGCCGCATCGCCCACCAATCGCCCTGTGATTTTTTCAAACCAGCCGGGATCCCACTCTACGAACTCGAGGAAGTCGTCATTGGGGCGGATGAGATGGAGGCCATCCGGCTGGCTGACGTCGAGGATCTCTTCAATGGTGAGGCCGCATCGCACATGGGGGTTTCGCGCCAGACCTTCGACCGGATCGTGCGCCGGGCGCGGATGAAAATTGGCCGGGCCCTGGTGAAGGGCCATGCCCTCAGGATTCTAAAACCCAGCAAGCCGACCTCCCCAAAATCACCTCGCCGGGTAAAACCATCCGCCACCCGCCAGCGGAAATTGCCGCAGAAATAATTCTGCACCCTTTCCTGCGACTGATAGTCAAACCCTTATATGGGCTGCACCTCCCCCAGCCTCGGGATCAACGCCTGAGGGTGACAATCTCTACATATTCCTCTGCCGATAGTATCCGCGGTTCATACTCCACGCCCCGTGCACAGAGGTTGCGCACAAAGGCCCGCAAATGGTTGCGCGACCCCGCCTCAAGCACGGTCGCAGCCGATTTCAAATCTGCACTGCCGGTCGAATGCACCATGGCACGAAGATCCGCGATGTCCTGCTCCTCGATCAGGGCGCCCACCTGGAGTGCCTCAAGCAGTGAAACTTCGCCGCGTTTCACCAGGGCATCATAACGCGCCTGCACTTCGGGAGTCTGAAATTTTCCCGGCGTGGTTTCGCCCACGGGGGGCAGCCCTGCCCGGGTCGCAAGCGACACCAACAAGGCCTGATGACGATCCTCGGCCCGGGGAATGTTTATAAACGGACGCAGCGACCATTGTTTACCCAGGGTCCGGTAGATTTCACCGGCCATGCGTTCTTCATCGATCTGGAAACTGAGCGCTTTGGCCTCCGGCGCACTGAGGCTGAGTGCTGCTTTCGACGCAGGCGGAAGAGCGCAGGCACAGCCCGGGGCCGAGCGGCACTCACCGTGGCGCGCCCATAGGGCACTGGCGCCCATCAGGATCAGGAAAGGGACGAAGCGTGTTTTCATAAATGGGATTATGAAGATCAACCCCGCTGGCCTGACTTTATTACACGCCGGATTACTTTTTCAATTCCCGCTGCAAATAGTCCTCCACCAATTGACGGCGTAGGGCGGCTTTCCCCTCCGGAGGCTCGGCTTGGAGCTTGGCTTGAATCTCTGCCCGCTGTTCGGGCGTGGCGGCCTGCATCATCTGCCGCCAACCTTCCTGCAAATCCCGGTTCATGGCCCCCCAGCCTTGGCGCAAATTACGCCGCTGGGCCTCGGGCAGGCCCCGGAATTTCTCGATCTCGCGCCGCAACGCTGCCCTTTCCTCCGGTCCCATGGACCGAATCCGGGTAATGACCCGTTGCATCTGGTCGAGATCGTCATTGGTGAGATCGAGAAAATGTTCGAGCGCCGCCATCTCCTTCTCTGCCGGGGGCGTCGCTGCGGGTTGAGTGGCCGCGGTTTCGGTGGCGGTTAACGACCCGGTGGTCAGCCAAACGGTCAAAAAGAAAGTGAGCATTGATGTTTTCATGTGGGGATTAATTTTTACGCTCATCGGTTTGCCGGCAGATTGAGGAGCGCGGCCCGGTTCTCTGCGTCCAACAACGGGGTCGCCTGGCTGAGGAGTTGATCCATCGCCAGCAGTTCAGTGAGTTGCGGGGAAAGATCCATATCCGCGGCGGTAGTGGGCACCGGGGTGCGTGAGGTATGGACCACAAAGGCAATCGCGGCGATCGCGCCCAGCATGCCAAGCCAGCCCGCCCATTGCCTTGATGGGAACCAAGTGCTGCCCCCGGGTGAGTGCTGCCGCAGTTCCCGTTTCAAATCGATCCAGCGCTGCTCGAATTCGGGCGACGTGTCGCGGTAACGCCGGGACAACAACCGGTTGATTGCTTCCTCATCCGGGAAAGGTTGATGCTTCGGGTTCATGAGATGGCCTCCATTTCAGTTTTGAGTAACTGGCGCGCCCGGTGCACGAGCACGCGCAGGGCATTTTCGGTTATGTGCAAAGTCGTGGCTGCGGTGGGATAATCCATCTGTTGCTGCTGGATCAGCAGTAACGCGGAGCGGTGCTTCTCCGGCAGGCGGATCATCGCCTGCTGCAATACCTCCTCCAACTCCACCAACCGGTGATCCGGGGGTTGGTCTTGGGGCATTTCATCAAATAACTCGGGAGGGACCGTATCGGCCGGCTTGCGTTTCCGATGGCGCCATTCGTTGCGCAGGAGGTTGTGCGCGATGTGAAAAAGGTAGGTCGAGAATTTCGCCGTCGGCTGATAGTTCCCGGCCGAACGGTGCAAACGCACGAACACTTCCAGCGTCAGATCCTCGGCATCCCCATGTGAGGCCAGTGAACGATAGAAAAAACTCAGCAGCGGCCGTTTCCACCGGTCAAAGAGCCGCTGTAGCGCGGTCTCATCCCCTGCTGCCACCCGACTCATCCACATTGCATCCTCATCTGACTCGGCCGCTGGCGGCAGCCGCTCGCTGTGCCAGATCAAGGCATCGATAAAGTGCAGGAAAAAGAAGGGCTGGAAGGTAGTGACCACCAGGGAAACAAACCCCGGATCACTCGTAGTATTACACCGGGCTGGAAATCTGGTCTGAATACTTTTTTTCAAGTGAATGTAATAAGTCACCGCTGGTGGGGTTTGATCCTGCTGAAAGACAAAATTATGAAAACCAAAATCATCCTCATTGCTTCTCTGATCAGCGTAGGTCTCCTGACTGGCGCTACGACATATGCTCGTGGCGGTGGTGGTGGCGGCGGCGGCGGCGGACAAGGCGGCAGCTATGGCTCAGGTCCATCGGCTGACCGCGGCAACCCCAATGCCAACGGCTCCCAACTCAAGGACGGCTCCGGCAAATCTGCCGACCGGGGCAATCCAAATTCCAGCGGAACCGAGCTCAAGGACGGTTCGGGCAAGGCCAATGCCAAGGGTCAGGGGGCCAAGGACGGCACCGGCAACAATGCCGATTGTCCGAATCCTTGATTGAACGCCTTAAGTTTGCCCAGCGAAAGAGTCGACCGTAGGTCGGCTCTTTTTTTTCGCTGCACCCTGGGCCAGGTTGCCTTCCCTGCCTCCCCGCTCCATCGTTTGGGTTCGCCTGTCATCATGCCCCACCTTTCATTTCCTGATTTTCTCCAGAGTCATCCTTGCATCCTCGGCGAAGGCGCGGTGATCGAACGGCTGCGCCGTCAGCCTGCCACGATCCTGGATCCCCAGCTGGTCAACTCAGCCTTCGTCTATGACGAGGTGGGTCGCAGCAACTTGGAGGCAATCTACGGGGATTACCTGCAGATTGGTCGGGATCATCAATTGCCCATGATCCTCACCGCCCCCACCTGGCGGGCCAACGCGGCAAACATTGCCGCAGCGGGTTGCGCGCATCGCCCCGTCAATGCCGACAACCTTCAACTCTTGCACAACCTGAGGGCCCAAACCGGCGCCTATGCCCATCAGGTCATGATCGGAGGTTTGATTGG
>JAIPJW010000185.1 GCA_021734075.1 Cephaloticoccus sp.
ACTCTGCCAAAGGCGCACTGCCTCGCGCTTGAATGCTTCGTCATACTGCCGGGGCGTTGCCCCGGCTACCTGCTTCTTGGTCATGGTTGAGTCCTTTCTTTGGACTCTTCCCGTGTCCGTCAAATCCGGGCAACCTCAATGGCCGTTGTTTTGAGCGCCTTCTGAGTCCGCCTGAATCTGGGCCCAAGTATGTGCCGGATTTTCAATTAAACGACACCGCGAACCGACAATACATCGAGGTAGCCGGTCGGACGGACCCGAAATATTTGGCACAGCTGGCCAAAAAAGAAAAACGATGGGCAGATCAGATGACAGTTTGGAAGACCGCAATGCCGCTAGAAACGCTCAAACTGCCAGCTGAGAAACCGTGGTCAAAAGAGGCCTGAAAATGGACCTGACCCCATTCAATGTGACAACGAAGCAAGCCATTCATTTGATTGGCTCGCCGCGGCTGTTTCAGCGAATGAGGTATTATAAATGGATCCGTCCCCTCTTTCAGTCGCGGGATGCCCTCTATCCGATGAGCCAAATGCGGTCCGCCCAACAACGATTGGAGAATGGTGAACTCCCATCTTTGCTCCCCTGCGAGGTCAGAGCGCGGAAGAAGCGCGTTTATAAAATTGCCGTTTAAGGCCAATTCTTCGCTAGTGGTGATTTTCACGAAAACCGCCTAGTCGGCTACCGTAACAGCAGTAGTTCCGTCCTTGCGTCCCGGGGAGCACTTCGCATTTCGAATCCTCATAAAATTAAGGGATCAAGCAGTCAGCCTTGAGAAAATCTAACGTTCTCTATGCCTTGAAACCTAAACAGGTTTCAAGTGACCGGACCACGAATGTATCACTATCCCTTACATGTCCATTGCAGCGCGACTCGTCTCTGATCATTGTCCATTCACTGTCCATTTAGACCCCGTTCCTGTCGGTGCCAGTCGGTGCCCAGTCCGTTCCCTCATAGGTAACTTAAGTTGTTGCCTAGCAATTATTAGGCTCATAACCTGAAGGTCGTCAGTTCAAATCTGACCCCTGCACCCAATTTTAAGGCCCTTGGATCACTCCAAGGGCCTTTTTGTTGAGCTACTTATGTGATGCGATGCCCTGGAAGGGACCCGGTCCCCGAGTGGGTTTATCCGGGCAGGTAAAACCCTATGCTTTGATTCCAGATCGCTGAATACCCTCCCCATGCTGAGCCACTCAACAAGTCAGCACCTTTGTCCGGCTGGACAACAATGAGCCATTATAGAAGCCGCTTATCCTTCGGAAGATTCGACCGGTAACATCGACTCACCATTAATCCCGCAAATTTGCGAAACTCGGGTGGGTATTTTGGGTCGGGATATCTGAAGTATTTTCCCCTTGATTTTCGGTGCGCCAAATTAGGCGCAATCAATGAGGAGATTACCTCACAAAAGCACGGGGATTTGGCCGGGAGCACTAAGAGTATTTAACAAAAGTCACAAGGATGAGCTGGCGTTAACCTCGCTCGGGTGGAAACCTCTGGACGCGCACCACCCTCAAAGATCATTATCAACTGAGATTGAAACGCAGATGAATTCCCCAATTGTGATCATTGTGAAAAACTCATCTCCTTCTTCCCATAGTTTCTCATCATCATCTTGTCCAAGTGGTTCTTCCCACCAGTGCGAAACTCACGATTATCAGGAATACTAATTCATGACCGCTCCATCCAGTTCCGCACATGTATTGCTTGTTGATGACGAAGCCTATTTCCGGACTTTCGTCGGCAAGGTGCTGAGCAAATCGTTCAACTGCACGATCAGCGAGGCGATGAACGGACAGCAAGCGATCGACATGTGCCGGACCAAACAACCCGATCTGATCCTGCTCGACATCAATTTGCCCTTGGTCAATGGCGTGGAAGCTTTGCGCCAGATCCGCCGGTTCAATGCCGATGTGCCCATCGTCATGCTGACTTCGATTTCCGAGGAAGCCGTGGTGGAGGAATGTGTGACACTCGAGGCCTCCTACTTTATCCGCAAGGATGTCTATGCCGACCAGTTGAAATCGGAAATCAAGGCGATGCTGGAAATGTTCTTCCCCACTGCCACGCCTGCCCATGAGTAACCCCGAATCGATCCGGTCCAAATCCCCCTCCCTGATGGATTATGTGGTCCGCTACGATTTGGCGTCCATGCTCGAGGAAGCCCGACAGGATTATACCCGTTCCAGCTCCGGCGGACCCCGGCACTTGGATCAAAAGGATATCGCGGCGCGGTTCCGCTCAAAGAAAGGCAAATCACCGCAGCGCAATGATCCCAAAGTCTAGGAGCCATGAGCGCATTTGAAAATTTCATCGCCCTGCTGAGAAAGGATGCTCCGACCCATGTGGAACTGATCGACACCCGCCTGGAGTTGTTCAGGTCGGAACCCGGGGTCTTTTTCAAGGACATGATCGAAAGGGGCGTGCTGCCCAAAGCCCGGATCTGTCAACTCTGGGCCGACTCCCAGGGTGTGGCTTACGCCAATCCAATGTCGGTGGCCATCTCCACCGACGAGTTCGAGCAACTACCGGTGGAAATTGCGCGGCGTGTGGTGGCCATCGTGCTCAACACGATTGGTGACTCCGCGACGGTCGCCATGGTCGAACCGACCAACACGCGCCAGATCGAATCGTTGGCGAAAATTCTGGGTAAAACCGTCAGTCCGGTTTTTGCCCCCGCCGATGAGATTGAAACCGTGATCGACATGTGTCTGGGGACTGAAGGCGATATCGCTGCGAGCCTGCAGGGCGTATACGAGCAGATCCCCGGAATGCAGGGCGCGCGCGAAATCAAAACCACCGAGGATGTGGACGATCTCGTCAAGTCCAAGGCGGTGATTCAGCTGCTCAACAGTATCATCCTGACGGCATTCCGCCGGCGGGCTTCGGACATTCACTTTGAAGCCCGGGCGGATGACAGTCGGGTGCGCATGCGCATCGACGGTGACATGCAGACCATCATGTCGCTGCCCAGTGCGGTGCATACGACACTGGTGGCCCGCATCAAGGTGCTTTGTGAACTGGATCTGTCCGAAAAACGGTTGCCGCAGGACGGGGCCTTCGAACTCAAATTCGGTGCGCTCAAGACTTCGTTTCGCGTGGCCTGCCTCTCCAGCCTTTATGGGGAAAAGGTGGTTTTGCGTGTCCTGGGTTCACCCACGGACAGCTCGCAACCCAAATTGGATAACATGGGCTTTGCCCAGTCCATCTTCGAGGGCGTCAATCGCGTCATCTCCCGGCCCAATGGGATTCTCATCGTTTGTGGACCCACTGGCAGCGGCAAGACCACCACGCTTTACGGCTGTCTCAGTGAATTGAACCGTCCGGACCTGAACATCACCACAATCGAGGATCCGGTGGAATACCGCCTGGCCGACATTTCGCAGCATCAGGTCAACAGTGGCATCGGGCTGACTTTTGCCCGGGTTCTGCGCAGCATCATGCGACTGGACCCCGATGTCATCCTCATCGGTGAAATCCGCGACTTGGAAACCGCGGGCATCGCCACGGAAGCGGCCCTCACCGGTCATTTGGTGCTCACCTCCCTGCACACCAACAATTCATTGCAGGCCGTCACCCGATTGATCGAGATCGGGGTCGAATCCTACATGGTGGCCCCCACGCTCATGGGGGTCTTGTCGCAGCGCTTGGTCCGCCGCATATGTTCCTCCTGCAAGGAACAGTATACACCCTCCGAGACCGAACTGAAAACCCACTTTAAAAATTGGGAGGGTGTGCCCATCAAACTCTATCGCGGTCGTGGTTGCCCCCGGTGTTTTGGCTCGGGCTATGCCGGCCGGGTGGGCATCCACGAATTCCTCGAGATATCGGAGCGGATGCGCGAGTTGATCATGCTCAACCAGAGCCCCACCCTGCTGGCCGAGGAAGCCTTGCGCGTGGGTCATCGGTCCCTGCGCTATGATGGATTGAAAAAAGCCCTCATCGGCTGGACCACTCTCGAGGAAGTCGAACGCAATACTCAACCCGACGTGGGCTTTACACCCAACGAAGATTGAGCGAAACCCCGTGATGCATGATTTCTCCGAGGCAAAAAACCCCACGGACCACCTCCCGGGCACTTGCTCCGGCGAATCGCGGGTTTGCCATCGCTGAAGTATTGCTGGCACTCTTGGTGCTGATCCTGGCCGGTGGACTGTTGTTGACCCTCCTGGCCCGTTCCCGCCAACAACAGAAATGCGATGCCTACATCGCTGATTTGCAGAATTTCTCCGCCACCTTTTTTAAAATTTCCCGCGATCATCAGCAGTGGCCGGCTTCCACGGCCTCCGGTCAGAATTTTCCGCCCAAGCTTCTGACTGCATTGGCTGACACCTCCTGGTCGGAACAATCACCCTTTGGCGGCAGTTACGCCTGGATAAATACCACGCCCGGTGATGCCAGCGGGTCCGACCCGGTCATGCCCGGCGCCCGTCGTGGGATGATAATCCTGACGGCATTCTCTCCCAGCTTTCCCCTGGACATCACCCAGTCCGATTTGCGCTACATCGATCACAAGATAGACGACGGCAACCTGCAAACAGGTAAATTCCACACCGGTTACAATGGGTGGCCGGTTTATGAGGTGGAGGGATTCTCACCGTGAGCCTCACATATGAAGTTTCCCTGATCAATCTGACCCCGGACGCCAGCCGGGTGGCCGATGCATCAACCCGCAGGACGCCCACCACATTCAACGAGGCGGATCTCCGGACCTTGCTGCAATCGTTCACCGAGATTGATGAACTGGAAAATGCGGTCTCTGCCCCGGAGATTCGGGTGAAGGCCGGCGTGGAGAGTTTCCTGATTCGCACCGAGAAAAAGAGCCTGCTGCTTTACGATGTGGTGCACCAGGATCGACCCGCCCTGGTTTTGTCGGTCGACGAGACCATGGCGGAAATTGACGGTTCTGCATCGCTCAGACGCAATGCCTCCCTCCCCCAGCCACCCTCGCCCGAACCGCAACCAGAGCCTGATCTGGTCTTGGTCAAACGTGAGTCTCCCTTTACGCCGGCCAACAAATCGCGACTTATGGGGCTCGGGACCCTCGCCTTGTTGTTGTGCTGGGGAATCATCAACTTACATCCGGATCCGAGCATAAGCTTGATCCCTCCGGCGTTTCAGCCGGCCGATGCGGTGGAGTCCGAGCAGTTGCTGACCACTATGAGGGGCGTTTACATGACCGGATATCTACCGGGCAACCACGGCATTGTCATCGCCGATGCGACCGAAGTTAAACTGTTTGAGCTGCGTGCCAAGGGCGCCCCGCAAATTGTCCGGGCCACAGCCACCTTCGGACACATCGGGGCCCAAACAGTTGTGGCCACGGATCAACCCGGTGGCTTGATCGAACTCAGCAATCCCGACACGCTGGTCTACTGCGGCGAGTCCTACCAACGTTTGCGTTAAGGCATGTCCGTCCTTTCCTCGCGATGAGTCCCAACCGGCGGAATTTTCCCTCAGTCTGCGAAGGGGTAATGCCAACGGATGCGCGTTCCCGCCGGTTGCGGCCTAAATTCTGCCACTCCCAAAACCGGGCCTTCACCATCGTGGAAGTGGCCATTGCCGTGATTGTGTTGGCGATGGCATTGACCACGGGCATCACCGCCATGCAGCGGGCTTTCTTCGAATTTGACACCGCACGAAATCTGCAGGTCGCCGGCAATATCCTGCAGACTGAAATGGAGAAGGAACGTCTCCTGCCGTGGGCCAAGGCCAGTGATCCGGCCTACCTGCCGGTGATTGATACGAGCTTCAACCGCAATCCCGCCATCGCGGGCCGCTTTACCCTCTCCCGTTCGCTGACCACCCTGCCTTCAAGGTCGGGTCAGATGGTGCAGATCAAGCTGACCATACGTTGGCGCAGTCTGGATGGTCATGAACTTTCGCGCAGCTACACCACTTACTTTACCCAGGGGGGGCTCTATGAGTATTTTTATAACAAATCATAGCAGGTCCCGCGCCCCGTCCCGTGGTTTCACGCTCGTCGAATTGTTGGTCGTGGTCGTGCTGAGTGGCATCGTGCTCACCGGGGTCATGACCACCAATCTCCAATTGATGCGCAGCGGCGTGCGGATCACGCAATACGCCGAGATGAGCACCCAGATTCGCCGGGGCTTTGAACAACTGGGCACGGATTTGCGCAATGCCCAGTCTATCACATGGAACGGACCGAGCGACATCACCATGACCGTGCCCACCCTTTCCGGCACTTCCCGTGCCGTGACCTATGCCTGGACCAATGCCACCCAGAGTTTCTTCGTGGTGCCGGGCACCGACAGCACGGTCACAACCGGACGCATCATCCTCGTTCGTGGGATCCCAGCCTATGCTGACGGCAGCCCCGGAGCGAGTTTCAGCCGCTACGATCGCACTGGTGGCGTCGCCACCACGGATCTCGCGATGAAGCGAATTCAGCTCACCCTGAATGTGGTGCGGCAAGCCCGCACCTCCGCCACGGCCACTGACACCGCCGTGTCCGCCGCCTTC
>JAIPJW010000186.1 GCA_021734075.1 Cephaloticoccus sp.
ATCGGCCCCCGAATGCTTGGCTGCGCGGGGCACGGCCGGGGTCGGCAACACGCCAAGCGAGACCGCGTCGGCTCCGGCAGTGTGCAATCCCATCCTCACCGCATTTTCCAGCACCGCTCCACTCGCCCGCGTGTCGCGACCCACCAGCACCCGAAGTCTTTTCTCAGTCTTGGCGCAGCCATTATCGGATTCCCGCAGCCACTGCACGGCCGCCGCCACGAGGCGGGAAACAAATGCGACATTGACGACCGGTCCGTCAAAGGTTCCACGCACTCCATCGGTGCCAAAGTAGCTGCGTTTCATGAACGATAAAACTCTCGCGTTGCATCGATCTTACGACGCACGGCGCCGCCCAGCAACAAATCACGAGCGCGCTCCAACCCCGCTTCAATTGAAACGGTGTGTTCAGTGATCCACAGGGCAACCGCCGTGTTGAGCACGATGGTGTCCACTAGTCCACGCGGACCCTTCCCGCTCAGGACCGCCTCAATGATATTCAGGTTTGTTTCGAGATCCCCTCCCACCAGGTCAGTAAACGGGGCCGTGCTTAAACCCAAATCCTCGGCCCGCCAGATGGCATTGAGTTTGGCCAGACGACCGAAACCATGCACATGATTGGTCGTGGCCGTGGTCAGTTCGTCGATGCCCTTGCCCGGCTCGATGACCCCGTGGACGGCGAGCCCTGCTTTCGCGCCCAGAACTTCAAGGGCTTGCGCCAGGCGAGGCGCCCAGATTTCGGAAAAGGAACCCAACAGCACATGAGCTGGTCGTCCGGGATTGATCAATGGACCCAGAATGTTGAATACCGTGCGTTTACCCTGAGCCGCCAAGGCCTTGCGCACCGGCACAATGTGCTTGAAAGCCGGATGATAATTGGGCGCAAAGAAAAACACAAAACCCAGATCGCGCATCGCATGTCTCAATTTGGCGGGTGCCGCCATCAGATCCACGCCCAAGGCAGCCAGTAAATCTGCGCTGCCGCATTTCGAAGTGATGCCACGATTGCCATGTTTCATCGTCGGGACCCCGGCGCTGGCCAATGTCAGCACCACCAGACTCGAGATATTGAAACCGCCGGAATGATCTCCACCTGTGCCCACCACGTCTATGGCCCGAGTCGACCATTCCGACAACCCGGGGTCCAAGGCTCGCCGCCGAAAGGACTCGGCAAAGGCGGCAACCTCTGTCGCGGTCTCCCCTTTTTCGGCCAGCGCAGTCAAAAATGAGGCTTTCACGTCATCTGCCACCTCGGGTGAGGCCAATGCAGCAGCAGCAGCTTCGACCTGGAGGGGTTGCAAATGGGAGCCACCTGATATTTGGGCCGTCAGATCGGACAATAAAACCATGATGATCAACAAGGAGCCAGTCCAAGGGTTGGGCGGCAAATAAATTTGCTACTGCCGTGGAAAGCTCTCAGCAAAATCACCGTGCGCTTTTTTTTGCTATTTTCCCTGGCTACTCTGCTTTCAACTCCGCTCCAGGCGGAGGAATCAGATTCTAATACACCCCGGATCCCGGTTGCTGAACTTCACCTCGGCGATGCCATCATTTTGGGCGTAATTGAAGGGGTGACGGAGTTCCTGCCCATCTCATCCACCGGGCATTTGATCATAGCCACCCATGTGCTCGGGCTTGAGTCGGAAACACCGTTGAGCAACAAGAACGGGCAGCGGTTATGGTATAAAAAACCTTCCACAAGTAATCCAGCCGGCGAGCCCTTGACGCTGAAACTGGCTGCCGACACCTATACCGTGGTGATACAGGTGGGAGCCATTCTGGCGGTCGTTCTACTGTATTGGAATCAACTTATGAGCATGATGAATGGCCTGCTGGGTCGTGACAGTAACGGTGCCAGACTGTTGCAAAACGTCATTTATGCGTTTGTTCCCGTCGCAATCGTGGGCTTTTTGGGCAGCAAAATCATCGAAAAGCATCTTTTCTCCATCGACACCGTTATCATCGGTCTCGTGGGCGGAGCGATCTTGATGATCGTGGTGGAACGTCGGCGCTGGCGCATGGCCCGGGTGGTCGACGGACACAAGGAACCCGCTGATCTTTATCCCACCGAAGCCCTTAAAATCGGCTTTATCCAGTGCCTGGCCCTCTGGCCTGGCACCAGTCGCTCGATGGTTACCATTGTGGGAGGTTATCTGGCGGGATTAAATCCAGCCAAAGCCGCCGAATTCAGTTTTCTGGTGGGATTACCGGTTCTCGCTGGTGCCGCGTTCCTCAAGGGTATCAGATCAGGGCCGGCCATGATCGAGGTATTTGGTTGGTCCAATGTGTTGGTGGGCGTGTTGGTTGCGGGAATTTCCGCCGCCGTGGCTGTTAAATTTTTAGTCGGCTTTTTGACTCGACATGGCTTAATGGCTTTTGCGCTTTATCGCATGGTATTGGCGGCAATTATCGCAGCTTTCTTTTACCTCTGAATCAGCGCGAGTTATAGCGCTTGACGCGCTTAGGTCCGACTCTTTACTCCCAACCTTTTCACAGCAACCGCTGCCGTCTTATAACGGCGCGCCCTACCAAACAGCACTCCCATGGCTAATCCGAAACGCAAGCAGTCCAAACGTCGCAGCGCGAACCGTCGCGCCGCCAACGCATTCATTGCACCTGAATTTTCCAAAGACCCCACCGACGGAAGTCTTTTTCGCCCTCATCGGGTAAACCCCAAGAACGGGATGTATCGCGGGCGTCAGGTCCTCGACGTCGAGGTCTGAGCCACGGCTTGGTAAATCTGCCATCTGCGTGATGGTCACTAATTCCCGCGAAACCGGGCGTATTGCAGTTGACGCCATGGGCGGAGACTTGGGCCCTGCTGAAATCGTGGCAGCCGTCAAGTTGGCCCTGATTCAGGATCGTGGACTCAATCCCATCACGCTGGTCGGAGACCAGGCAGTGTTGCATCCACTGGTTGAACAAGCCGGCTTGGGCAATGACAGCCATGTAAGGATTTTTCACGCCTCGGAGGTCATCACCATGGATGACAAGCCGTTGCAGGCCCTGAAGCGCAAGAAAGACTCCTCGATGGTTCGAGCCATCGAATTGGTGAAGGATAATCAGGCGAGCGTGGTGGTCAGCTGCGGCAATACCGGTGCATTGATGGCCACGGGCACGATACGCTTGCGCACCATGGAAGGGGTGGCACGTCCGGCCTTGGCTGCGGTGGTTCCCCGCGACAAAGGTCATTTCGTGCTGATCGACGCCGGCGCCAATCCGGATGCCAAGCCCGAGCATCTTTTGCACAATGCCATTTTGGGCAGCCACTATTGCTCGGTGATGCTGGGCATCGCTTCACCCCGAATTGGATTGATGACGATTGGCACGGAGGAAGGCAAGGGCAACGCCCTCATTGCCGAGACCCACGACCTCTTGAAACGCGCCCATGGCATCATCAATTATTCCGGCCCCATCGAGGGATTCCAGGTATTTGCGGAACACGTGGATGTCGTGGTTTGCGACGGATTTGTAGGCAACATCATGCTCAAGAGTTGGGAATCCCTCGTTAACTTCTTTTCCAACATGCTGAAGGAGGAATTGCAGACCAACCCGATGAGGATGGCCGGAGCCATGCTTTCAAAAGGCGCTTACGCCGCCCTCAAGGAGCGGGTCAATCCTGAGCGTTATGGTGGCGCGCCCTTGTTGGGCCTGCGCGGTAATATTCTCAAGGCCCATGGATCAAGCAACCGCTACGCCATCCGCAGTGCAATTCGGGCTGCCAATCAAATCATCAAGGCCGATCTGAATCATCGCATTGAAGCTGATGTCCACCGTGCCAATGAATTGTTGGCCCAGAGCAACACGGCGACGCCCACCCTTACTTAATTTTATGGTTACCCAATCCACCGTCATCCTTGGCACAGGATCCTATACCCCGGAGCGTATTCTGACCAATGAAGAGTTGTCCAAAATGGTCGAAACCTCTGACGAATGGATTCGGACTCGCAGTGGAATCAAGGAACGCCGCATTGCCGCTCCCGGAGAATCCACTTCCGACATGGCGGTGCATGCGGCCCGCGCCGCCCTAACCGATGCCGGCCTGCTGGCTTCTGATATTGACCTGCTGGTGGTCGCAACGATTACGCCTGATCTTCCCCTGCCCGCCGCGGCCTGCATCATCCAGCATAAGCTGGGCATGCGCACCAATGCGGCCTGCTTTGATATCAATGCCGCCTGCTCGGGTTTCATCTACGGCATCGATACCGCCTGTGCCATGTTGACTTCCGGCCGCTATCACAAGGCACTGGTCATCGGTGCGGAAAAACTCTCAGCCATTGTCGATTGGAAGGAACGCACCACCTGTGTGTTGTTTGGCGATGGCGCGGGCGCTGTGGTCATCGGGTGCTCAGATCAGCCCAATATCGGCCTGATCGGGTCCAGACTCGGGGCCTATGGTGAAAGTGTCGACCTGCTCTGTATTCCCAAAGGAGGCAGTGATTCACCCGCCACACCGGAATCCATTGCCGCCGGTGACCATTTCATGCGGATGAAAGGCAAGGAAGTCTTCAAATTGGCCGTCCGCGCGATGGATGAGGCGGCACGGGATATCTTGGAACAATACTCCCTGCACGCTGATCAGATAAGCCTTGTCATTCCACATCAGGCGAATCTTCGCATCATTGAAGCCATCTCCAAGTATCTTGAACTCCCCATGGACCGGTTTTTCGTCAATGTTGACCGTTATGGCAACACTTCCGCGGCTTCCGTGCCCATTGCCCTCGACGAGGCCCGCAAATCGGGTCGCATCAAGCCAGGTGACATTACCTTGCTGGTGGCTTTCGGGGCGGGCTTGACCTACGGTTCTGCCCTGATTCGCTGGTAAAACTTCTGCTCATGTTTTTCTCCTCCATCCGTCGACTTTTTTTTGGCGTCATTATCACCGCCCTCGCTTTCATCCTACCCGGCCGCCTGGCGGCTGAACTGATTTGGAACCCGGACACCGGTTGGCGCATCGAGGGTGGTGCCCTCTCCGGTCTGATGGGCACTGAGGGTCGCAACGCGCTTGACCTGATGAACAAGGCCAAAAGAGACGAGGATCGGGGCAATATACGCGCGGCGCTCAAAGGCTACAAAAAGGTCGTGGCCAAATACGGCACTTCAATCTACACGCCCGAAGCTCTTTACCGCAGCGCCAAACTCTATCTCGAGCGCAAGCAATACACCAAGGCCTTTGACGCCTACCAAGGTATCATCGCCCGTTATCCCAGCACGCCGCGTTTCAACGAGATCATCGGTGAGCAATACCGCATTGCCAGCGCCCTGTTGGATGGGGCCCGCGGCTACTACTGGGGCATCATTCCCGGGTTACCTGACCGGCCCAAGGGCATTCAGCAATTTGAATTCATCCTGCTGGAAGCGCCTTACAGTGATTATGCACCGCTTGCCTTGATGAATATCGCCCGCGGCCACCAAAAGCTGCGCAACACGGAAGAGGCGATTGATGCGTTGGACCGCATGATCAACAACTATCCCCAAAGTCTGCTCACGGCAGATGCGTATCTGAAACTTGCCCAGACTCACGCTTCATTGGTAGACGGCCCGTATTACGATCAGGCTTCCACCCAGGAAGCCATTACCTATTTCCAGGATTTCATGATTCTTTTCCCCGGGGACCCAAGCATCTCCGCGGCAGATGCCGGTCTGGGCGACATGCGCACCATTCTCGCCCAAAGCAAAATGAAGATGGGTGATTTCTATTTCTACAAGCGCGATAATTACACTGCAGCCCGGGTATTTTACAATGAGGCAATCACGGTTTACCCTGATTCTGCCGTGGCGGGCATCGCCAAACAACGTCTCGCCGAAGTCGAAGCCGCCGCGACTGCACACCAACCCGCCGGGGAATCGGACAAAACCGACAGCCAGCCCAAGAAGAAAAAGCGGTTTTTCTTCTTTTGATTGTGCGAGCGGTTTGAGCTAGCCTGTCCTGCTCGATGATTCACCACATTCTCTTCCGGGTAAGCGCAATGGCCGCTCTGGCAATGCTACCTGGTTGCAGCCACTACCAATTGGGCGCTTCAGGACAGTTGACATTTACGTCCCTTTACATCGCGCCGGTGACCATGCGGGCCCTGATCCCGCAAGCGCAACCCATCTTGGGTTCACACCTCAGGTATGGCTTCCTGCGCGATGGCCGGATTTCTTTGGTCAATAGCTCACCTGAGGCCGATGCCATCCTGCAGATCACCGTGCGCGATTACCAACATTCGGTGGCCACCGTCCGCCCCGGCGATACTGGTTTGGCCCGCAAATTGGAGGTCAATATGACCGCTGAGATCACACTGACCGAAACCAAAAGTGGTCGCGATCTGATCCATCAACGAATCGTCACGGTCAAGCGCGATGTCTTCACTGACAGTGGGCAGCAACAGGCTGAATATCAGATCCTGCCACTCCTGGCCGAGGATCTGGCCGCCAAGGTGGCCCACACGGTTCTCGACACATGGTAGATCCCTCACATCGAAATCACTCAATATTGGCCC
>JAIPJW010000015.1 GCA_021734075.1 Cephaloticoccus sp.
GGGTTGGACTCAGCAAACGCACCCTCCAAAGCATTTTGGCCGAAAGTCACCGCTTTATCGGCGGAGCGCCCCATCAAGTGGACGCCTTTGTCGCCGAGGTTAAATCCCTGGCCAAGCGCCACAAGGGCGCCGCGGACTACCAACCGGGCAAGCTGCTCTAGGCGGGTCCAAGGTGATTGGACGCATAATTTCCCCTCATTTAAGAGGGGGTTTGGCCCCGTTTGAAAATTGGGTTTGCCAGTGTTGGCTGCGCTAGGCCACTTTCTGCCCTCACGTTCTCTTCAAACCTTTTTACACCAACTCTCATGGCTGAACTCTTAGGAAATGTCTTGGTGGGCCAATCCGGCGGCCCCACTTCTGTTATTAACGCCAGTGTGGCGGGCATCGTTGCTGAAGCCCTCAATCACGAATGCGTCGAGGAGATCTATGGCACTTTGAATGGTGTTTTGGGCCTCCTGAACGAGGACTTTATTGATCTGGCCTCGGAGTCGCAGCAGCAAATTCGTGCCCTCAAGCATACGCCCGGCGCCGCCCTTGGCACTTGCCGCTACAAGCTGAAGAAACAGCAGGATTTCGAACGCGTGCTCGAGGTCTTCAAGGCCCACAATATTCGCTATTTCTTCTACATCGGGGGTAATGACTCCCAGGACACCGCGGACAAGATATCCAAGCTCGCCCAAGAGCAGGGCTATGAGCTCCGCGTCATCGGCGTGCCGAAGACGATCGACAACGATCTGGCCGTCACCGACCACTGTCCCGGTTATGGCAGCGTGATCAAGTTCCTCGCCACCACTGTCCGCGAAGTCGCCTGTGACAGCGAGGCCATGGGCCAGGGCGACCTGGTTTCCATCATCGAAGTCATGGGACGTTCCGCCGGCTGGATCGCCGCCGGTGCCGCCCTCGCCAAGCGCCGCGACCATCCGCACGATCCACCGCACCTGATTCTCCTCCCCGAGATCCGCTTCAACCAGGCCAAGGTCCTCGAGGACATCCGCCGCGTGCTGAAACGGGAAAAATTCTGTTCCATCGTGGTCGCCGAAGGTTTGGTGGATGATGATGGCAACTACGTGGCCGCCAACGCCCAGACCGATGCCTTTGGCCATGCCCAACTCGGCGGTGCCGGGGATGCCCTCGCTGAAATCATCGAGTCCAACCTGCCCGGCGTGAAGGTGCGGGTCGCCAAACCCGGCCTCATGCAACGCGCCGCCGCCCACTCCGCCTCCAAGACCGATGCCGATGAGGCTTACATGGCCGGTCAGGCCGCCGTCCGCGCTGCCGTTGACGGTGAGACCGACAAGATGATCACCCTCCTCCGCGGCGATGACGATGCTTACAGCTGCGGGACCGGTCTCGCGCCCCTGAGCGAAATCGCCAATGGCGTGAAGAAACTTCCGGCCGACTGGATCAACGAGGACGGCGTCAGCATGAACTTCCAGTTCCTCCGCTACGCCCAGCCGCTCATTCAAGGCGAAATCGAGCTGCCGTATGACAACGGCCTGCCGCACTACGCCAAGCTCGACAAGGTTCGTGTCGACAAGGTCCTCGGGCCCTACGAGACGAGCTGAGCTTGGTTCAAAACGATTTGATCAAAGGCCGGTCGTTCGCGACCGGCCTTTTTTGTGTCAGGAAGGGTGTGCACGCCCGACACGCTGAAATATAAACCCGACATAAAACCCATCCGACGGCGGATTGGGACAATTCACACTAACTGTTGACTCATGTCCCGCCCCACAAGTGCTGTGACCTTCAGTCAACTTCCTCGATAGTGGTAACGATCACTTGTTTAACCGCGTGATCGACCCAGAAATCAAAAATGAAACCATCTGTCATGATATGGGATATATCCCGTCCCGTGGCATCTTTGGTTTGAAAGTCAGGGACCAGAAAAGGGTCCGTTGCCAATTCATGCGCTCTGTCCAGGATTCGTCGCTGCTTGCGTTTGCTCCATCCCACCAACGACTCCACCGCCAACTCAGAAAAGATCACTCGGTATCCGAAGCGATTAGCCACGGCGGTGACACGCTTCCAAAGCTTCCAAGGCGGTGCCCTTGCCAGCCTGCACTTCCTTGATACTTTTCGCCGTCGCCTTCTTCCAAGCGGGGGTCATGCGCTTCAACTGGTGAAGGTAAATCTGCACCTCTCTGCGCTCACGGGCAGACAGTCGGGATAGGCTTTGCTTGATTTCCAAAACGCTCACGGGGCAAACCATGCCGGGAAACCTGATAAGGTCAAGTTGAGCATAATCAAAAGCCCTCGCCTCCACGAAACGGGTAGGCCCAGCGCAATTGTCAGGTAGGGCCGGGCACGCCAAGAGAAAACCTGATCCAAAACCCATGCAACGGCGGATTGGGGACAATCCGCCCTACCACTCATGGTAGGGCGCGCTGTCCCAGCGCGCCGAAAAATCTCTCGGCCAGCCTACACTCGTCTGCCGTCCACGATGAACGGCTCGGCAAAGGCCGCCAGGGATCCGTCGGGGCGGCGCAGGGGTTCGGCGGAATACTGTGGCAGGTAAACCCGCCGCCAGTTTGGCGTCGTGTTGAAACCGCTGCGGTGCAGCACCGTGCTGGAAAAACAGGCGATGCTCCCGGCCGGCACGATCACCGGGTCGCCCGGATCATCACCAAAGTAGCCCTCCAGATCATTGCTGCCGGGTTGTTGTTGATGCGGCACCACCTCGCGGGTGCCGTGCCGGGAATACGGCAGAAGATACACCGTGCCATTGGCCTCCGTCACATCGTCCAAGGTCACCCAACAGGTGATGTAGGGCCGGTGGGGCGTGCCGACGTAGGCCGAGTCCTGGTGCCAGCTGAACTTCGCCCCTTTCTCGGGCCCCTTGATCACAAATTGCTCCCAAAACAAATAGGCATTGTCCCCGAGCGTGGCCCGGCAGACTTCCGCCATCACATCGCTGAAGATAAACCCCGGCAACCGGGTGCCCAGGTGCCGGTTGGCGATAAAATAGCGACTGCCCTTGATATTGATCCCCTGCTGGGTCACCCCCGCCGCGTCCATCTCGGCATCATAACCGGCGATCATTTCGGCGCAGGTCTCCCGCATCATCGCCAGATGCTCGGGTGGCACCACCCTTTCCAAAACGAAGAAACCCTCGTCACGGAACTGTTGGCGCAATTTTTCCGGAATCAGATCAGGGGATGCCGTGTTCATGGGTTGGAAGTCCGCGTCATCAGGCTCGCACGGCCTCGATGGCGTTGTCCTCGAGGATGCCCTTGGCCCGGGGAAACAGTTTGATGGCTTCGAACATCATCCATACCTCGAGCATCAGCGTGATCAGGGCGATACTCACGAGGAGCCACTTGCCCTGACTCAACCAACTGGGGGTATCCGCCCCACCAATAAACACCTGCCAGATCATGGCCCACATGGGAATGATGAGCATGAAAATCATCGGCAGGATCACGAACCACACCGCGATGCCGCGCCGCCACAGGTAGAAGGCGATCACCAGAAACGACAGGCCGCCGAGCAGTTGATTCGTCGCACCAAACAAGGGCCAGAGCAGGAGACCGCCCTTGCCCGCATTGGCAAAACTCCACGCCTGTCCCGCCGGTGGCGCCGCGGCGATCAAGCCGGCAAAAAACACCGCCGTAATCGTTGCGCCATGCTTGCCGCGCAGCCAGGCGAAGAAATCGAGTCCACCCGCGGTTCGCGGAGCCACCGTGGTCGCGAGTTCCTGGATCACGTAACGTTGCAGGCGGCACGCACTGTCAAGGGTGGTGCCGGCAAATGAGGCCACAAAGACCCCCATCAATGCCACCGCCACCCCACCCGGCATGCCCAGCGCCTTCAGAAAATTGGAGGAACCATCGACAAACGCCGCCACCAGCGGTCCCAAGCTGGCCGACCACACACTGTAGCGCGTGAGCCAGGCCTCATGCCCCACGAGCACGGTGCCATCGGCCTTGGCGAGACCCAGACCGAGACCGGCGGCGCAGGCCAAAATCACGAGGACGGCCAGAAAGCCCTCGGTCAGCATGCCGCCGTAACCGACAAACCGTGCATCCGGTTCGCTCTTCAGCTGCTTGCTGCTTGTGCCACTGCTGACGAGGCAATGAAACCCGCTGATCGCGCCACAGGCGATGGTGATAAAAAGAAAG
This sequence comes from Cephaloticoccus sp., assembly GCA_021734075.1. Taxonomy (GTDB): domain Bacteria; phylum Verrucomicrobiota; class Verrucomicrobiia; order Opitutales; family Opitutaceae; genus Cephaloticoccus. The sequence goes on from JAIPJW010000015.1 coordinate 4,119, forward strand.
GGAAAAATCATCGGCGCACCGGCCGGATTCCAATTCACCATCGGAGCAGCCATTTCCAAGGCGGGCCGCGTGCCGTCAAGGAGCGGAGCACCACCAGCAAAGGCCGCCACAATCAAACCCACGACCAAGAGGCCCAACACCGAGATCAGTTGCAGTGAGTTGATGTAGTCGCGGGGTTGCAGGAGCGACCACACGGGCAAGACCGAGGCCACATAGGAATAGAGTAGCAGGAGCACGACCCAGGTCCAGGAGGACCAGGCGGCCATGGTGGTATTGATCGCATGGAGCATGCCGGTGTCACCATAGATCACCGTCAGATACATCAGCACCAAGGCGACAATGGAGGGCACCATGAGATTGGTCCCGCGGCGGTGCAGCCAGTAACCAATAATGACCGCAATCGGAATTTGGATCGTGCAGGGCACAATGGCCGCCGGGTATTGGCGAAACACCGCCGCAATCACCAAGCCGAAGATTGCCAGCACAATGGTGAGGGCCAGAAACAGGATCAGGAGAAACAGGAGCCGCACGCGGCGGTTGAGCAATCGTCCCGCGACATCACCCACCGTCTGACCGTTGTTGCGGAGAGATACCACCAGCGAGCCGAAGTCATGCACTGCCCCGATGAAGATCGAACCGAGCACCACCCAGAGCAGGGCCGGCAACCAACCCCACATGATGCCAATCGCCGGGCCGACAATCGGACCGGTGCCCGCGATCGAGGCAAAGTGATGGCCGAAAACCACGCTCTTGGAGGTGGGCACATAGTCCACGCCGTCTTCCAACCGGTGCGACGGGCACACATGGCTCGCGGTGAGCTTGAAAATCTTGCCACCGAGCCAGCGGCCGTAGGTGTGATACGCGATAATGAAGCCAAGGCCGCTCAGCAGCGCAATGAGGAGTGTTTGCATACAAGTAGGGGATCCGAGGGCTAACCAAGAAAGTCGCATTCTCAAAGCCGTCCGCCCGAAACTGCAACCATGGAGAGAACCGTTTGCCAATATGACATGACCGGAAATTGAACACCGTCCTTCCGCCAAGGCGGACTGGCCGGACGGAGTCCAAATTCCCCCCACCGAAACCCCGCAGCAAGCTGCGGGGAATGTTTCAGCATTCAACTGCGTCCGATCTTCGTTAGGCGTTGCCAATTCCGACCCACGGGCCAGAGACTCTCCCTTTGCCTGCCATGAAATCCGCTCTTTGTGCCGTCCTGCTCGCAACTTTCGCCATGCTGACCGCATGTTCGAACACCATGTCGGGGGGCTCGCCCACGCTGTCGGTCGTCGCCTCGCCGGAATGGGCGCAACATCAGGATTTTCTCGATACCCTGGAACATCGGGTCAAATCGGAATGGCATGCCAACATCACGATGGACAAGGTCCACCCACCGGCTGGAACCACCGTGACTGTCGAGATTCGTTATTATGCAGACGGCGGTGAGCCGGCCCCAATCTCGATATCCGGGGGCGACAGGAAGTCTGAGCGGGCCTGCGCCCGGGCCCTGATGAAAGTGAAGGAAGCCTGGACCCCGGAGATGATCAAATCCCTGGGCGACCATCAGACCATGACGTTCACCTTCGTCTATCCCTAGGAGATGGCAATCATGACGCCGGTCCGTCGAACTCCATTCGCCGCATGATCAAACTGGGTGTCATCGGTCTGGGCCGGCGCATCAGCGGCCTCATCAAATCCCTGACGCAGCTCGATCCGGAATTTCATGTCACCGGCGTGGTCGATCCCGACGAATCCGGGGCCCGCGAGCGGTTGCCGGAAGCGGACCGCACCACGGCACGATTTTATCCGTCGCTCCCCGCCTTGATTCGCCGGGGCAGGCCGGATGCCCTGCTCATCGGCACCCGTTGCAATCTTCACGCCCGTTATGCCGCGGCCGCGGCCACCGCAGGACTCCCGCTCTTTCTGGAAAAACCCATCGCCACCTCACTCCGTCAAGTCCGGGTGCTGGAACACGCCTGGCGGGATGCCAGGGCGGAAGTGGTGGTCAGTTTTCCCCTGCGGGTCAGCCACCTGTGTGTGGAGGCCAAGCGTCGGCTCGACGCGGGAGCCGTGGGCCGGGTCGAACACCTGCTCGGCGTCAACTATGTGCCCTACGGCAAAGTTTATTTCGAGGGCTGGTATCGGGATTACCGAATCACGCAGGGGCTGTTTCTGCAAAAGGCGACCCACGATTTTGATTACCTCGCCCTGCTCGCCGGCGCCCCGATCGTGCGCGTGGCCGCCATGATGGCACGGGGCCGGGTGCATCGCGACTCGTCACTCGAGCCGGCCGGAGGTGATCCGGAGGCCGCCTACTACCCGCACATTGGCACCCCGGAAACCGGGATGAATGAGGACTCCTCGAGCGCTCTGCTGGAATTTGCCAACGGGGCCAAGGGGGTCTACACGCAAGTTTTCTACACGCGCAATTCCGCCGCCACGCGTGGGGCCACCATCTCCGGACTCAAGGGCACCCTGCGTTTCGACTGGTATGGCAATGATCTGCGGGTGGTCCCCCACGCAGAGGACACCCAGCCCGAAATCTACCGGCCAGCGGCCGGTTTGGAGCACTTCGGGGGTGATGCCGTCCTCCTCGCCAACTTCCGTGATGTGGTGCGGGGCAAAGCATCGTCGGTCTCACCGCTGCGCGCCGGGTTGCAAAGCGTCCATGCCTGCCTCGCCGCCAAACGCAGCGCGGAGACCGGTCGCTTTGTCGACGTGCCCCAGATCACGGACCTCTGACCCGAACGGGACGACCCGCGGGTAATTCCGGTCAAGGGGCAAAGTTTGCCTACTGGAACGCCTGATTGAGCACTACGTCCTTGCGCCGACTTTCCGGCGTGACCTTGAGATCCACCATTTTGCCTCCCCGCACCTTTGCCTCCACCACGGTTTGCCCGGGCGCGTGCAACTTGAACTGCACCTCCCAATCGACCGGCCAGGCCGGCAACAGGTAAATGGCATCGCCCTCGGTCTGCATGAGCATCGCTTGCACCGCCTTCATGAGCACCCCGCCGTGACATTGGTCGGGCGTCCAATCATAATTGGGACCCCAGAAAGCCGGGAACCGGCAGGCCGGATCCTTGTTGCGGGCGCGCTCCACCACATAATCGCGGGCCTCATTCGCCAGACCCAGGTAAGCCATGAAAATATCCTCCTGCCGCCAGCCGAACGCGCCGCGATCCATCCGTCGCACCAAGGCCTCCACGCCAAGCCCCGCATTGTCTTTCTCAAAGGAAACCAGACGGAACGGAAACACGGCGTAAAGTTCCGCATTCTCGATATTGCGTTTGTTGGCAAACTTTTCGGCCGGGGCCAGCAGGCGCACCCCGTCGACTTCCTGAATCGGCAACGGCGGAAGTTTTTCCCGCAGGGTCATCAGGTAATTGCGGTCCGCCCCCGGGAGCAGATCATTGGGCAGCGCGAGCAGTCGGCCAATCACAGCGTGGAGCCCCGCAACCTCGGGCATGGGGTTCGTGCTATCCCACCAGGTCTCAAGGGCCTGCGCGGGGTGCATCACCAGTTTGCCCTCCGGCCCGGTTTCATAAAAACAATCGAAGAATCGAATGTAGAGCCGGGCCGCGGGGATCAGGGTCCGGACCAGGAAATCACGATCCCCGGTGTGGTCAAAATAGTCCAGCAACATGAAGACAAACTCGAGACCACTGACCCACTCCCATTTGTGATAACCGCTGGTCTGCAGCTTGTCGGTGCGCTCGGCCGCGGTGGTTTCCCAACCGTAGCTCTCGCCGAAGACCGCCCCCCAAGAATGAATACATTCGGGCATGTAGGCGGCATCGGTAAAATTGTAGTAGCGCTGGGCACGGTAGCGCGAAACCGCGGTCACCTCCCCCGCAAACATCCGGTGAAACGATTCGAGCATATCCCAATCCCCGGAGGTGCAAAGCCCGGCATAGGGCAGCCTCGTGTTTTGCCACCAATATCCCGGACCCCACCGCCGGTAATCGGCGTCACCCGGCTGATCCGGCCACGGCACGGTAAAGAGCGAGCCATTGAACTTGATCGGAAACGCGCCCCGGCCGGCACATGCCGTGATGAAGCGTTGCAGGGCATAGCCCCGGGTTACCTCCCGTGGGGCCGCCGCATCGGCTATATCCGGCGCGGCCGTGATCGCGATGTGGCTGCGGGACCAAAATTCACGCCACCACGTCACGTGCTGGGCATAACGATCGGCCACCGACACGGTTTCGGCCTGATTGATCAACGCCTTTATCCCGGCCAGCCATTGCTCCGGACTGGAGGGGTGTTGGGTCAGCACATGCACGGAAAATTCGTGACGTTTGGCCGGGCCCTGCATCAGGCGCTGAGCGGTGACTCGGCTCGCGCCCGGACTGCGAATGACCGCACCAAAAGTGCGGTGGAGAATCGGGTCCGTCCACGGCGCCCCCAACAAATCCTGATGCGCCATGGTTTCCACGGGGCCCACAGATTTGCGGTTGTGGTGATACCACCCGATGCTGTCCTCCAATCCACTCAAAATCATATCGGGTTCCACCACGGTCGGGGCGCGTTGGTGATCCGGTTTGCTCCGGTCCAAATTGACATCACTCACCTCAATCGTCGGCAGGGTGACCGGGTGGGTGCGCCACAACTCGAAGGTGATCGCCGCCGCCACCGGCTCCACTGCCTCCACCTCCACCTGGATGGTCGGATGATTGGCATCCACCCATAAACGGAGCGTCACCTCCGGAGCCATTGTTACGACGATTTCACCGCGGGCCGGAACCAGTCTTTGCGCAAAGGCCCCGCCGGACGATAAAAGACCCGGGATCAGTTGCACGCGCACCAGCCCCACCTTGGCCAAACGCGAGTTGTCTTCCCAGGTGTCGGTCTTGCCGATGTAGAACAGCAAATCACCGCCGGTATCGACCCATGCATTCAGGGCGATATCCCCATTGCCAAGCGGCATCGAACCACGGGCATCGCTGCTGGGTGAGTCCCAAACCACCTCGGCCGGGAGAGCATTTTCAGAATCGGTTTTGGAGTCCGCCGGAAGCAAGGGACGCGGAGTTGGGATAGTGGCCATGGCTGGAAGTCTGCAAGGTGTGACGTGGCACCAAAAGCAACCGCAGGCTTTGAGCATGATGCCAAGTCAGAAGCTTGCATGTTCCCAAGGCCGACGATTCCCGGCCCCTGGTCAAACCCGGCAACAAATTCTTTGTCGATGACCTTGCCTGTCCCCTCTGGCCGGGATACATCCACTAACAAAAATGCAAGGTTTTGATATTGATACTTTTGTCGGGGGATTTCTGTCCCACATAATAGCAGGCGGGCGAAATCCAAATAATGGGAGGCCCACACCATGATGACCGCGCTTGTCACCTACAGTCTCATCGCCATCGGCACACTGGTCCTGCTTTTGTCCATCTTCGAGACCCGTAAAATCCTGCGGGTGTTGACGGGCAACAAATACCGGCAAGCCTGGGTGCTGCTGCGGATACTCATGAGCGGGTTTCTCCTCAGCTATATCGCATTTGCCGCCCTGAATATATTCGAACTTGAGTCCTGGATGGTGCACCTGACCGGATCGATTTTCTTATTCGGTGCCCTGTTTGCCTTCATCGTCGTTCGCACTGGTTTTTTGAGCATCGATGAATTGCTCAAGACGCAAAACTCCGAGCAGGAAGCCCGTCGCGCCCAGTCCATCGCCGAGGACTCCGCCCGGGCCAAGAGCGAATTCCTCGCCAATATGAGCCACGAAATCCGCACGCCGATGAACGGCGTCATCGGCATGACTGGCCTGCTGCTCGACACCAAGCTGGATCCGGAACAAAGGCAGTTTGCCAAATCAGCACTCAATTCTGCGGAAAATCTTTTGACCATCATCAATGATATTTTGGACTTCTCCAAAATTGAGGCCGGGAAACTTGCCTTCGAGGTGCTGGATTTTGACCTGGTCGAAACCGTGGAGGGGACCAAGGACATGCTCGCCGAACAGGCGCGGAGCAAAGGCCTCGAGTTGATGGTGGGCGTTGGGCCCAAGGTGCCCACCCAACTGCGCAGCGACCCGGGACGACTCCGCCAGGTGCTGGCCAATTTATTGAGCAATGCGATCAAGTTCACGGATCAGGGCAAGGTGGAGATCAGCATTTCGCTGGAAAGTGAAACCAAGACCCATGCTGTCCTGCGGTTCAACGTGATCGATACCGGAATTGGCATCTCCGCGGAGGCGCAAAGCCGGTTGTTTCAGTCCTTCACCCAGGCCGACAACTCGACCACGAGAAAATACGGGGGCACCGGGCTGGGTCTGGCGATTTCCAAACAACTCGTCGGCATGATGCAGGGAAAAATCGGCCTGGAAAGTGAAGTCGGCCAAGGCTCGACCTTTTGGTTCACCGGCCGGTTTGAAAAACAAATCGGATTACCCAAGCCGCTCCGCAAGACCGTCGTTGATCTGGCCAACCTGCGGGTCCTGATCGTGGACAACGACGAGACCAACCGTCTGGTCCTCCAACATCAGGTCGTTGCATGGAAAATGCAAAAAGGCAGCGCCGCCGGCGGTCATGAGGCCCTCCGGATTTTGCGCCAGGCGGCCGCGGACGGCGAACCCTACACCCTCGCCTTGTTGGATATGCAAATGCCGGAGATGGATGGCATGATGCTGGCCAAAGCAATCAAGTCTGATCCCGCCATTGCCCGGACCAGGTTGATCATGCTGACCTCCCTCAGCAATGAGTTCACCCCCGAGGAACTGCAGGCCACCGGCTTGGACGCCTATCTGGTCAAACCGGTCAAACAGTCCCGGCTGCTCGACGCCCTGATCGATGTCTTCAGCACCGACGGCGATCAGGCCGGACCAGGCCATCCAGATGAAACCACCGGGCAGTCAAGGCCCGAGCCAAAACTGTTACCGAAGCTGCACGTGCTGGTCGCCGATGACAATTCGGTGAACCAAAAGGTCGCCGCGGCCCAACTGAAGAAACTGGGTTGTTCCGTCGATGTGGTCGGTAACGGGCTGGAAGTATTGGAGGCACTCCCCCGGGGCAAATACGAGCTGGTCTTCATGGATTGCCAGATGCCCGAAATGGATGGATACGAGGCGACCCAAGCCATCCGCAAACTCGAGCAAAATCAACAACTGCCCCAGCGCTGGAGATCGCCCGTTTACATTATCGCGATGACCGCCAATGCCATGCAGGGCGATCGGGAAAAATGCCTGGAGGCAGGCATGAATGACTATCTTAGCAAACCCATGCGTCCGCCGGAACTGCATGCGGTGGTGGAGCGTTACCTGCAAGTGCGTGAAGTGCCGCCCGACGGGGAAACTCAACCGCAATAATTTCGCAGATTCTGATCCGGGGCATGGCATGCTAGAATCCAGGGCCAATCGCAGCACTTGATGTCTACTCGCACCCATTCAACCGACATTGCCATCATCGGCGGCGGCGTGGGCGGTTGCGCCGCCGCCCTCGCCGCACTCGAAGCCGGCGCAAAGGTCATCCTGACTGAGGAGACCGCGTGGATCGGCGGGCAACTCACTTCGCAGGCTGTGCCGCCGGACGAACATGGTTGGATTGAGCGTTTCGGCCGCACGGCGAGCTATGCCCGGTTTCGCGAGGCCGTGCGCCAACACTACCGGAATAATACTGCACTGCTCCCGGAGGTGCGCGCCAACCCCCGCCTCAATCCCGGCAACGGTTGGGTCTCCCCCCTTTGCCACGAGCCCAAGGTCGCACTCGCTGTGCTTGAAGCCTTTCTCGCCCCGTATCTGCAAACGGGCCGATTGGTGATTTTGCTGCATCACACCCCCCTCGCCACCGAGCAGGACGGAACAGATCGAATTAAGTCTGTGCGGCTCACCGATACAACCAGCGGGGCCGAGATTCGTCTTTCCGCCCGTATGTTTCTGGATGCGACCGAACTTGGCGATCTCATCGCCCTGAGCGGCACCGAGTCTGTCACCGGCCGCGAATCCCGTGATCAAACCGGCGAACCAAGTGCTCCCATCATCGCCCAACCGGCCAACCATCAGGCATTCTCCTGGTGTTTCGCCCTGGAGTATCTCGATGGCGCCAATTATGTCGGCACTCCACCTGCCGATTACGATTATTGGCGCAACTATCGACCCGAACTCACCCCGTCATGGCCGGGAAACTGGTTGAGTTGGAACGGACTCAATCCCCGCACCATGGCGCCGATGCACTACCAGTTTGCGCCGCATCAGGAAAAACTCGGCATGTTTTCCGGCCTCTGGACTTTCCGGCGCATCATCGACCGCAGCCAATTTGAACCGGGCACCTACGCCAGTGATCTCGTGATGGTGAACTGGCCCATGATTGATTATCTCGGCGGTGATCTCGTCACCGCCAATGCGACACAACGGACCAAACTTTACAACGGGGCCAGACAACTGAGCCTCGCCGTAATGCACTGGTTGCAAACCGAGGCTCCGCGTCCCGATGGCGGCACCGGTTGGCCGGGCCTGAGGTTGCGCCCCGATGTCATGGGCACAGAAGACGGACTGGCGATGGCCCCCTATATCCGGGAGTCGCGCCGCATCCGTGCCGTCACCACCATCCGCGAACAGGATGTTTCCGCGGCCCACCTACCCGCCGGCGCAGATCGCGCCCGGGAATATCCCGACAGCATCGGCATCGGCTATTACCGCATAGATCTGCACCCGTCATGCGGCGGCGACAACTACATCGATGTGCCGTCGCTGCCGTTTCAAATCCCGCTCGGGGCCCTGATTCCTGTGCGCATGCAAAATCTCCTGCCGGCCGCCAAGAATATCGGCACCACCCACCTCACCAACGGCTGCTACCGGCTGCATCCGGTGGAGTGGAATATCGGCGAGGTCGCGGGCACCCTCGCCGCGCATTGCCTGCGCGAAACGCTTACTCCTCAAGCAGTGCAGCGGGATCCCGGGTTGATCTCCCGGTTTCAATCCCTGCTCACCGCCCGCGGGATCGAACTTGCCTGGCCCGCCGAGCCCCTCGACCCCGTTGAGGGCGACCCTCATGCCCACGTGATGCATCTAAAGTGAAGTTCAGACCCTCACTCCTCCGCTTGAAAAATCTCCTCGATCGGTTTCTTGAAAAGCCGGGCCAGCTTGAAGGCCAGTGGAAGACTCGGATCGTATTTCCCCGTTTCGATTGCGTTGACGGTCTGGCGCGAGACGCCCAGTTCATCCGCTAGGGCGCCCTGCGACCAATTGTGTTCGGAGCGTAATTCTCGGAGGTGGTTTTTCATTGGTAGCGGCGATTCGCCGAGGCTATGCCGACACACCACATGAAGAACATCACCAGATAGGTGCCGCCCATTTCCAAACCGTGGGGAAATTTTTCCCAAACGATACCGTTGGCGGTCAGGACATTGAGGATCGTGCCCACCAACACGGTGCCAATGGCGGCAAACAGCCAGGCCTCGAGTTGAATGCGCCGCTGCAACTCATCCATCGCCCGGATCAACTTCAAGCCGTTGCACAAATAGCCCAGGCCCGGAATCACCGGAAGCAATGTCACCCCTACCTTCAGCCAAGGCGCCCAATCGGAGTTTTCCCTCACCAGATACAGGGTGACCAGATAGGTCACGGTCGCCACCGCCAGCCAGGCATTAAATTTCAGTTCTTTTTTGATAGAGCGCCGTTCCGTGCCGGGCTCTTCCTTTTCCATAGTGTTTTGCTTTTCCATGAAGCGAGCTGTAAAGCATCCTTGTCATATGTCAAGCTACCTTTACACATTATTTTAGTGAAACCAGCTGCCATCAGTGTTTCTGACGCGGAACGGGATCGCAGATCCTCCGCCGCCACCTTTCAATTTAACCGGTAGATCCGGTTCGCATTGCCGGTGCCGATCGCCGCTTGTTCAAAGTCTTGTAACTCGCCCAACAACTCCGCTGTGGTGTCCAACCAAGCCGCCAGATCCGCCGACACCGGCCAGTCACTGCCCCAGAGCATCCGCTCGGGAAAGAAGCATTCCAGACAATGGGTAAAATACCGCCGCACTTGCGCCGTCAGGGGCTGGTTGGGATCGGCCAGACTGCCCAGTCCGGAAAACTTGCAAGCCACATTGGGTCGCGCCGCCACCAGACGAATCCCCGCTTGCCAAAGTTCGAGTTCCCCACCCTTCACGTCCGGCGCCCCAGCGTGATCGAGCACAAACTGGGTCTGCGGGCAGGCCTCGATCAAATCCGCCACCAGGACCAATTGTTTCGGCCGCACACAAAGATCAAAGGTCAAACCCGTCTCCGAAAGTCGCCGCAAATTTTCCGCGAGCAGGGGTGATTGCAGAAATTCATCCGGTTGCGTGTAGAGGACGCGGCGCAAACCCCGGACCCGGGCATCCAACGCGAGCGTGGCCAGTTGCTCGGGGAAACCGGGCGATTCCGGCCGGCATCCGGCGATGACTGCAGTGATCGCCGGCGTCCCGCGGGCGCGGTTGGCCAGGCGGGAAAAAAGCTCCGCTTCCAATTCCGTCTGATCCGGAGGCACGCTCGCTTCCATAAAGATGAGCGACGACACCTTCACGCCAGCCGGCCCGGTTTTCACCGCAACACGGTAATCATCCAGGGTATGATTGCCCGCCAACGCCACATTGCCTGCACACCAGTCGTAAGTGAACAGGTCGGCATGGAGCAGGTGAACGTGCGTATCGATAAGGTCCATGTAAGCTCTGAAGTTGAGCGCATCGCACGCGAAACACACGGAGATTCTCCCTCCTAAGACTACCGTATCTCCCACCGCCGAGAAGGGCCTCATACCAGCCGATAGTGCAAAAGATGAGCAAGTTAACGCAATAAATGCGCAGTGGGGAAAATCGCCTGTGTTAAGATAAACTTATTCTACGCGAACCGCATATTCGCTTGAACAACCCAGATCAGTAACCCTCCCGCCATGAAAAAACTACTACTCGTTGGCATCCTGCACGGGCTGTTGTGCCCGTTGGCCGTAATGGCCCAAACCGTGACTGTTACCTTCAATGGCACAGCAGATGATGCCACCAATGGTTTCGCTATTAATGACTCGGTGGAGTTCGTCATTGTGATTAACGACAGCGCACCGGCTGGACCAATAGTAGCCGATGCATTCAATTGGGCAGAAACAATCAGCAGTGCGCCATTATTTACCGCCATCAGTGGCTCGGGCATTACTGGCACATATATAAAACCTTCCAATCTTGACTGGTTTAATTACCAATCTGAAATAGAGCTCTACGAGCCAAACGGAATCTACATCCATCCCTTCTATGCTGGTGGTGCAGACATGGGCATTGACTTGAACGGCAATAATGCCGCTGCGATGACTTTCTCTGCCACTCTTTCAGGTTTGGATTATGGAAATATTGGCGGAGACGCACCCGCGATCAGTCCTTATTTGTCCAATTATGCAGGAACATATGCTACTACATGGTCAGACGGCTACATCCAAACCTCAGCCGCCTTGACTAACTTTACCTTCACCTCCGTAACGATCGCCACCACCGCCGTCCCCGAACCCTCCACCTATGCGGCCTTGGTCGGACTACTGGCCTTGGGCTTCGTGGGAGTGCGGCGACGCCGTCGCGGCTGATCCATCCTTCCTCAAGCAAACCCCAGCCCGCGCCAACAGGCGCGGGCTTTTTCGTGTCGCGCCCAAAAGGAAAACTCCCAACTATTCTCCAACAGTCACTTCCTTTTCACTCCTTCCTGCCAAGTCCGTGAACGAAGTGGCGACAACCGGCTTGGGCACGAGAAAATACACCAAGTCGCAGTCCATGGCCGTCGCTGCCCTTTTCAGACTGCCCAGAGTGATGCTGCCTTTGACTTCCCGCATCTCCCATTGCCGGAAAGCCTGCTGCTTGATTCCCGCCTTGGTGCCCACGACACGCTGCGTAAGTCCCAGCGCGTTCCTGACCGTATGCAGCCAACCCCTCGTAGGCCGTGTCTTGGTCACCAGGGATGCAGCCTTCAGCACTTCGATATCCTTGTCCAAGGCACGTTGGATCACCGCTTGATTTAAAGATTTCATACAATCTATTAATTGTTATTTAACATTTATTACAATCCATAACCTGTTTAATTTCCAATTAAACTATCTATAAATTGTTTATTAATCCAACAAACTCAAATGACGTGACTCCGATTCAGAGATAGTTGATTCCGTTCTTTTTGCGGTTTCTGGGCTGCACGGCATTGGGCGCCGTGCCATCGGAACCCAAGGGATAGCTGCTTGTGCCGTCTAAAAACTCTCCCTTGAGCTTTATCGCCGGATGACTCGTCACCAGACGCCGGTTGGCCGAGGTCCAGTCCAGCAGCTTCCCCCGGGCCTCCAGGACTGTGCCTTGGTGTTTTGGCTCTGCAGCCAGATTCGAGGTCTCGTCGGGATCGGTCTCAAGATCATACAGTTCGTCACAATTACTTCCCCCGAACATAGCCTCGGGGTAGTGCACATATCGCCACCGGTCCCAGCGGATCGCCTTGCTCCAGGGATTTTCCGTGACGGCGACCGCCTTTCCCACGGTGCTTGTTCCGCGCAACAAGGGCGCAAGATCCGCGCCATCGGCCGTCTCCATCGGACCCGTGCCGCACAACCCCGCCAGCGTCGGCGCCATGTCGATATTTTCGACCAATCCTGCGCAGACCATTCCACCCTCGGTGACCCCGGGCACGCGCCAGATCATCGGCACGCGGCAGACCGCGTCGGAACAAATCCCCGGCGCCTTTTCCTGAATCCCGTGGATCCCGTGATAGGCGCCATGATCACTCCCATAGATGACAATCGTGTTCTCGTCCAGGTCGTGTTCGCGCAGGAAATTCGTCACCCGTCCGACCACATCGTCCATCTGCGTGATGCACGCCAGGGTGCCGCGCCAGGCCCGGCGCGCTCCTGTGTGAAAATCCTCCCCGGGTTCAGCGTAATCCCACGGCTGGTTCCGGAACTGCTGCCACATTGCCTGAAAGTGCGGCGGGCGCCCCACCGGCTGGTGGTCAAACGTCGCTGGTAAATCAATATCCTCGGAATACCGGTCCCAGAATTCTCGCTGGGGCAGCAGCGGATGATGCGGTCGCTGGAAGGCCAGTTGAATGCAAAACGGCCTCGAGTGATCAGCCACTGCAAAGGCCATCGCCCGGTCGGCCGCCCAGCGCTCCATGGTGTGCGCGTAAGGCAACTTGGAGGGCATGGCATCGGCACTGAGCGACCCGGGACCATAAGTGCCGCTGCGGTTGTGCCAGCTGTCCTCCAAGTCACGCAGGCCCAATCGTTCCAACTCCGCCAGATACTCCGATTTACCCAGTTCGCCGTCCGGACTCTCATAGGCATCGCCAAACTCATCGACATCGTCGGCGATCCAGTTGCGGGGCGATTCCGGCAAATGCAATTTGCCATACGCCGCCGTGCGATAACCTGCCGCCTTGAAATGTCGGAAAAGGTTCGGCAACCCCGTGGGGGCCGGACCGGACAGGCCAAAGTAACCGTGATTCTGACAATATTGGCCGCTCAGGATGCTCACGCGGCTCGGCGTGCAAATCGGGTTCTGACAATACGCATTGCTGAACCGCACCCCCGCGGCCGCCAACGCATCGAGGTGCGGCGTCTGCACGCCGGCAAACCCCGCGCAGCCCATCAACCCGGCATAATGCTGATCAGCAAGGATCATCAGGACATTGTAGGGAGTGCTGGCCATCACCCGCTATTAGCCAAACAGAGTTCCGCCAGCGCAACGCTGAATCACTTGGGCCTGATTGTTGACTTGCACGTCAATTGCACGACACTTCCGGCATGAAGACAAAGTGGATTGCCTCCCGTGAATTTTCGGCCAACCCAGGCCGCGCCTTGAAAGCCGTCAGCCAGTCGGGACGTGTATTGGTGACTTCAAACGGAAAGCCCAAGGCAATCATGATTCCCACTTCCGAGGACACCTTTAGCCAGGATTTAGCCATGCTTGATCGCGCCAGCCTAGGTCAGGCGGTAGCCGCCATCCGGGCTCATTCCGTGCGCCAAGGCATCGACCGCCTGACGGCCAAAGATATTGATGCGGAAATCCAAACCATTCGTGCCGCCCGTAAACTGCGATGAGACACTGGGTCATCGACACGAACGTCGTGATGTCGGGCCTGCTCACCGGTGACGGCAACCCCGCCAGAGTTCTGGACGCCATCATCGAGGGACACCTCATGCTGGTTTACGATGCCCGCCTCCTTGCCGAATACCGGGACGTCCTAAGCCGGCCACGACTTAAGCTAAATTCCCGTTTAGTAGGAGCCTTTCTCGATGGTTTGCGCGGACAGCAGCTTGTTACTCCACGCCCCGTCTCGGTCAAAGGTCCGGATCAGGACGATCTTGTCTTGCTTGAAGCAGCCCTGGCCACGACCGATCAAACTATCGTCACAAGGAATACGGCCCATTTCCCACTAAAAATCCGCCAAGGGGTGCATATCCTGACTCCGGCCGAAGCTGTCCAAATACTCTACCCCAACGCTTGAGGCCCACCTTGGGGACGCATGATCGATGCAGTCTTCATCGCATCTATTGCCCGTTATCAGGTCTACTGGTGACACCACCTGCCGACACGGTAGGCGTCGACATGATACCAAGGCAGGTCCAAGCTCGTCAGCCTCAGCCAACTGTTCATATCGTGACCACTGACATTGCACCTGCTCCTCCTCTCAATGCATTGCATGAACTTGCGACGCGCCTCACCGGTGAGCTGCATTTCGACACCGCGATGCGCACCCTTTACGCGACCGATTCCTCGGAATACCAGGAGATGCCGGTTGCCGTCGCCCTGCCACGCACCAAGGAGGACGTGCGTGAACTCATCCGTTTCGCCAACGAAAACCAGGTCGGGCTGATTCCCCGCGGCGCGGGCACTTCCCTCGCCGGTCAGGTCGTGGGTCGCGGCATCGTCGTTGATCTGGGCCGGCACATGAACCGCATCCTCGGTTTCGATCCCACCCGGAATACCGTGCGCGTCGAACCCGGTGTCGTGCGCAACGAGCTCAATCTTTTCCTCCAGCCCTACGGCTATCTCTTCGGCCCGGAAACATCCACCGCCAACCGGGCGATGATGGGCGGGATGGTCGGCAACAATTCCTGCGGCTCCAACTCCATCGTCTACGGCAGCACCCGCGATCACCTGGTCACGACCCTCGGGTTTCTCAGCGACGGATCCGATGTCACTTTCGGGCCGCTGACCCGGGAGGAGTTTGCCGCCAAATGTGCCGCATCCGATTCGCTAGAAACCCGCATCTATTGCCTGATCCGCGATCTGCTCGGCAACGAGGCCAACCGCACCCTGATCCGCGATCACTACCCCAAGCCCGAGGTCACCCGGCGCAATACCGGCTACGCCCTCGACCAACTGCTTGATTGTGGCGTCTTCAATCCGTCCTCCGAGCGGCCCTTCAATCTGTGCCGTCTCCTCGCCGGTTCCGAGGGCACCTTGTTCCTCAGCACGGAATATGAGTTCAACTGCGAACCCTTGCCACCGCCGAGCACGCTCATGTGCGCGCACTTTGCCACGGTCCACGATTCCCTGAAGGCCACCCTCATCGCGATGCGTCACCGTCCCTTCGGCTGCGAGCTGATCGACCGGCACATCCTCGAATGCACCAAAGTCAATCTGGAGCAGGCGAAGAACCGCTTTTTCGTCGAGGGTGATCCGGGCGCAGTGCTCGTCATCGAGCTTCGCCATGCCGATCCGGACCACGTGGCCGCCGAGATGCAGGCCATCGAGGCCGAATGCCGCGCCGCCAATCTCGGCTACGCCTTCCCGATCCTCCACGGCAAGGATTGTGACAAGGTATGGGAACTGCGCCGCGCCGGTCAGGGTCTCGTCAATAATGTGCCCGGCCCGGCCAAGCCCCGTGAAATTGTCGAGGACACCGCCGTCGCCGTCGCCGACCTTCCCGCCTACATCGCGGAGTTCGACTCCATCATGCGCGACAAATACGGCATCGACTGCATCTACTACGCGCACGCCGGGGCCGGTGAATTGCACACCCGCCCCCTCTTCAACCTGAAATCCCCCGAGGGCCTGAAGATGTTTCGCGATGTCGCCACCGACATCGCCACCTTGGTGAAGAAATACCGCGGCTCCCTCTCCGGCGAACACGGCGACGGCCGCCTGCGCGGCGAGTTCATCTGCTTCATGGTCGGAGACGAGTGCTATGAGATGATGCGGCAGGTCAAGGACACCTTCGATCCACAGGATATCTTCAATCCCAACAAGATCATCGACACCCCGCCGATGGACACCTCGTTGCGGCATCTGCCCGGTCACGCCGATCCCCAGCACGCGACCCTGTTTGATTTCTCCGGCAGCGACGGCGTATTGGCCGCCACGGAAAAATGCACCGGCGTGGGCGAATGCCGCAAATCACATTTGATGGGCGGGACCATGTGTCCAAGCTACATGGCGACCAAGAGCGAAAAGGACACCACGCGGGCCCGCGCCAACATTCTGCGTAGCGTGCTGTCCAATCCGCACCCCGAGGGCAACCCATGGGACAGCGAGGAAGTGGCGGCCGTCATGAATCTTTGCCTCTCCTGCAAGGCCTGCAAATCGGAGTGCCCCTCCAACGTGGATGTCGCCCGGCTCAAGGCCGAGTGGCAGCAGCACTATTACGATGCCAACGGCGTGCCCTTCCGCTCACGCCTGATCGCCAACTTCACGAACAGCATGAAACTGGCGGCCCTGGTGCCCAACCTTTACAACTCGGTGGTCAGGTCGCCCCTCCTCTCGTCGCTGATCAAGCGCCTGTCGGGTTTTGCCGTGGAACGGAGCCTCCCGCCACTGCAAGCCACCACCCTGGCCAAGTGGCATGCGCGCCACGCCAATCCACCCACCCTCAGCTACGCCCAGGGTCGCGTCTATCTCTTCTGTGACGAGTTCACCAACTACAACGATGCCGACGTCGGGATCAAGGCGGTCGAACTGCTCAACCGGCTCGGCTACGAGGTGATCATCCCCCAACATGTCGAGAGTGGCCGCGCCCATTTCTCCAAGGGTCTCGTGCGCGAGGCGCGCAAGTCTGCGATCCGCAATGTCGAGCTGCTAAAGGACGTCATCACGGCCGAGACTCCGCTGATCGGCATCGAGCCCTCCGCCATTCTCGGTTTCCGGGACGAATATCCGGATCTTGTGCCGGCGGCCCTCAAGTCCGCCGCCCAAACCCTCGCGAAAAACGCCCTGATCATCGACGAATTCATCGCTCGGGAAGCCGACGCCGGACGCATTGTAAGGCAGGCGTTCCTGAATTCACCTCAAGCCATCAAGCTCCACGGGCACTGCCACCAAAAGTCGCTCTCATCCCTCACGCCGACCGTCAAGATGCTCGAGCTTCCTCTGGGACATAAGGTGCAGGTCATTCCTTCGGGTTGTTGCGGCATGGCCGGTTCCTTCGGCTACGAAAAGGAACACTATGCGGTTTCACAGCAAATCGGTGAACTCGTGCTCCTCCCCGCCGTGCGTTCAGCCGATCCCGAGACCATCATTGCCGCGCCCGGCACCAGTTGCCGCCACCAGATCAAGGATGCCACCGGTCGCCTCGCCGTGCATCCAGTTGAAATACTCCACGCGGCCCTCAAGTAGGGACCCCGTCAACCCCTCGGGGAGGCAGGCCTAAGTGGCTTAATCCGTCGCTATTCCCTGCGACTGTGCCTAGGTTATGGCATCGCCCATGCTAAGCTGCGTTATCATCACTTGCTCAACCGTCTCCCCTGATTCCCCACCTGCCACGATATCGTGGTGCGTAAGCACATAGCCCCACGCACCCTGCATGACTACATCAGCCGATTCTCCTCCTCTTTTTGACCTGACGATCCGGGTTGGCTGTAGTCTGGCCTATGAAGTCACTGGCACAGCCATGCTGCTACTCAATGTGCAGCCGCAGCCGGATCGCAATCATGCGGTGGTTTTCGAAGCGCTGACCTTGGGGGACAATCTGCCCGCCCGGCAATTTACGGACAGCCACGGCAACCAGGTCTGGCGCATCAATCTCGCCCCCGGGTCCAACTACATCCGGCACGACGCCATCGTCGCCGTTTCAGCCCAACCCGACAATCAGGCCCTGGGGCGCAATGCGGTCCCCCTGCCGACGGAACAATTACCCACCGAACTTTTGCGCTACACGCTGCCCAGTCGCTACTGCGACTCGGACAAACTGGCCAATTTTGCGTGGGAGAAATTCGGCCACCTCGAGCACGGGTTGCCACGGGTCACCGCCATCAGCCGCTGGTTGCACGACAACATCGAGTATCGCTACTTCTCCGGCCGGGCCGACATCTCCGCCTGGGAAGTGCTGCAACGCGGCTACGGGGTCTGCCGTGATTTTGCGCACCTGGCCATCGCCCTCAACCGCACCTTCAATCTGCCGGCGCGCTATGTCACCGGCCACCTGCCCGACATCGGGTTTCCCGATCCGGAAAACCACATGGATTTCCATGCCTATGCCGAAGTCTATGTCGGCGGCCACTGGTTCACGACGGATGCGCGTTTCCACGTGCCGCGCATCGGCCGCATCAAGGTTTCATGCGGCCAGGACGCCGTGGACGGCGCTTTCTCCACCATCTTTGGCGGGGCCACCCTCACGCACTTCGAGGTCTGGGCCTATCAGGTCGCCCGGGGCACCGTGGGCGTGGGTGATCCGCTCGATTTTTCCGTTCGCCTCGACAACCGGCTGACCGTGCAAACGGAGTCCCCTTATGCGGTCGATCCCAACTGGTCGGCCGCCCCAGGGGAAAAGTAACCCCTCAATCAGGGGATTTTCGCCAGCGAACTGGTGGCCGGAGCGGGGCCGAAGATGACGACGGAGGACTCACGGTAGCGGGCCCGGGTTTGGATCACCTCATAGATCATGCTCGGGTTGTCCGCCATGCTGAACGCATACAATCCCGGGTCAAAGTCGCGGGTGATGGTGCACAAATAGACCAGGTTGACCGGTCCGGGGGGCGATTCCCGCGCATTGACGTTGCCCGGCGAGAGCGGGGTGCGGTCCATCCACTTCGGCAGGGCAAAGGAGCAATTTTGGATCAGGTTATTGGCGGTTCCATGGCCGTGCAGCCGGCCATCCATCTCAAAACGGGAGTCGGCAATCACATTGTAGCGACAATCCCCCTGCGCGTTGCCACCTTGGATCACAAAAGTGTTGATCTCGCGTGCCTGCACATTCTTCAGGAGGACATGCTCGCTATGCGCGAGGATCAACTCGCCCGAGCCGTCACCGCGGTTGTAGGCCCCTTCGAACAAGGCATCATCGACCGTCACATGACGACTGTTGGCAATCACCAACGGGTGGGTGCCGGCATTCAGGAGGAGGCAACCGGTAAGCCAACAATCCGTGACTTGGTCGAAACAGACTGAGACCACATGCAAGTCACTGCGGCCGTCCGGGTCGTCCTTGTAGACATCCTTCTCCTTCCTTGGGCTTTTGGGCGGGGGCAGGGATGGATCAAAAATGACGGTCAATTCTTCCAGCCCGCAGCGCTCGATTCCACGCAAGCGCACTCCGGTGCTCCAGACTTCGGTATTCTCCACCACCGGCAATGCCGGGCGCACCGCCCTCATTTGCAGCACCAGTCGCGTCCGGACCCGGTCGACCCCCCGCAGAACCAGATTGGAACGCAGTAATAGCGTCGTTGTCAGTGGGTAATCACCGGACGCCAGCAGCAAGACCCCGCCACTGGCGGGCGCCGCCTCGATCGCCGCCTGCAAGTCGTCACCGGGCTGAAGCTTTGCAATGACCGGCAACCGGGTCGGGATCCCGGAAGCCACCCCGACTTGCTCCCACTGCTCCGTCGGCATGGGCGGCGTCTCCCACACCCGGTCGGCCGCGGACAAATCGAAGGCGCAAAGCGCCAGAAAAATCGCCGCAACGAGCAAGGGTTTCCGTGAGTGAGGCATAATGATCACCGCAAAAGGAAGAAAAATGCGCAAAGTCGCAACCCAACGCGTCGGCATAAAAATCATTAAGGGAAAAGAGGCCTGACTCCTCAAAGCTTGAACTATTTTTCCCCAGCCTACGGGATACCACCGGTGAAAACGTCTCCCTCGATCTCCGTCATGGTCGCCGGCAGCGGTGCCGTGCGCGCCCATCCCACCCGGGGCGGTCCCTGTTACGTCGTAACCATCGACGGGCAAAATCTGATCTTTGATTGCGGGCGGTGTGCCGTCCACAACCTCTCCCGCTTCGGCTTGCCCGTGGAAACCGTCTCCGAGGTCTTCATCACCCACCTGCACTTCGACCACATCTGCGACCTGCCCCTTTTGCTCCTCTTGTCCTGGAACAACGGCAGAACCCGCACCCTACCCATCGTCGGACCACGGGGCATCGCCGCCTTTTTGGAACAGGGTCTGCGGCAAGCCTACGCTGCCGACATCAAAAGCCGCGTCGAGCACAGCAAAAAAAATCCGACGCATCTGGAGTGGATCACGACGGAACTGACCAAGGAGGGAATCTGCCGTGAAACCGAAACCTATAAAATCGACACCCTGATCACCAGGCATGCCGGGCTCCTCAATTTCAGTTACCGGCTGACCACCACCGACAAGGTCATCGTGATCACCAGCGATTCCGAGCCCGACCCCCGCTTGGTTGAATTCTGCCGCCAGGCCGATCTGGTGCTAATCGAGTGTTCCGGCACCAAGGAATTTTATGCCTCCAAGGATTGGGGCGGCTGGCACATGACTCCGGAGGACATTGGCCGGATGATGCACGAGGCCGGCGCAAAAAAAGTCATTTTGAAACACCTCGTGATCGAAAATTTTTCCCCGGACCCCCACATCTCCGAATCCATGGCCGCCACCATCCGAGCCTTGCATCCGGCCGGCGAAATCGTGGTGGCCCGGGATGGGATGCGGCTCACCGTCTAGGCGGTTCCCGGCGACGGATCGAAGGACGGAATTGGCAATTGCACCCCGCCCTGCAAGGCGGATTGATGCGCCACAATTCCTGGTGCCGTGCACGCAATGGCCGTATAAACATCCACCCGCGGTTGTCGCTGCTTCAGGACCGCATCCACAAATTCATGGGTGATGAAGCTGTGCGAACCTTCATGCCCGCTATCATGCCGCAGGGGCGGGGGCAGCAGGTCCGTCTGCCACCACTGCACCTGCTCGTAAGGCACCACCGTGTTGGCCGAGCGCACAAAGCCTCCCGCATCCAATTCCCCGGTCGGCTGGGCATGCACGGTGCAGGTTGGGTTCCCGTTGGGGCCCTGGTGATAAAAACTCATCTTGTCGCCAAAGTATCGCGCCCTTTCCCCGCCCGTTTGCGCCCCCCGCCACCAGACCGCCACGCGCATCGCATTCCCCCGGTTGGTCTTGAACAGGGCGGTCTCATTCCAGAATGGATTTTTAAAACTGTTGTCCTGCAGGATCGGATGCCCGTCGCCCCAACCGATGCAGGTCACCTCGGTCAACCGTTCCCCCGTCACGCCAACCAGGTGAGCCGTGCAGTGGGTGGGATACTGCATCGGCGCCATGCCATGGCGCCAGGTGCGTTGCTCGCCCTGAAAGTAAAGGTGTTCCAAACCGGCGTGGTGATATTCCGACTCCACATAAAATAGATTCCCGAAAGCGCCGTCCTCGTAAAATTTCCGCGCTGAAATTGTGTGCTGCTGCCAATAACTGGTCTCGGCCATCATGTAGATCAGCCCGGAACGCTTCACTGCTTCGGCCAGCTGCGCACACTCCACCAGGGTCATCGCCGCCGGGACGGCACTGAGCACATGCTTGCCCGCCGCGAGACACTGGATGCTGTGCCCGGCATGCAGCGGTGCCGGAGTCGCCAAAAATACCGCTTCGACACGGGGATCGGCCACCACCTCATCCAGGGTGGCATACCCGGTGGAACAACGGTAGGAATTCATCAACTCCGTCCGGGCGGCCGCATCCAAATCCGCCACCGCGACGACGGTGCAATTGGGATGCTCGTGAAATTGAAAACTTCCGCCAAAGCGGGCACCCACAATGGCCAACCGCAACTTGCGTCCGGTCCCATATGCTTTCAGCCAATGGTCCACCGTAACCAGCGTGGGCGGAACCGGCCGATGATTTGCCACAAGTGGGTGCATGGCTGCTGTTATTGGGGCTGAAGGATTCATGCGAAGTCAGGGCCGGCGATCGCATAATAGCGCGACCAGTCGGTCGGAAATTTCGCGGCGTTCAGTCCCATGCGGATAAAGGAGCGCTGCGGCACAAAACCGAGCTGTTTCAATTCACTCACCCACGCGGCATGCACCGCCGGCACATCCATGATCAAGGGGCCCTTGGTGTGGCGCAAGGCCCGCAGCAGCAACTCCCGGGCCTCCCCTGGCGAGTTGGCGATCACCGGACCCAATTGAGCGGCCGTTCGCCCGTTTCGCCCCATGGCCAGGGCCTGCAAGCCGCCATGGGCATGCTTCAAGCGCCACGCGGCTCCGGGCAACCGCTGGTAAAAATTCAAAAGCATTTGGGTCCGGTCAAAGCCCACAACGGCCCGGTCAAGTGCCGCCGCAAGTTTTACCTCCCCGGCGGCCAGGGAATGGGAATCGGCACTGGCCTCAGGGAGGGTCCGGCGTTCTTCCAAGCGTAGCCGCACAATTCGCTCGGTCCCCGCAAAGCCCAGCTTCGTGTAGAGCTTGGCCCCCAGATCGGTCGCATCCAAAAGCACCGCCCGTTCACCTGCTGCCGCATCCTGCAGGCACTTTTCCATTAATTTGCGCGCCAATCCCTGTCCGCGACATGCGGGTGTGACCAACACCATGTTGACCCAGGCATATTTCCGCTCCAATTCCCAAGCCATGGTCGTGCCGACGAGCCCCCGCCCGGGCACCTCAATGCCATAGCCCCGGCACATCTGCAGGAGGAGATGCCAATCGGCCTCGTTTTGGTTCCAACCGGCTTCCGTGGACAACGCATAACCTCGTGCCGCATCCGTCGCCACCAGGGCACGGACCGTCCCCGCCTCACTACTGCTGCCGGAAGGTGGGTTATTCATGACCATCAACCCGAGACTACAAGCTGCGGCACGGTAGCGCCATCGTTGATTCGGCAGGTCGCCGATCCTGCGTTCGTCCCGATCGTAACATCAATCCAGACCGGATCTGATATAAAACTGATCTGGCCCGGAGATTCGCCGCGGCGTCCCAGTGTAAAGGCGGTGATCAGGGTCGTCGCCATGGTGGGTTCCGTCGTGACCGCCACAAAGGGATGCTTGGCGGCACGCTCCGCCGGGATTGGCAGAAGGCCCGTCCCCAGTTCGACCGCAGCGCGGCAAAACACTTTGGCGCAAGCAAACGCCCCGGGCCGGTGGACCTCAAATCCATCGCTCGTCGTGGCGATTTCAGCCGCCCCGTCCCAGTTGTCGGCAAAGAAACGTGCCTCAATTTTCGCCGGCTCCTTGTATTTGGCGACCCGGTCCACCACCACGACCGCCTTCAGTTCAAAGAAAACCAGCACGGCACGCACCACGGCTTTGATTTCCAGGTTCGCGATCCGGTAGGCTTGGGTCGCATCACTGACAAAGTAACTGTAACCGGCGCCTTCGCCCTTGCCGACCAACCGGGCCTGCGCATGGGTGGAATTGGTCCCCTCCACCCCATTGTTGTAAAAGTGCCCCGCCCCATCGACCAGGATCGCGCTATGCCCTGCCGTGGTCCGCATCATCCAGCATGGATCATAAAAGGGATACGGCGGCCGACAGGGATCGACGATCAACTGCTCCCCATGACATTTGATGATGATACTGTTGCGGTCGGCATGCTCATGATTCCAACCAATGCCACTGCGCAGACTCACCACCAGATCGTCCGACCGGAATCCCGTCCGGGCCACCACCCAATCCAAATCGGGATACCAGGTCTGGGGCCGATTCTCCGGAGCCTGGGCAACCACGGTTTCGTCAAAAAAGATCAGCGACCAAATGTTGTGGGCGGCAGCGAGATGTTCGCCAAACCACTGGGCTGAGCCGTCGCGAAATTCCCGGGCCACCCAAAACGCCAGAGCCGAACGACTCTCCGCCCGGCCGTCCGGATGTTGAAAGACCACCTGCCCACGATGCCGGCCACTGTCCCCGATGTTGACCACCTCATTAGGATTTTCCGCCGTGGGCATCGCCATGTTCAGCATGAACTGCAGGTGCCCGCGCCAATTGATGCCCGAGCGCAAATCCGCGACGCCATTGTTTTTCATCGCGACCAGAGCCAAAAAAATACTTTCCGACGTATAATTGCCGTAATTGACCCCCTCGCCGTAGGACCCGTCCGGTAGATAAACCGTTTCGAAAACCCGCAGACTGTGGATCGCCATCTCCAGCCAGCGGTCCAGATCCGCCGCCGGGACTTTCCCCTGCAAGCCCAGCATGACCGCACCAATGGCCAGGCCTCCGGCCGGGGCCGCCCGCAGATTGGTGGTCTGGGTAATCTCGGGGCGCCGGGCATTGTCATTGGGAAACGTCATCCGCTCGGCATGCATCACGCTGCGCGGGTTGATGGACCAACCCTTGGTGGAGCGGGGATGGCGGATATTGTGCAACCCAAGCCAGCACGGTTCGCAGCCTTTCTCCGCCAGGTTCATCAACCATGCCTTGCGCTCATCTGCCGGCACCAGTTCACCCAGCCAATCCAAAGCTGCCGCCACCGCGACGGCGCAACGCGGCGCCCCCTGCACTCCGATCACCCGATCTCCCTCGATGAAAAAATCCCAGAAGGGAAACTTCATCAGCGTGCGGACCGATTCCAGGGCCAGCGACCCGGCCTCTACCTGACCGGTCATCAGATGGAGGAAGGCCATGTTCTGGATCACATCGCAGATGCGGCGGATATGATGGCACTGGTCCTCAAGATTTACTTCAGAAATTAGAAACTGGCGTTCTGCTTTTTTATGAAAACCGAGGAGTTCCTCCCGCATGGTCGCAAACCGTGGATCCTCCGCAAAGCGCCGACGCATGGCGGGTAAATCTGACGCCGGGAAAAATAGCCGGGGCCCGGATTCCGTTTGCTTGGCTGGAGGGGCAAAGGAAGGCATGCCTCCCACTGCAACCGCGCTCAATCTCAGGGCAAGCCAAACCACCGTCATCCTGCCTGGAGAGTGAGATTTCAATTACTAAAGCCTCGCCCTGCTCACCCCCTGAAACCTATCGTTTCAGTTGGTCGGTGCCGGCGGTGCGGACCTTCTCTCATGCGCATCTACGATATTCATACCCATCCGATCTGGCGCCGCACCGGATCGAGTCCGGCGCAGATCAACCGGTTGATCCGGGAGAGCCGCGCCCTCGGTATCACCCGCGTGAATATCCTGGGCGATGTGAGCGACAACGGTCCCTGCCAAAACGCCGCCCAGATCACCCAAATCAACGAGGCCAGTGCCGGTCTTCAGGCCAAGCATCCGGATTTCTTCACTTTCTTTTGCTACCTCAATCCCACGCTTGGCGAGCGCGACGTCATGCGCGAGGTGGAACGCTGCGTCACCCGCCACGGCGCCCGCGGGATCAAGCTGGAGGCAGCCAACAATGCCGCCGATCTCTGCATGCGTCACGTGGCCAAGGCGGCGCGCACCTTCAATTTGGTCGTCCTGCAACACAGTTGGAGCATGGACACCCACAATAAGCCCAAGGGCGTGCAAACCGATCCGGAGCACACCGCGCTTTTCGCCCGACGAAATCCCGACGTCAAAATCATCATGGCGCACTTGGTGGGCTGCGGCTACCGCGGGGTCATCGCCGCAAAGAATCTGCCCAACCTCTGGGTGGATACCTCCGGCGGTTACCCCGAGGCCGGCATCATTGAGTATGCGGCGGAACACCTCGGCCCGGACCGCATCCTCTTCGGTTCCGACCTGCCTATCCGCGAACACAGCGTAAAAATCGGCGCGGTGCTTGGCGCCGCTATCCCGGAGACCGCCAAGCAAAAGATCCTCTACGACAACGCCGCCAAACTGGTGGGTTTGGACTAAGTCTCATCACCATGAACATCTCTAAGCATACGCCCCTCGTCAGTGAACCCTTTCCCCGCCCCCAGCGCTGGGGCGACGAGGAAATCGCGCTCCTCACGCAGACCATGCGCCAGCAATCCCTGTTCTACTGGAAGGGACCCCAGACCGAAGCGCTCTATCCTGCCTTTCGTGCCCACTACCCCCTGAAGCACCTCTTCCCCTGTTCCTCGGGCACGGCCTCCGTGCACATTGCCTTTGCGGCCCTGAGGCTGAAACCGGGCGACGAGGTCATCGTGCCCGCGATCACCGACATGGGTTCGGTCATTGGTATCCTGCACCAGCAATTGGTGCCGGTCTTCGCCGACATCGATCCACAGACCTTCAATATTGATCCAGTTAGCGTCCGCGCCGCCATCACGCCCAAGACCCGCGCCATCCTGGCCGTGCATCTTTGCGGCAACGCCTGTGACATGGCAGCACTTCAGGCCATCGCCCGGGAACACCACTTGGCCTTGGTCGAGGACGCCGCCCAGGCTTGGGGCACCAGTTATCAGGGCACCTACGTGGGCCTGATGGGAGACCTAGGTTGCTGGTCATTCAACGATTTCAAACACCTGTCCTGTGGCGATGGCGGCATGGTCGGCACCAACCGCGACGATCTCGGTGCCCATCTCTCCAAGTGGGGCGACAAGTGCTACAACCGGATCACCGGCATTCGTAACCCCGACGAACTCGCCTACAATTACCGAATGAGTGAGCCGCTCTCGGCCATCTGCGTCGCTCAACTGGGGAAGCACGACGCCATCATAGCCCCACGGGTGCGTAACGGTGACCTCCTCACCCGCCTCCTGGCGGAGGCCCCGGGGGTGCGTCCGCAAGTGGTCCGGCCCGGTGATGTCCACACGTATTACAACTACATCTTCCGCTTGAAACTCTTCGAGATGGATTGCCGCCGCACGCAGTTCGCGACCGCCCTCCAAGCCGAGGGGGTCAATGCCCACGACGGCTATCTGCCCGATCCGGTCTACCGCTACGACCTGTTCCAAAACCACAATTTCTATGCCGGCACTTGGCCGATCCGCGATTTCGGCCTGACTACCATGGACTACACGAAGGTCGTTTGTCCCGTGGCTGAAACGTTCCTCAAGGATTGCATCCACCTGCCCTTCAACGAGGCCATGAGCGAGGACTACATCACCAAGGTCGCCTTCGCCATCACCACCGTCGCCCAGCGCTACGCGCAATGAGTAACCGGTCTCAACCCGTGCCCGACATCACGCTCGAGGGCCTGCAGCACAAAAGCGAAATCCTCGTTTACCCCAATCAGAACCACTGGGAACTTTATCCGACTTTGGAGCCGCTCGCGCTGGCCAAGGTTGAACGCACCCCCACGGGGATCGGCCTTATCCTAACGCTCGCGACGGCCTTTGACTTCGGTGCGCTAGAAGTGACCGAATCGGGTCACGCCGTGGTCACGGTTACCGGTCCAATCATCACGGTGACTTTCCCTGACGAGGAAACTCTCGAGCCCAATTTTCATACGCTCTCTATTATCGCCGTTTCCACTGCCGGCGAAAAAACCGCCCCCTATCACGTCGGTCTGCAATTTGCCTCCAAGGCTCGCGATGCGGCCAGCGGACGCACGACCCGCAACCGGGTCATCATCAAGGAAACCGATCTCAAGCTGAGCTACTCGGCCGTTTCCGATTGGATCATCGAAACCCCCACCGCAGAAGACCGGGCCTACGCGCAAAAGCGCTGGGGCGATTTGATTGCCGCGGAGGCCCCGCCCTACACCCGCGCCCGCGTGGTCACCCGTGCCGTCATTGACGACTTTGAGCCGCAACGGGGCACGCCGTCCGACGCAATGAACGGATTGCATCCTTTCCGGCAGCACGAGCGCATCCTCGCCGGCATCGATCACGGCTGGTGCGCCAACTTATGCGAGGTGCTCTGCCATGCCCTCAACAGCCTGGGTGTCCCCTGCCGACTGGTTCGCATGCGCAATACCTACTTCAATGCGGAGTCCGACGCCCCCGGCCAAAACTTCGAGGTCCTGCTCGCCGGCGGCCACACTATTGCCGAAATCTTCGACCACACCTTAAACCAGTGGATCTGGATTGATCCGAGCCAGCGCCAACTCGGTGCCCGCGACGGCGGGGGCCACTTTCTCAACTTGGCCGAGATCCACCACCGCGTGAACCTGCCGCATCAAGCCGCCGACCTGCAACTCGATGCCTACGACCCTGCCACGGGGGAGGAAACCACGTTCGCCTTTGCCGACAGCCCCGTCCGCCCCAACCTGCTGCACTACTGCAAACGCGAGCAGCGCTTCTTTTATTTCAAGCGGCTAAACTAATATGGGGTATGCACTTGACGCAAGCAGGGGCTCGGCGGTCCGAGTCCCAGTGCGGCAGAGCTTGACGCACCTAGAAGTATCATTAAAGTATCACTTATGAAAACCGAACTGGTGACAACGTTAAAGCGAAAGGCGACCGACATCATCGACTCACTCCAAATTGAGCGCGAACCGGTGTTGATCACGCAGCACGGCAAACCCGCGGCCTACCTCGTCGATGTGGATACTTTTGAAGCGACCCAAACGCGGCTCTCCATCCTTGAAGGAATCGCAGTGGGAGAACATGCGGTGCGCGAGGGCAGGGTTACGAGCCAGGCTGAGGCCAAAAGGCGTCTGTCGCGATGGCTCGCATAATATGGTCAACGCCTGCGCTCGCGCAGCTTGAGGCCATTGCGACCGCCATTGAGGTCGACAAGCCTCTGGTGGCGCGGGCCGTAGTTAAGCAAATCTGGACCAAGGTCGAGCGGCTGGCGGAATTCTCGGCGATGGGTCGCGCCATTCCTGAATTTCGCCGCCCCGGATACCGCCAGCTGTGGGTCAAGCCCTGTTGGGTGTATTACCGGGCGAGTGGGGATGAGGTTTTCATACTGCATGTTCGCCGCGCAGAGAAATTACTGATTCTCGACGACCTCATTTAGCGAAATGTGGCGCACTTCAACTTGCTTACGTCAAGTGCATACCCCGTAAACTAATTCCAAAGCGTCTCCCCAGCCCATAGTCTTCCACTAGAAGCAAAGCGTGATCCGAAATACCCAAGGTAACGGCACGACTTCACGCGCTGCCTCACGCATTAATGCCACCACGCTAGCCTTAACTTCTACCATTAATTTGTTTTATATATGAAACATTATGCTCGAAAATTTGAATATTTTATGATTATTGTTTCACATATAAAACATGGACTTCGTCGAATCAGGTTCCGTCATCCGAAAAGCCCGGCGTCAGGCCGGACTCACTCAAGCCGATTTAGCCAAGCGTCTTGGGATGAGCCGCACCACTCTCTCTCAGGTCGAAACGGGCGTAATCAGTGAATTGGGCATCCGTAAATTTGCTCAAATTTGCAACCGATTGGGTCTGGAAATCAAAATCGGTCCCCGCCACCCGAAACTGACCCTGCACGAAGCCTACGATAAAAATCGCCAGGAACGTCAGGCCGCCTTCCGTCAGACTGATTCAGCTCTGGCTCAAAGTCGGAAAACCGGAGCGAAAACATGACTGAGGTATTCGCCAATAGAGTCGCGGTCGGAGAACTCCTAAGGGTTGACCTCCTCCCCGACCTGAAGGACGGGGATTCCTACTGATGCTAGGCGGCAGTCCGCCTAGTCATCTTCAGTGGGTTCGCAGTTCGTCGGGCCGCTAACGCGGTCCCTCCCTGCGCAGTCACCGCCAGCCCGGCGGCCAAAATGTTCAAAGCGGCATTCACATCCGCATGGGCTTCATGCCCGCACGAAACGCACCGGAACCGAGCCTGAGAAGGCCGGTTTTCCGGTGCGGTATGCCCGCAACCCGAACATTGCTGTGAAGTATAATGGGGTGGAACCTCAATCAGTTCCACCCCACTCCTCACAGACTTGTATCTTAAAATCTGGGTAAATTCCCCATGGGCCTGCTTCAGCAGGCTCCGGTTCAAACCGGACTTCGCCCGGACATTACGCCCAGGCTCCGCCACCGTGCCTTTGGCACTGCGGGTCATGTTTCGCAGCCTCAAGTCTTCAATCACGACAACCGGGGTTTCCCGAACCAACCGGTTTATCACGCAATGCGTGGCGTCCCTGCGCCGATCGGTCACCCGACGACGCAACCGGTTCAACCGGCCTAAAGCCCGGGTTCTCCGGACCGAACCCTTCCGTTTCCGAGAAACGGACCGGGCCAAAAACCTATGGAACCGTTCCTCCCGATCGGTAGGCACCGGAAAATGGAGCAACTGCCCTGTCGACAACGCCAGGGAGTTGGAAACCCCCCGGTCTATCCCTACGGGAAGACCGGCCGGACTTGGGGGTATTTCTACCTGACACTTTGTCAGGATAGAAACCCACCAGTGACCGTGCTCCCAGAACACGGTCAGGCTCCGGACAGACCCCTCAAAAACTCGGGACTTTCGAAACCGAAGCCACCCCATCTTGGGGAACTTTATCCAATCCTTCTCGATTAAAACCTGCTTCGGATTCGGAAACCGAAATCGGGCATGGCCATACCCGCGAAACCGCGGTCGGCCAGCCAGTTTCTTAAAAAACCGGACCTGTGTCTCCCGCAAATCCATCAAGGTTTGCTGGAGCGTATCTGCCGGAGCCTCGTAGAGGTCCGGCTGCTCCGCCTTTAACAAAGTCAGTATCCGGGACATTTCCGGATACGTAATCGGCGCTAGGCTACCGCCCGCCGACCTCGCGGCCAAATAGGCCTCTTCCATATACCCGAGGAAGTAATTCCAGACATAACGGTTGCGGCGGCCAGTTCTCACGAACTGATCCGCCTGCGAGCCTACCGGCTCTAACCGATAATTCCACCTTCGAAATATCTCCATATTTTCTCCTATTTAGGAAAAAAACCCAAACCCAAGTAAATTCCTCCCAGACCTAAAGGTCTGGGTTTCCTTTACCATACATCTGGTAAACCTGCCACACTGCTCCAAGCCAACGATCGGCAGGCCGAGGCGACTTGCCGCGACGTCCTTACCACCAGCCCTTCTTTTCCTTGGTCTCGGCTTTTGCGGGGATCTTGGCCGACTCAAGCTGCTTTTGCAGATCCGCGAGCTTGGTGTTGGCATCCGCCACCTGCTGCTTGAGGGCGTCCATCCCGGCCCGGGAATCCTGCAATTGCAGCTTCAATTTGGCAGCTTGCGCGGCGGCCTTCTCCGCCTCGTCCTGAAGCTTTTCTTTCAGCCCGGCAAGTTCACCCGTGGCCGCCTTTAATTTATCCTGCAGTTCACTACCCTTGAGTTGAGTGGAAGCCAACTCCGCCCGGAGTTGATCCGCCTCGGCCTTGCTCTGAGCGATATCCGCCTGGAGGGCGGTCGCATCGTCTTTGGCCGTGGCAAGTTCGGTTTGCAGGTTCGCGGAAAGGGTTCTAGTCTCATCGAACTGGGCCTGGATTTCCGCATTGGATTCTTTCGCCTGGGCCAGTTCTTGCTGCGTATCTTTAAGCTCCTGGCGGAGGGCTTTGTTTTGTTGATTATAGGCAAAGCCACCGCCAACGAGGGCGACGCAAAGCGCAATGATAACGACCATCGCGACGGGACTCTTTTTTACTGAGGAGGATTCCGGATTATTCGTCATGACAGGATGGGGTTGACGCGACATCCGCAGTTCGCGGAAGCGCAATTAAATCATAGCCAAAACCCGCGTCGGCTCAAGTCGGAACTCCCCCGCGCAGCCGGATTGAGTTGTGCCACACCGTGCAGAGGCCGACCAAATCACTCCGTCGATAACCAGATTGAATCACGGCCATTTATCTTCAGGGTTGATCCTTCGCTTCATCAATCCGGACCTGCTATGAAACTGCCCCGCCTCGCCCTTATGTCACTCGTCGCTTCCACCCTTTCGACCGCCACACCCACCGATGGCACTGTCATCCCTCTTTGGCCCGAGGGCGTCCCCGGCGCCAAGCCCGATCTCGGTCCGGAGATCCACGAGGATGGACGCATTGAAAACATCTCGGAGCCCACACTCACTTACTTTGCCCCCGCGGTCGACAAAC
The DNA here is from genome assembly GCA_021734075.1 of Cephaloticoccus sp. Classification (GTDB taxonomy): domain Bacteria; phylum Verrucomicrobiota; class Verrucomicrobiia; order Opitutales; family Opitutaceae; genus Cephaloticoccus. Next base: position 36,018 of record JAIPJW010000015.1, read on the forward strand.
CCAACGGCACTGCCGTCATCATTTCCCCCGGCGGTGGCTACGTGCGCTTGTCCACCGAACGGGAGGGCGTGCAATACGCACGCTGGCTCGGCACCCTGGGCATCACCAGTTTCGTGCTAAAAAACCGGATGAAGGAATTCGGCCATCCCGCCCCGTTGCAGGACGTCCTTCGCGCCGTCCGCATGGTGCGTTCCCGCGCCACCGAATTCGGCATCAATCCCGACCGTATCGGTGCCATGGGCAGCTCGGCCGGGGGACACTTGACCGCCAGCGCCGGCACCTTGTTTGATCACCCCGCCGGTAAAAGCGGGGACTCGATGGATGCGGTCAACGCCCGCCCGGATTTCCTCATTCTCATGTATCCGGTCATCTCGATGGACGATCCAGTGGCCCATGCCGGCTCGCGCAAATACTTACTCGGCGACCATCCCTCGCCCGAGTTACTGAACTTGATGTCGCTGGAAAAACAGGTCACGGCCCACACCCCGCCCACGCTCCTGATCCACACCCAGGAGGACGCCAGTGTGCCGATTGAAAACAGCATCCGCTTTTTCCAGGCTCTCACCAAAGCCGGGGTTCCCGCCGAATTTTACGCCTTCGAACACGGGGCCCATGGCATGGGCATGAAGGCCGGTCTGGGCACCGCCTCCGACTGGCCGCGCCGGGTCGAGGAGTGGCTCCGCGACCGGGGACTGATCCCTTAAAGGCTAACCCACACGTTCGGCGGTCCGGTAAAGGGCGATTATCTTCTCGGGCGAGACCTCGGATAATAGATTGTGGATGTTGGCAAACACATAGCCACTGTCCTTACCCAACGTCGCGACATTCCGGGTAACTTCACCCTCTATGTCGGCGAGCGAACCCAAGGGTAGCGTATGCTGGGAATCTACGCCTCCGCCCCAGAAGGACATCTTGCCCCGGACCTTGTCCTTCCACTCTTGGGGCGTATGCCCACCCGCAGGCCATTGAACCGGATTGAGGATATCCGTCCCCGTCTGCATGATCAGGTCGAGGATCGGATAAATCGCCCCACAGGAATGCAGAAAGGTTTTGCTCTCGGGCGCCAGCCGGTGGATTTCGGCGTTGTGGCGCTTCCGATAAGGGAGAAACAAATCCCGGAAAGTATCCGGAGAAGCCATCAGTGAATTCTGGTTCCCCCAATCGTCCGCATCCGTGCCGACGACATCCACGTAGTCCTTGATTTCTGGCAGGAGAGACCGGACGTTGCGTAACGCATAGTCCAAGTGCAGGTCGTGCAACTCGTGAATAAAGTCCGGGTCTTCCAGACAAAGGACCGGAAAAATGGCCAACCCACCGTAGCCGTGAATGCAAAGTTCCAATTTGAGTTGTCCCCAGAAAAACACCGCCCGGTCGCTCTCCTCGCGCACCCGCCGGCAGGTCTCACGCAGGGATTTAATCTGCTGATCGGTCAAGAGCGCCTTCTCCAAATCCCGGCGGACTTGCTTCAAGTCGGGGCGCGGCAGTTCGCCGTCCAAAATGAATTCCTGGCCAGCATGCTCCGAATTAAACACATAGGCCCCTAGCGGCATACTCATGGCCGCTCCTTCAAAAATAGTGCCGTCGGGATCAACGCGGTAAACGGAGCGGTCCCGGACATGACCCCCGGGAATACGCCCATTAAAATCGTAGGGCTGCCACAAGTCGGGTTGTTCGTAGGCATTGGTCAGGCAATCGCCTTCCACGATGACCACATCGCAGCCCAAGGCATCGAGCACATCGACATGGGGGAGAGCGAGCATCTGGCCGGTATCATAAACCCGGGTCGGCTTGAACGGCAGACCCAGGGCCTTTCTCAAGGATTGATAACTGAAGGCCGAGACCCCCGTGGAGCGCATCCCCGCCAGATCCTTGGGCAACCGATCAACCGGTTGGAAATTGAGGGCAGCCAGGATACGTTGCCGGGAAGTCATGGGAATTGTCCTTGTTTCCCCAAGCACTAGCAGAAGGCCACGAACCGGCAAAGGCCGTTACGCGTCCCATTGCACAACAGTAGCCAGAGTGGTTACCGCTATTCAAAGCGCCATAGGCAGCCCCATCCGGAAACCGGGACAAATCCCGGCCAACGTATTCGCCGCCGTCTCCATCAAACCGGGGATTGAGCCCCTCAATTGATCGCAATCAACTCGACCTCAAAAATGAGCGTGGAACCCCCGGGAATAGGTCCTTGGTCATGGTCACCATAGGCGAGTTCAGCCGGGATGAATAGTTTCCACTTTGAGCCCACTGACATGAGCTGCAGGGCCTCCACCCAACCGGCGATCACGCCATTGACCGGAAACGAAATGGATTCGCCGCGCTGCACCGAACTATCGAATACCGTCCCGTCCACCAGGGTGCCGTGATAGTGGACTTCGACCGTCTGCTTGGCCGTCGGCTTGGCGCCCTTACCTTCGCGCAAGACCTCGTATTGCAGGCCGGAACCGGTCACCACGACGCCAGCGCGGGACTTGTTCTCATACAAAAAGACATGTCCAGCCCGGGCATGCTTGGACGAACTCGCGCTCGTGTCCTTTTTCATTTTGGCCTGGGCCTTCTCAAACGCGACCTTCAGATCTGCCTCCGACACTTGGGGCTTTGCCCCTTTGAGCCCGTCAACCAACCCGGCGAGAAATGCCGTCGTATCGATTTCCACGCCACCTTGCCGGGCGATATTGGCCCCCATGTTCATGGCGATGCCGTAGCTTACGCGCTGGTCGTTCGTTTCGAGGGAGAGTTTGGGGGTATCAGACATAAAGGGAAAAAATGGAGCGGCCACGCTATGCGGATAAACGAGCCCTTGGCCAGCGCCGAAAAATGCGATCCAAAGTCACGACCAACAAGGGATGCCCCTGCTTGACTGCCGTCGCATTGGCCTTGGACTGGTTGCGAATACAGCCAAGCTGGTCCCCACTTCACTCCCCTCAAAAATAACGTCTCCCCTGCCTTATGAAACGCTACGGCTCTGTCCTTGGTCTCAACCCGGCCAAGATCGACGAATACAAAAAACTGCACGCCGCGGTCTGGCCCGATGTTTTGGCCATGATCAAGTCCTGCCACATCCGGAATTACTCGATCTACCTGCGCACCCTGGCCGACGGGCAGCCTTATCTTTTCAGCTACTTCGAATACACCGGCAACGACTACGCCGCGGACATGGCCCGCATGGCCGCCGATCCCACGACCCAGCGGTGGTGGTCATTCTGCGAACCCTGCCAGCAACCCCTGGCCGACCGGGCCCCCGGTGAATGGTGGAGCGAGATGGAGGAAGTCTTTCACGCCGACTAAGGAGAGCTTCCTTCAAAATTTGGGCGTATAAATTCTTCCCCTGGTGATCACCACGGCCCGGCCCATCACTCCAACGACCGCCATCGGCGGCGGCGTGCCGGTGCTCGTCATCGCCCCGCGCTCGGGACACGGGCAACAAGCCGCTCAGGCCATTCATCGCGCCCTTCTCGAATTGGGCGCCCGGGCCGACTTGCAGGTGGATCCGGACGACGCGGTCATGCGGACGGCCCCCGGCCCGGTCATCTTGGTCGGCAATCTGGCCGACAGCCGGTCGATCCGCTGGCTCTACTACCGATCGCTTTGCTCCACCGATCTCTGGTATCCCGGCCCGTCCGGCCATGAGCTGCGGACTCTCTGCAATCCCTTCGGTTCAGGTCACAACCTGATCTTGGTCGGTTACAGCGACACGGATGGCGCCCGGATCGCCGGAGAAAAATTACTGACCCACCTCGCCGACCCGATTCCCCACCTGAAGGACCTGCACGCCACCCGGCTGCCCTTGTCCGCCATCGAGGCCAACGATTCCCGCACC
>JAIPJW010000187.1 GCA_021734075.1 Cephaloticoccus sp.
CCTGCATTACGATTTCGAGCCCCTACCGGGGTATCCGCTGCATCTCGTTTTGCTGCTCAAGGATGCCCGTAGGGCGGTCGGTGCCTGATGTGGTGTCCCCTGGCGAATACTTGACCTGTTGATTTTCACACGGGGATTACTCCCTTTGGGTCAGCCCCATAACCGTCGTTAGTTGCTCGGTAAATGGTTCTTTGCCGAACACGCCACCCAGTATGCCTTGCTAAGAATCAAGGCCTGACGCTATTTCACTGTTCTTTCGGGTTCACTAAAAACTGCAACGCGGTTATCTTGATAGACGATTTCTGCTCCCTTCAGCGCGAGTGGTTCCATTTTAATATTTACAATGATTCCATATCTTAAAAAGCCGAGATGGACCACATTCCATTCGCCATTCGCATCACAGGTGATGCGAATCTCACCTGCAGGGAGAGTATTTATGCCGATGATTTTCCAGTCAAATTTGTCTTTAGAAAGATAGCACATGGGGTGTTGTTCAGTCCCCACCTCGATCTCCATGTCTCCGTGAGACATTCTTTTATTATCAATGTAATTATCCACCCAAGTTGTGAGCGTTTTATAAACACCTTCAGATTTAAGCTGGGCAGTTATCTGTGCTGGTCGTGGCAAGTCACCCTCTGCACGACATGCGACAATAAAAAATGGAACTGCAAACGCGATCCATGCTAGTGCAATTCGTTTTGATTTTTTCATTTGGACGTCTTTTCTAGAATTTCAGTTTCGTAAAATACTCGGCCCTGTTCAGCCCAAGCCGTTCCCGGTCCAATCTGTAGGACGTTACTCAATCCGCTTTGATACCTAAGATTCCATAGCCAAACTGAAGCCTCGATAGCCACACGAGTCCCTACAGCACCAGTTGTCCATGCAGTCCAAGCCATCCCAACACCGTAGTAGTTAATGTTACCGCCCCAATCTGGTTTCCCGTCTCCAATTCGGAACTGAACTGTTGAGGTTTTCAGAGCTCCACCATCCTGGGATCCACCAATTATCCGCCTAAATTCTGTATCCGACTCCCCCTTCACAAATTCTTTGAATCTATCGAAAGACATTTGGGGGACACCTGCTTCTTGAAACCGTCGAGCCCTATCTAACTGGAGCGTCCTAAATGCGGCATCAGAAACATTAACAACTGCACCTGGATTCCGATTGATAAACTCAGCCATGTTCCTTCGAATTTCTCCTGCAGTCATTCCACCTGCGTTGTTTGGGGCGTTCCCAAGATCCGAGTTAAAATCATAATCCGCTGGCAAGTCTCCAACTGATTTAGCCTCCCCCAAAATCACACCACCTTCTGGAACACCTGCCGCAGGATAGTAAGTGTTCAAATAATCTTTCCACTGTTTGGTTGCCGCAGCTGCCATAGTCCCCGAGTCGGCTTGCTTATCATACTGGGCCGTCGAGGCCATGGGACCGAATCTCCACACCGAGGCTGTGTGTTGAGCATCAAGGCTAAATTGATCGGCCCCGTCCTCTTCCACCCAGTAGGCGTTTCCATTGGCATCAAAATGAGTCGATCCAAATGACTCCATCCCCAGATAATCCCAAGCATTGACCGGATCATTCCCGACGAAGGAGTAGAGGTTGATGCCGCCCTGTTCCTCGATGGGATCGCGGTTGATGAAGCGGCCCAGACTTGGACTGTAATACCGGTGGCCAGATAGTGCACTGCGGGAGCCCGGGAACTGCGGTTTTAAGGGTTCAATCCGACCGGTGCCTGAGGAGAATTTCGAGTTAACGATCACGTGTAGTTCCCGAGTGCGGTTTGCGGCTCAGACCTATGGAACAGGCTATGGCGCATGTAATCAAGCCATGAGGAATAACATTACGCCTTGGTCCGGATGTCGTGACACATTGGAGTGAACCGATGGGTATGGCTGCTATACCCCTCTTGGCGGGTAACAGTGACTTATTTCAGAAGAACGTCGAACCGCTGTTTCATGTCCGGTGTTTTCGCCCAGCTTTCTCCGGGTATTTTGGTGATGAACTCGCGAAACACTTCCTCAAAGGCATGCTTGGTGAAATCATCGGTGATTTTCATCGCTTCAGCCGCTGATAGCAGCGGGCGCATGTCGGAAAGGAACGAAGGATTCGCCAGTTTGCTGAACATGCGGCGCTCTGCTTCCGCCCGGGATATCACCTGCTGAGCTTGGGCGAGATACCGCCCGAAATATGCCACCACCCGCGCGGTATCCAGACCGGTAAAAACCTGCAAGGCGTGGGCCAAATCGAAAAGGTCGCGCCCTTTGTTGCGCTGGAGGAGGGCCCGCAGTTTGGTCGCGAGCATTTCCTCGCGGGAAAAAGTGGACACTGGGGCCTCACCCGTGAACCAAGGATTTTCGACCCGGAACGGGATCGCGAGAGGCGCGTCATACGCTTCAATTTCATGGGTGTTGATTTCAACCTTGAGACGGATTGGTCCGGTGCCGTCTTCGGCTGGCGTGCGAAACCGGAGCTTGGGCGCGACCTTGGTCATGTCGAACTTGGCCACATCAAGCCAGGGCTCGAGGACACCGCGGAGTCCATCGATGATTGGGCCGATGGGTCCGGCGGTGGTGCGGACCAAGTCAATGTCCTCCGAGTAGCGTAGCGGCGCCGGGAAGTGCAGTTTGTTCAGCGCAGTGCCACCGCGGAAGCGTAGTTCGGAGCGCAGGAATGGATCGCGAAAGATTTCCACCAAGGCGCGGCTGATGATCAGATCCTGCTCGATCTGGCGCTGTTCGGCCCAGGGAGCGACCTGTCCCCAGGCCACAATGTTCATGGTGGGAATCATTGGTCGGCCTCAGGCATGCGGCGCACTATCAGGTGCCAACGTGAGTCGCGCTCCAGCGGCGCGGGGGCGAAGTCCGGGTCGGTGGCATGCGCGGGTTCCAATTCACTCCAGCGCAAGGAAGTCCCCCGGGTAAGGGAGGCATGGAGTGACTTGGTGACACTGGTGTGACCGGCCCGCTCCAAAAGGTAGCCCAATCGTTGCTGGACCGGTTGCTCAAAAGCAGTGGCCAAAGCCGCGAGTTTGGTTGCGTCCAACTTGGCCCCGAGATCCACCAGGACAGTGAGGATGTGGTCCAGGCCGGCACCGGCATGGGGATAACGCACCAGATCGAAGGCAGTGAGTTCGGGTGAGGAAACACACATCCTGCCGGTATCGGTTTTCATGGCTTGGATCGAGCCGGCGATTGGGCCGAGGTCCCGGCGGTAGTAAAATTTGATCAGGGAGCGTCCGGCCTGCAATGCGGGCAAACGCATGCTGGTGACCACTTGGAATTCCATGACGGCCTGGTGGGAGGCCCCGTGCAATTCGGCCGCTTTGAGTAGGCCAACATAGTAGGCGCATTCCTCGTATTGCATCAGGTCGTCGATGAACCAAGAGGGAGGCGGAGCCCCCCAGCTTTTGAATTGGGGGGGCACGATCACATAGTAGCCGCGACGCGGGGAGTAGAGCAGACCCTGCTTTTCGAGTCGCCGGGCTCGTTTGAGGAAAGCATCCTGCTTCAAATTGAGGGCTTTTTGGGCCTCCACGCGGGTGAAAACCACCCGACCGGCGGTCTGCAAATCGGCAACGTAACTAGCCATTCGGGGTGAATCCTGCTTGATCATGTCTTTAATTGGATGCTTTAGGTCGTTTTATCAACATGAATTGTCAATATCCAAGAGAAAACGATAAATAGATCCCAGCAGGCGTTCCCGGCCGGACGGCATGGCTGGTGACCTATTCATGACCGGTCATGCTCCCGGGGATGGCACCGACCGTGGGTTTTTTTGAGGTCCACGATGGTGAGCTTTGTGTAGGCCTTAAGGGTCTCCAGACTCTCGTGCCCCAGGAGTTCCTTCACGTGGTAAATATTGGCACCGCCTCGGATCAGTTCGGTTGTGAACGAGCGGCGAAAGGTGTGCGCGGTGACCTCCACGGGAAGCTTTGCCCGGTTCGAGAGCTCCACCAATTGCCGCCGAAACGTATAATACGGGATCCGGGCACCCTCGCGAGTTAGCCAGACTGCCGCTTCTGCCGGATCCCGCAGCAGGAGCGGGCGGATGCTGCGCAGATAGGTTTCAAGATAGCGCCGGGCGGTTTCCCCAAAAGGGACGATTCGTTCCTTGGATCCCTTGCCCATGATGCGGGCGGTGCGGTTGGCCAGATCGAGGGAGATCGTATTGAGCCCGAGTAGTTCGTCAGCGCGAACCCCACTGGTATAAAGAAATTCCAGCATGGTGCGAAACTGCCAGCCTGCGGGGTTGGTGGTATCGACCAGGCCCAGAAATTTCTCCATTTGACGGTGGGTGAGCACCCCGGTGGGCAGCCGGTATGGCAGTTTCACCTTGGGGATGAGTTCAAACATCCTTTGGGGCACCATCCCGACCTTGCCCAACCACTGGATGAACACCCGGTCACATTGAAACTGCTTGCTGATGGTGGTGGCCTTGCGGGGCATGCCTTTGCGGGTGGATCCACTGGCATAATGTCTCACCCAGGCTTCAAGGTGGGGGGCCGTGAGACGATCTGCCGTGGTGATACCATGAGACTCTTGTTGCCAGCGCAGGAACCGCCGGACACAGAAACCAAGGCCACGCAAATGGACCCGGCTTTGGTTGGCGGCCCGGGCGCACGAGAGATATTCGTCAAGGTGCTGATGCAAGGTTTTCATCCGAAAATACGATGGCGGCGGACGGCATTGAGGGCGGCCTCGGGGTGCAGTTTGAGGTAATGGCGCAGGTGCTTGTAGCCTTGGTGGCCAAGCATCTCCTTCACCGCCGCAGGGTGGGCGCCGCCGGCGAGCAGATGGGTGGCGAATGCCCGGCGGATATCGTGCATGGTGAGAATCAGTCCGACTTTTGCCGCGTGCTTGCGAAGCACGGCTGTGAAAGCCGGTGCCTTCATTTTTCGGCCAGATCGGTCCCCAACAAAAAGTGCGGCCTGACCGGTGGTATCCCGGAGAAATTTTGGTCGTGATCGTTGTAGGTAGGCTTGGAGAGCGAGCACGGCGGTCCGGGTGAGGGGCACGATTCGTTCCCGCTGGCCCTTGCCGAAGAGCCGGATGGTCCGGTTCTTGATGTCCAGTGAATCAAGATTCAAGGCGGCCATTTCAGCCAGACGGGCTCCGGTTGAGTAAGCCGTCTCAAGAATGGCGCGGTTTCGCCGAGCGAAGCGATCCCGGCCCTTGATACTACGCAGCAACCGGCGCATGTCCTCCGGAGACGGGCAGCGTGTGCCGGGAACCGTGAGCCTCGGGGTGCGCAGTCCCTGGGCCGGACTCTGGAAGAGCCGCCCGGCCGCGACCTGCCAGTTAAACCACTGCTTTATGATCAGGGTAAAACTTTGCAGGGTGGCGGCCCTACAACCGGTTTCCCAGAGGTGCGCTTGCCAGGCGGTCAAATGACCGGGGCTTACGAGCCCGACATCACGAATCCCCTGTCGCACAAGAAACCGGCCCAGGTTGGTGAAAGCAGCAGCGTAGGTGTAGACCGATTTGGGGCTGCGATCCAAAGTCCGCTGGACTTCGAGCCAGGCTTTGGCGGCGGTATCAAGGCTTTGGGTGGACCGGTTCATAGGCCTCGGAATTGTGGAATTTGGGAACGTCCGATATTACCCCTTGATCGTTCGTGGGTTGGTCCCCGTCACCGGTTTGGAATATGGCCGGAATCTGGATGGATTTCGACTTTGGGCCGGTGAGGACCACCGCGGCACCGTCAGTTTCAGCCTGCGGCGACCAATCCAGCGTGTAGCGAAATGGACGGCGCCGGCTCGTGGTGTCGCGCACCACCAATTCAAAATCCTCTATTTCGAGCAGACAGCGATGGAGACTGGTATTGGCCATCCCGGACTGGTCGCGCAGCTCGCGCCGGGTAAATGTGAAGGCTCCATTGGTCGTGACGCCTTGGGCTCCAGCGCAGCGCATCTGGTGCAGCACCAGCAGAAGGTCGCGGCTGGGCTTGGACACTTCCCTCAGGTTGCGGGTGCCAAACAGCCGTTGGATCAGGGGCAAGGCCAGCGCCAAATCATAATCATCCACCTCGATATAATTGAATCCTTCGCTTTGCCTCACCGCTTTTCCCATCTGGCGCAGGAAGGCGACCGCCTTGATCAGCCAGAGGATCTTTTCGTGGTCCCGTCGGCTGTTCAATCGGTCGTCATTGCAACGGAGGTATTCAGGGTGAGAAAGACTCACGCGCAGTGGCCGGAGCAACCGCTGGAAGGCATGATGCCGTCGCTCGATCGCCGCTCGGTTCTTCCCCTCGTTGAATCCTGCCAAGGTGTGTCGCCGGAGCTGGTGAGCATGGATGGCGCGGGTCTGGGCCTTGCTTTCGTCCATGCTGGCGACGATGAACCGGGAAAGGGTTTCGCGGTCCCCATTCGGATTGGAAGCGGTCAGCGCC
>JAIPJW010000016.1 GCA_021734075.1 Cephaloticoccus sp.
GCCCGTAGCCTACAATGACGTGGATTACTGCCTGCGGGCCGGCCAGGCCGGTTATCGCTCGGTCATCACTCCGCAGGCGGTGCTGCGCCACATCGGCAGTGCCACCCGCGGCAACACCTATGAGGAAAAGGAACACCTCGATTTCATCGCCCGCCATGGCGAAACCATTGATCCCCATCTCAACGAGGCGTTGGATTTTCCCCCGCGCAATCTGCCCCTCAACCCCTACTTTCAGCGCTACGCCCATACGGCCCGGCCCTTCCGCGCCTTGGTGGTCACGCACAATCTCAATTTTGAGGGGGCGCCCATCTTCATCTTCGAACTGGCCCGTTACCTCGCCGAACAACCAGGGGTAACGGTCACGGTCGTTTCCCCGGAGGAAGGCCCGCTGCGCGCGCGATTTGTCGAAGCCGGACTTAACGTGGAACTGTGGGACGTTTCCAGCCTGACGGGCGCACAAACTCCGGTAGCGTTTAATGCCGCCCTGAAATCGTTTGCGAGTTCCCGCTCCTGGGACGAAACCGACGTCTTTATCTGCAGCACCATGCTCACTTGGTGGGCGGTCCATTTGGCCGAATGCGTCGGTAAACCCACCGCCCTTTATTGCCATGAGAGCAATGCCGTGCGGCGCTTCTTCCAACCCATCCTGCCCACCCCGATGCACACCTTGGTCGAGGCGGCCTTCCGCCAGGCCACCCGCGTCGTATTTACCGCCCGTTCCACTCATGCCATTCATGAGGAACTTAATGACGGCGACAATTTCCGGACCCTCGCCAGTTGGGTTGACTTTGCCCGGATCGAAGCTTTCTCCGCAGCCCATTCACTTGCTGAATTGCGGCGCAAACATGGACTGGATCCCGCGGCGGTCGTGGTCGTCAACATCGGCTCCGTCTGCGAGCGCAAAGGTCAACACATCTACATCCGGGGTATCGATCTTTTGCGCAAGGACCTCCCGGCTCTTTTCCCCGGACGCAAAGTGCAATGGGCCATGGTCGGAGCCCGGGATGGGCTCTACATGGAGACCTTGCAGGAGGACATTCAACTGATGGGTCTGCAGGATGAAGTTATGATTTTCCCTGAGACTCCGGACATCTACGATTTCTATCGTCTGGCCGATCTGCTGGTGTGCACGAGTTTCGAGGAATCGTTTCCCCGCGTAATTTTGGAGGCGATGGTTTTTGGCAACCGTATCGTCAGCACCGATGTGAATGGCATCGCCGAAATGCTGACCAACACGGACGAGGCCCACCTCACGCCCGCGGGTGATCCGTTCAAACTGGCCACGGCCCTCAAACTCGCGCTAACGGACCATTTCGCCGGTGATACCAAAATGATTTCGATGGCGCGCGCTCGCGCGGCCCGGCACTATCATCATGCCCGGGCATTCCCACGTCACCTTGAGGTGGTTCGAGAGGCCTGGCTCGGATGATGCCAACCTGATGCACGACACCGCTTTCAGTTCTTCACAGATTGAAGCTCCGACCCCAGGCACCACAGTGGCCCCGGGCTGGCAAATTATCCGCGGTTGGGTCTGGCCCAAGGCCGGTGGACATTTTGTGGATGTGCGGGCCAGGGTGGAAGGTCGAATATTCCCGGGTATTCATGGCCGTTCCCGACCGGACCTCGCCGCCCACTTTGGCACCGGACGACAATTGGCGCTGGCCGAATTCGGCATCTGTCTTGAGCTTCACCCCGGTTCAAGCGAGATAACCTTTGAGGTGCTTGAACTCGAGGGGCGTTGGGCTCCCTTTCAGTCAGTCACCTATCAGGTCGAAGGGCTGATAAACCATTTGGCCACGCTACCCAGTCCGCGCCCGCTGCGGTGGCATGACTTTGGCCGCGGACTCGATTACTTGTTGCGTTGGCGCCGCACCCGTCCCGAAACGCCTTGGGTAAAACTCGCTGTGGAACTGGCCGCGGAGCTCCCTCTGGCGCAGGATTTGATGCATCCTCCGGAACCATTTATCGGTCATGCCGATGAGCCCGCCGTGATCAACAGCAGCCGCTTCGGTCGCATTCCCATGGTCGGTTATTTGTTTCACACCACCGGCATCATTCAGCGCCTTTGGGCAACCGCCGATCTGCAGGCCTTGCAGCCCATTACACTGGGTCGCAATACCGACAATCTGGCACCTCATTTTCCCCAGTATCCCCAGGCAACCACCTCAGGTTACGAGGGGTATGTGGACGTGCCCGCCCAACTCCCCAACCCCGTCACCCTACGGCTCTACGCCGAGACGCCCGACGGGATGTTGCACCTGGTGCAGGTGCGCCGGACCAGACGTCATGACGCTGAAATGGAAAAACATCCCCCGGTCGACGCGACACCGGAAAATTTCACAGCCGCGCTCTTGGCCTGGGAAAGCGCACTGCGGGTGCGTGGCATCGCCGTAACCCACGATGCTGAACTTGCCCGCATCGTGGTGGAATTGCGTGCGGGTTATCTCCACCAACAAAACTTGCAATCCACACCGCCGCGCAAGCCACCGGCAATCATACTGAATTCTGCCGCCCGACCACCAGCCCGTATCATCCTGGCGACCCACAACCTCAATCTGGAAGGAGCTCCTTTGTTTCTGCTCGACTTGGCCCGGCACCTCGCTGTCGGCGGCGCAGAACTCACCGTGGTCAGTGCAGAAGATGGTGTGCTGCGGGAACGTTTTGCGGCCCTTGGCGCGGTCATTCATATCGTCAACGCAGGACCAGTGTTTGGAGCGACCAGTGCCGGCGCGGCCCAAACTGCACTGGTCGAGCTCGGTCGGGCATTCGACTTCGGATTAGCCGATCTGGTGATCACCAACACCTTCACCACTTTCTGGGCGGTCCATGCCGCCAAGCTCGCTCAGCGGCATGTGCTCAGCTATGTGCATGAAAGCACCAGCCCGGCGGCCTTCTATGGCCGCACCCTCCATCCAGCTGTGCTGGGCCTCATCGATGAGGCCTTGGAGAAGGCTGACGCCATATCCTTCACCAGTGCTGCCACCCGCAGTTACCACGCACGGGCCGATCGTCCGCTCAATGCCGTGTTGACCTCCGGATGGGTGGATCTGCGAGCGATAGACCAATGGCGGGAAGCACATCCTCGCGCCGGAATCCGGCAAAAATTCGACGTCAAACCCGACGAATTGCTCGTCACCAATATCGGCACGGTGTGCGATCGCAAAGGACAACTGGGTTTCGCCCGGGCCGTGGACCTGTTTAACCGTCGAAATCCAGAGTTGGCGGCACGAACCCGCTTCATCCTGTTGGGTGGAAGAAAATCCACTTTTGATGACATCCTGCGGGAGACCCTCAAAGGATTGAACGTGCCAAATCTTGAAGTGCATCCCGAGCAATCTGACTATCTCGGCTACTATACCGCGGCCGATCTTACGGTCTGCTCCAGTTATGAGGAGTCCTCGCCCCGCGTAGTGTTCGAAGCCATGGCTTGTGGCGTGCCCCTGCTCGCCTCCGCAATACCCGGTATCAGTGAGATCGTAACAGACGAGGTGGAGGCCATGCTTGCGCCACCGGGTGATACGACCGCCTGGGCCGATGCCTTGGCCCGCATGTTGAACTCCAGTGATCTGGGTGCAAATCTGTCAACCCGGGCCCGGGGCCGGGTCGAAACCCACTATGCGGCTGAAAAAGTGCTGCCACTTCACACCGCTCTCGCGTGCGCTGTGGCTGCCGGCCAATTTGCATCATGACCGAAAAATTCGGCTGGCAGTTTGATCTCGAAGTGCATCCTCCAGGCTGGAATTTTCCCGCCGGGAAGTCCTGGGTGGCCGGCTGGTTGTGGTCGAATGAAGGTCGTCTGATTTCAGATCTGCGGGCCTGGATCGATGGTCGGTCCTTTCTGGCCATTCATGGTCTGCCCAAGCCCGGACTTGACGAACGTTTCCTGCAACACCCCGGCCCGCCGTATCTGGGTTTCACCATCCAAATCAATCCCCACGCCGGGGCCCGTTTGTTCCGTTTCGAAGTGCGGGATGAGCACGGAAACTGGCGTGAGCTCTTTCGCACTCCCATCACGGTTGATCCCCAAGCCGGGCCATGCCCCCGGCCCAAAACCCTGGCTGGAATCCTGCCGATCCAAATGGATTCTTTGCTGCGCCACCATGCTGCCCATCCCGACAGACCCTGGGCGGTGCTGGCTGATGAAACTGTTTCGACCGCGCTCGGCGAGCCGCTGGATTCCCTGCCCAATCCGCCTTTCCATGGCGCTCTTGAGGAACCACGGGAAATTGGCTGGGTTCGCTACGGACGCATCTCGGTGACCGGCTGGCTGGCCCATCGCACGTCCAAAATCATTCGGGTCACCGCGATGATTGACCCCGTCCTCGAGGTCTCCCTGCTGCATGGCCTGCACCGCACGGACATCGATGGTGTTTTCGCGGACCTGCCCGGGCGAGAGACATCGGCCTTTCTCGGGCTGGTGGATTTACCCACCAGTTCCAGCACCCCCGCACTCTTGAAAGTTTTCGCGGAACTCGAAAACGGCGAGAAGCACCTGGTCTTTGCGCAGCGCTTCTCGCCCCGAATTCTTGCCGGTGCCGAGTCGCCCCTGCCGCCGCTGTCGAAGGCAACTTACCTCTCCGCGCTCTGGGCCCTTTACCGTTCAGTGTCCCGGCACCACCTGCCCAAATCACCCTGGTCGGAATTGCGCCCGGCCCTGCGCAGCGCGTGGGAAAGTTTTGCGACTGAGGCACCGGCCAGTCGCAGCCCAAAGGCAGTCATGGCACCAGAGCTGCCAGCCGAAAATGCCAACACCCCTCTCCAGGTGATGGTGGTGACGCACAACCTCAATTTCGAAGGCGCCCCGTGGTTCATTTTTGAGCTGGCTTGTTTCCTCGCCTACACGCCTGGAACAAGGGTGCGCATTGTTTCTCCGCAGGAGGGTCCATTGCGGGCGGTCTTCGAGCAGGCCGGGTTGCCGGTGCAAGTCATCAATGTTGATGCGGTGCTCGCCGCCCAAACCCCGGAGGAATTCCACTCGGCCCTCGCCAATGCCACAAGCAGTCTGCCCTGGGCGACAACCGATATCGTGATCGGCAACACCATGGTTACTTTTTGGGCCGTGCATGCGGCCCGGTTGGCGGGGAAAGCAGCCTTGCTTTACGTCCATGAAAGCTCCCCTGTCCGACGCTTTTTTGCCCGACATCTGGCGCCCGCAATTTTGACCATCGCAGAGGAGGCTTTTCGTCTCGCCGATCGCGTGGTCTACACGGCCGCTTCCACTCAGGCTGTGCATGCCCGGATCAATCGTGGCGGTAATGCTGTGCTGATGCCCAGTTGGGTGGACGTCGCGCGGGTGGATGCCTTTGTTTCCAGTCATGAGGCCGCATCCCTTCGGCGCAAACATGGGCTCGATCCCAATGCGGTGTTGTTGGTGAACATCGGTTCACTTTGCGAACGCAAAGGGCAGCACATTTTCATCCAAGCGGCCGACCTGCTGAAGGAGGAACTCGGCTTCACCTATCCGGACTGCAATATTGTATTTGTCATGGTGGGATCCCGTCCTGGGCTCTATTTGGAAATGCTGGCCAAGGAAGTGACCCGGCGCGGTCTGGCCGCCCGGGTTACCTTCGTGCCTGAAACCGGCGAGATCTTCGATTTCTACCGCATGGCCGACATTTTCGTCTGCACCAGCTTTGAAGAATCATTTCCCCGCGTGCTCTTGGAGTCGGCCGCTTTCGGTTTGCCGATCGTTACGACCAATGTGAACGGAATCCCGGAAATGCTGGCGACCGACGAAGCGTGGCTGACCCCGCCGGGTGACCGATATCGACTGGCGGCAGCCATCAAGTCGGCCTTGGAGGCCCATTTTGCCGGCGACCGGTCCCGATCCACCAAGGCGCGCGCCAAGGTGATGCGGAAATACCATCAGAAGAATTCATTGCCCCTCCACGCCACGCTCGCTCGGGCCGCTGCCCACCGGCACCCTTGACTGACATAGCCGGGCTTGCCCTTGATCTCCAGTCCGGCCTTATTGCTATCCCCGCACCGTGAACGAAAACGACGCCTATATCTTTGATGTGGAAAAGCCCGACTCATGGGTTTTTACCGGTGAACCGGTATGGATCAGCGGCTGGTTCCTGACCAAAACAGGGGCGATATTTTCCGACATCCGCGCGCTCATCGCCGGTGTGCCGCACATGGGTATACTGGGGATGCCGCGTCCCGAGATCGAACAGCAATACCGCGGATTTACCGGTCTGCCTCACGCCGGCTTCCTCCTCCGAGTGGCGCCTCCGCGTGGCGCCACGGACCTGCGCATTGAGTTACTCGATGCCGGCCACCATTGGGTGGAAATCTGGCGGAGCCCCATCAAGGTGCGCAAGGGACCAAGTCGGCCAGCCCATTACAATCCCGCGCTATTGCCAGATCACCTGCATCGCCTGCTCCAGGCCCGGCGGGCTGATCCCGCCGGTGGTTTGAATCTACTCGCCACCAAGCTCATCCTTGAAGGTGCGGCGGTGCCACTCGATACCCTGCCCAATCCACCCTTCTACGGTGCCTTGGAAAAACCCGAGTTGATCGGCGGTTCACAATACGGCAAAGTGCGCGTTGAGGGATGGATCATCCACCAAGAGCAGCGTATTCGCCGCTTGGTGGCCAGCACCCATCCGCTGGTGGAAAATGAACTTGATTACGGCGACCGCGAGCGAGCGGAGGCGGCGCTCCTGTTCCCCGGTCATCCTCATGCCGGCCGCTCACAATATTTTGGCATGCTCGATCTGGATGAATTCGCGCCCGGACCGGCCGTCATCAAGATGTTTGCCGAGCTTGAGGACGGCACCTGTCACCTGGTCTTCACCCGACGTTTTCACGTTCGGGCCTGCCC
Source organism: Cephaloticoccus sp. (assembly GCA_021734075.1). Classification (GTDB taxonomy): domain Bacteria; phylum Verrucomicrobiota; class Verrucomicrobiia; order Opitutales; family Opitutaceae; genus Cephaloticoccus. Next base: position 6,827 of record JAIPJW010000016.1, read on the forward strand.
CGTATGGGAACGCCCGCTGCCGGTCTTTCAACGGCGCGAATTTCTGGACTGTTTCCTGGCTTTGCGCACGGCCGCCCGGGAATTGCATGTCGGCATGGGTGGAGTTGCTGCGCAATGGCATGCACTCAAATCCGCCCACAAACTCTGTCGGCGCGAATCCCCGCTGTTGATTCCCGTCCTCACCTCTCAGCGGGAACCTTACGAGATTTGGCAGCAAAACAATGCGCTGACCCCACGACTGGTTGAAGCACTCGCGGTCGCGGCACACAAAATCGGCGCCGGCCCAGCTTTCACCGTATTGGTTGACACGCACAACTGCACTCAAATCCAAGTCGACTTTCTGGCCACTTCCTTGCTCGCCCAGATTTATCCGCATTGGCAGGCGCATTTTGTTGGTCCCCTGATTCCTGCCAGACCCGATCTCCGTTTCCACCAACATGCCACATCCAATCACGACACTATAATAACAAGCGGGCTCAATTTGGTCTTGGAGAATTCCACCGGCAGTCACCTCTGTTTTCTCCCGGGACATTCGCAACTCAGTCCCGACGCGCTGCTGGAGATAGCCGAACGGATCGTGGCGCTACCCGGTCTGGAGCTGATTTACACGGATGAGGATCGCGTGGACGTGGCGGGGCGGCGCAGCCATCCAGATTTCAAACCGGACTGGAGCCCCGCGTTAATGCTTTCAGGTCTCTTCCCCGGTCTGCTCAGTGTTATCCGACGGGAACGGGCGCGAGAGTTGGGGGGATTTCGCGCAGCATTTTCCGACGTGGGCTGGCACGACCTGCTGCTGCGCTTGAGTGATCATTTGGAATCCGACCAGGTGGCCCATGTGCCGCTGGTCTGTCACCACGCTTGCGCGGAAATCCCCCGCGAATTGGGCCTTGAACATCCGACTTATGAACAGGCCCGCCAAGCCTTGAACGAAACCATCCAGCGTCGTGGTTGGTTGGCCGCCCCCTTCCTTCCCGAGACCGGTCATATTCGGCGGCAATGTTTCCACCAATTGCGCTGGGACCGCACCTTGCTGTCCCGATTGCCCGTGACCATTGTCATCCCGACCCGCGACCGCCTGCATCTGTTGCAGGAATGTATCGAGCGGCTTGAGGAAACCGTGATTTGGGACCATGTCCGCCTGGTGATCGTGGACGACCATTCCCGGGATCCTGATGCCCTGCGCTACCTCGAACAAATCCAACTGCGCCCAGATTTGCTGTGCACCGTGGTCCGCTTGGCCGATTCCCACGCCCCGTTCAATTACTCCCGGCTCGTCAACGCCGCGCTCCCCTTTCTGGAGACTCCCCTGGTGCTCCACCTCAACAACGATGTTAATGCACTGGAACCCGGCTGGCTCGAGGAAATGGTCGCTTGGTTCATCCAACCCGATGTCGGGGTCGTTGGCGCGAAACTCATTTTCCCCGATCGCACCCTCAACCACACCGGCATAGTCATTGGACCGCATGGTGGTCTGGCCGACACGCCTTGGGCTCGCCTGCCCGAGCAGGAAATTGCCCCGGCCTGGCATGCCGTCACGCGCGAAGTATCCGCGGTCACCGGAGCATGCCTGCTGACCCGCACTGATCTTTACCGGAAACTCGGGGGTTTTGATGAGGGAGAGTTCGGGGTAGCCTACAACGACGTGGACTATTGCCTGCGCGTGCGCCGAGCCGGCCAACGTGTGCTCTACACTCCTCAGGCCAAGCTCATGCACTGGGGCAGCGCTACGCGCGGCGTCACCTTTGACGACAGGGAACACATCGCTTGGCTCCAGCGCTATGCCGGCTATGCGGACCCTTATTTCAAATCAAACCTGCAACTAGACGGCAATCGGGTGCGTTGCCGACCCGAGGGTGGCATGCGGCCGGAACAGGTGGGGCACATGCGCGTGCTCCTGATAACGCACAATCTCAATCTGGAAGGAGCTCCTTTGTTCCTGTTGGAATATGCCACCCACCTGGCTCGGGTTGAAGGCTTCAAGCTGGAGGTGCTGGCCGGACAGGACGGCCCATTGCGCTCGGCCTACGTAGCGCTGGGAGCCCATCTCACCGTCATTAATCCCGGCTTGCTGATGCAAGCACCCGACCGTGACACCTTTTACCATGAACTGGGTGAAATCTCCATCCAAGTGGACTGGGATCAGACGGATCTCGTCGTGGCCAACACCCTGTTGAGCTTTTGGGGCGTGCTTCTGGCCCGGGGCGCCGGATGTCCATCTCTGTTTTATATCCACGAAAGCTCCTCCGTGTTCCGTGCGTTTGAAAACTCCCTCACCCTTCGGCTGCACGCTCTGGTGCATGAGGCTTTGCAGAGCGCCACGCGCACGCTGTTCCTTTGCACTGCGACCCAAGACTACTACGCGGATGATGACCGAAACAATTTTCGCATCGTGCCAAGTTGGATCGGGATCGCTGACGTTGATGACTTCCGCGTCCACCACCAACGCGAGGCCATGCGCAACAAGCACGGTCTGGCAATTGATGAGGTGGTTATCGCGAACATTGGCACCGTGTGTGAACGCAAGGGGCTGCATATCTTCATTCGGGCCATCCATCAATTCAACCTACGCTATCGGGGCCCAAAGCCGGTCCATTTTTTGATGGTCGGTGCACGGGAAGGCATCTATCTCGACCTGCTGAAAAGGGATATAGCGCGTCTGGGGCTCGACAACCTGACCCTCGTGCCTGAAACCCGGGAGGTTTTTGATTTTTTCACGGCCAGTGACATGTTCGTCTGCACCAGCTACGAGGAATCGTTCCCCCGCGTCGTGATGGAGGCGATGGCATTCGGCACACCAATCGTTTCGACCGATGTGCATGGCATTCCCGAATTGATCGGCCAACGCCAGGATGGATATCTGGTCAAACCGGGCGACGCCGAAGGACTGGCCACCATGATGTTGACCTGTCTGGCCAAGGAACGGAGCGGAAAATCCCTCGCGCCCACCGCAAACTCGAAAGTGCGCCGCTACCACGATGCGTCCCGTATTCTCCCACAGCACGCCAATCTCGCCCGTGCCGCCATGCTCGTCGGTGCCTAGCAAGCCATGCGGACCAAAGTTGGCATTGGATTTGCCCTGCTGCTGATTGTCGCAACCGGTGTCATGCGTTGGCCTGGGATGGACAAGGCCATCTGGAACATGGACGAGGCGGGACCTTCACCATCGCCCGGCAGATCCTGGCTGGCGATATTCCCTACCGCGACGCCGTCGACCAGCGCACCCCCCTCGCTCCCTATTTTCAGGCGGCGGTCTTTGCCCTGGCAGGCCCGGCCAACACCACGGCACAGCATCTGGCGCTGGTTTTGCTGATTGGATTGTCGGCCATCATGTTGTGGCAACTGGCCCGCCGGATGCGGGAAGAAGGCACCGGAATTGCCGCTTCCTTCTGGTTCAGTCTGCTCTGCATGGTGCTGCCCACGGTGCGTGACACCATGCCGGCCCATACCTCGTGGTATCTAATTTTTTTCTCCACCGCGGGATTTTATGCCCTGATTCGGGCATGGAATTCTCCACGTCCGTGGTGGGCCTCGGCCAGTGGCATCGCCTTCGGGCTGTCCGTGTTGGCCAAGCAACCGGGCGTGCTGGATTATGGGGTGGCCCTCGTCCTCCTCATTCTCCGGTGGTTGATCGTGCCCGAGGATCGCCGGAAAATATTCCGCCTGTTGGGTCTGTTGCTGGCGGGGCTCGCCCTGCCGCTTGCCTGACCGGGATTTATTTCGCCGCCCATGGCGCCCTGCGGGATTTGATCTACTACACGTGGACCTACAACAACACCCTGTATGTCCCGGAAGTGCCACGCTGGGAGCGCTGGCAAACGATGAGTGTGCCTTTTGAACTGGCCTGGAAATATCATCCCCTGCTGCCGGTCATCGGCGTCCTGGGCGCAGGGTTGTTGCTGCGACGCGCCCTGCTCGATGCATTTCGTTCACCCCGACAATTCGATCTACCCTATTGGTTGATTCTGGGTTGGTGCGCCGCAGGACTCATCTCGACAACCCTTAGTGGCCGGGGATTTTCCCATTACTCGATTCAACTGATTCCCGGGCTCAGTCTGGCTTGCGGCTGGGTGACGGTCCGGTTGATCACGATTGTCCACCACTGGATTGGGTCCAACAAAACCCGCATTTTCGCCGGGATAACCGCGTCCATAATCCTGTTGATCTGGCTGCTCCTCCCCCTCGGCATCCGCCTGCAGTCCCTGCAGCTGCCCGAGCCTGGCACCGACGTGATCAGCGGCTTGGTGCGCCGGCTATCCGACCCAGCCGATCGCATCTTTGTCTGGGGCTACAATCCCGATGTATATGCCATCAGCGGTCGTATGCCGGCCACGCGTTTTCTTTACTGCACCTTCCTCACCGGACTCATTCCCTGGACCAACCTCGACCCCTTGAAGAACACGGAATATGCCGTGGTGCCAGGTGCCTGGGACAAATTCCTCGCCGACTGGAATCGCCATCCGCCGATCCTCATTGCCGACGGACGCTCGCAGCGCGGCTTCCTGAAATACCCGATTGATGAACAACCCTTGCTCTGGCCGCTCATTGCGCGCAACTACGCGCAAGTCGAAATCGATACGGCAAACCAGATTGGGTTCTGGCTGTTCCGCCGCCTCGAGACAATCACACCGACTTCCCTCCCTGCTTTGGACACCAGTGACAAGATCCAGCTGCAGATTGCTCCCACCGAGGTCGGAAGCATGGCCCGGGCATTTGTCCAAGCACCGGCAGGCACCCGGCTTGTTGAACTCTTCCTTGATGGTCGCCTCTATCTCCGGTTGCGCTGTGCCCCCGAGGCTCCGGTGTCAGCATGTTTTTTCATCCTGCCGCACGATCGATCTCCTGACATTAATCACATCCAGGCGCTCGCCCAGAGTGGGTATGGCCACCAAATCAGTGCGGAGCAGACGCTCGGCTCGGCCAAACCCCCACGGTTTTTGGCGGCCCGCCGCTATTGTTCTCGGGCCAAAACATAGCTGCGCTGGAATCCAGCACCATCACCGGTGGCCCTATTTTACCCAAGCAGGATGACCCGGAACACTGGGATGCACACCCGCCTTCCCGGCTCGTCTATCCCTGGTTGGAGGGAATGAATTCGCTGGCCATTGCTTTCGGTATTGAGGAATCGGCCTTGATCAAGCTCCCCCCCGAACGGGACAGATGGAATTGAAGTCGTTGTCCAGACCGAGGATTCAACAGGTGGACTCACCACGGTCTATCGCAATTATTTCGACCGGGAGACCGCCCGTCGGACGAAAGGCAGGATGATGGGCTACACCCCTCTGCCCGCGCACCACGATGCCGGCCGGCTTATTTTGCAAATGACTCCTGGACCACGTTTCGACGTGGCTTTTGATTGGAGCTACTGGCTCTGGATCCGGACTGATCCGGCACCCATCGACTTGCAGGTTGGAGGGAGTCTCAACTACCCAACCCACTTGGATACGCCTGCCGGGCTGCGGCAGGCCGAATTCAACAACCAGTTCATCACGCTGGCCGAAGCGCCCACCGTCATTGATTTTGCCACGGCCCCAGATTTCAGCGAATTCCAAGGCGGGTTCGGCTTGTTGGACAGTGCCTGGACCGGTTCCGCCAAATCCGGCCCGGTGATCTTCTCCATCTCTTTGATCGGACCGGATGGCCACGGCTCAGTCTTGCTGGAGCGCCGCCTCGATCCAGCCAACCAGCCGGATGATCGGGGCGTCCGTCCCTTCAAGGTTGCCCTGCCGCAACCCTTGGCGGAACGCTTGCGGCTGAAGATTCAGTCCGTGAACCAATCCGTCCCGGCCCAAGGATTTTGGACCGGTCTGACGGCCAGCACGATCAACATGTCACTCCCCCCCAAGGTGAGATCCCACCCGACAAGAGCAGCCGCTCGGATTTTGGGTTCAACCAGACAGTCGAGGATGGGAAGCCGTGCTTGTTTGCCCATGCGAACACCACCCTGGTCTGCAGCGTCTCAACGGAGTGTATGGCCTCATTCATGGGGCCTACACTGACGGCAATAGCACTGACGGGGTGGTCTTCAGTAACGAGGTTGAGGATGCGACGGGAAATCGCCGTGAGATCTTCCGTCGCCATTTGGTCCAGTTGCCCAAGCTGCAGACCGTGGCGCGCAGCCCTTGTCGGTTACATTGCCACGTGCGCCGGGAGGATGGATCATCCTGCACACCGCGGCCCCGCCGTCCGGTCATTTGAACCATGCCTGGAGCTACTGGCGCGAGTTGCAAGCCGGGTCCTGACCTGCAGCCCAAAGTCCAATGCCACCGGACGGGTCGGTGGGGGCTTGCCCGCACCAGCCAATCCATGCTTAGTCGCAACTTCGCCCATCATGACACCAACCAAATACCGATCCCCCCCGCTTTGGCTGATTTTTATATTGGCGGCGGTGGTCGCCTTGGGTTTCGCCCTTTATACAAACCACGTTTGGGAGGACTACTACATCACCTACCGTTCCAGCAAGAATCTGGCGACGGGCCACGGGCTGGTCTATAATCTGGGGGAAAAGCTGCACACGTTCACGTCTCCTTTGGGAGTGTTGCTGCCGGCGGCAGCCAGTCTCATGACCGGCAACACTTCAGATGCGGCCGCGCTTTGGATTTTCCGGGTGATGTGCGCTGCCGCGTTGGGCGGAGGTATGGTGCTGCTGTTCATCCTTGCCCGCCGTCAAGGATTGAAGGGTCTCGCTTTACTGCTGCTCGTCGCCGGTTTGTTGTCTGACCCCAAGACCATAGATTTCACCATTAACGGCATGGAGACAGCATTTCTCCTGCTGTTTCTGGCTTATGCCTTTTGGAGCCACCTGACCACCGGTCCACGTCAATGGCTCCATCTTGGCGCGGCCTGGGCGGGCCTGATGTGGACACGACCTGACAGCTTCATTTACATTGGTCTGATCGCCGTCGGCTTTGGCCTGTTCAACGACGAGGTCCAATCCGGGAAAAGTCGCGGCGGCCTGATCCGACTGTATTTTCAAGCCGGACTGGTCACCACCGCACTTTACCTGCCGTGGTTGTTGTGGGCCACGGCCTACTACGGCACCCCCATTCCCCATACCATCACGGCCAAGGGAGGGATCAGCGAAGCCCACACTCTGGGCGGTCTGTTGCTGACGGCGGTGCAATTGCCGTATCTGGCGTGGTTCAAGTCCTCTTCCCTCGAACTGACGTTCCTACCGTCCTATTACATGATCGGAGGTTGGCCCCAGGGCTTGATCTATGGATCACGCTTGCTGGCCACCCTCAGTTGCCTGCTTTGGTTGCTGCCGTGTTTGCGACCCTGGACCAGGACCGCGTCCTTTGCCTATTTCGGAGCCCACGTTTATCTCACTTATTTTCCCTACTTTCCCTTCCCTTGGTATATACCCAGCACCACCCTGCTCGCATTGATCGCCCTCTGTGGCTTAGCCGACTGGCTCGGATCGGTCGCTCGTAACCGGAAACTGTTCCGCCGGGCCACGATCAGTCTGATCGCCGTGTTGCTGGTGGGCAATGCCTGGATGTTGGTCCAAGCAGCCCGTCAAGTGGCGGCGGGGCAGACTTGGGTTGAGGATGGCACCCGGCGTAAAATTGGTGAATGGCTGCACAACAATGCTGCCGCCGGCGATACCGTGTTCATGGAACCGCTGGGTTACATCGGGTTCTTCTCCAATCTCAAAACCTATGACTGGCCGGGCATGTCCTCCCGAGAAATGGTCGAGGCCCGCCAGCAGGTGGGCAGCAACTGGGCCACGCTCCTGCACTACCTCGAGCCGGACTGGGTAGTCTTGCGCCCGTTCGAGGTAGAACGGATCAACCGGCTTTCCTACCGTCTGCTGACCGATGATTACAAGGTGGCCCAAGTCTTTGACAACTCCGCCAAGGTGGCCGCCTTGCAGGTCAACGGCCTGCCTTACCTTGAGCACGATGCCCACTTTATCGTCTATCATCTGCGCCGGATTCCAATCGCGGAGCGATCGCCGGTGACATTGGCCCGGGACGAGCAGTCGCTGGTCCCGTCCCAAATCAAAGTAACAGGCAAGGCGTATCACACGGATTTCAATGCCCACCGGATTGCCCTAACAGGGGTTCCCACCTTGATCGAGTTTCCGCTCACACCGGATTTGTCTGAAGTCACCGGTGGCTTTGGCTTGCTCGACGATGAATGGCTGCAACCCGAGCCCGTCAAGCCGGTCGAGTTCCGCGTGAGTGTGATCACGCCCGATGGCACCGAACAGGAACTGCTCCGCAAGGTTCTCGATCCTTTCCACCGGGCGGACGACCGTGGCTTCCGGCCTTTCCGGTTGAGTCTGCCCCAGCCCCTCGCTGGGCATTTGCGTTTCCGCACGAGTTCGACCGCCCCAACAACCAGGCAAATCCGCGCGTTCTGGGGCGAACTGCGGGTGGTCCCTCTGCGGACGAGTCTACAGATGCACGGCCGGTCGATCCCAGCCGCATCGGCCAGCAGTTCCAGGTTCGGGTTTTTCAACACCGAGGAGGCTGGCCGGCCATGTTTGTTCGCGCACGCCCCTAGCATGTTGATCTACGACTGGCAGGAAGGCATGGGTGCATTCGCCGCGGAATTCGGCGTGATGCAGGGCGCCTACTCCAACGGTAATGTCACCGAGGGCGTGGTTTTCATCCTGGAACGTGAAACCGCCGACGGAAAAATCTCGGAGCTTTTCCGCCGTTACCTCGATCCCCGCAAAGTCGAGGAAGATCGGGGCGACCAACAACTCCGGGTGATCGTCCCACCGACGCCGGGAGGCAGGCTGCGGTTGCGCACCGTCCCACCACCCTCAGGTCATCTCAATCATGCCTGGAGCTATTGGCGAAACCTGCGCACTGCATCCTGATGGGCAATCAATCGCCCCGTAGGAGTTTCGTGTCAGCCGATGGCGGGTTTGGCCAGGTGGGTTGTCATGGGGACGATACCCCGTATAATCTCCGATCCATGTCGATAGTCCCGGACAGTGCAGCCTTGCCTCCCTGTTGCTTTATATTAGGGAAACGGGAATCTATGCTCTGTCTTTATCAATCATGAAAAGGGTCACACCGCGACAGGTTGCCGTCACAGTATTTACTGTCACCATTCTGCTCGCACTGGGCTTTGCACTCTACACCGGTCACGTTTGGGAAGATTACTACATCACCTTCAGGTCCAGCAGGAATCTCGCCACCGGTCATGGCTTGGTTTTCAATCAGGGTGACCGTTTGCATACGTTCACGTCCCCGCTGGGTGTGCTCCTGCCGGCGCTCGCCAGTCTGTTGACCGGGAATACATCGGATACCGCCGCGCTCTGGGTGTTTCGTTTGATGTGCAGTGCCGCCCTAGGCGGCGCGGTGGTGCTGCTAAACGAATTGGTGCGTCAGTTTCACTACCCGGCGATCGCCGCCGGATTTCTCGTGTTATATGTTGCCACTGATGCCAAGTCGCTCGACTTCACCATCAACGGCATGGAAACCGCTTTTATGCTGCTGTTCCTGGCCTATGCGTGGTGGGCCCATTACACCCCGAGGCCAAGGCAGTGGCTGCATCTGGGCGGAGCCTGGGCCGGACTAATGTGGACCCGGCCCGACAGTTTCATCTATATCGGACTCATCGCGGCTGGCGTCTGGTTGTTCAATGACGCCACCCACACGGGCTACGATCGACGACAAATGCTGGGGCTATATATCAGGGCCGGTCTGGTCACCACCCTCCTTTATGGTCCGTGGTTGCTTTGGGCGACTTGGTATTATGGCAGCCCGGTGCCCCATACGATCGTGGCCAAAGGCGCGCAGAGCGCCGGTGGCGGGGCACGGTTGTTGGATGGTATATGGCGAATGCCTTGGCTGATCTGGGAGGGGCGCACCGCGGCCGAAGCCGCGTTTCTTCCCTCCTATTACAGTTTTCCGTCCTGGCCGGCGTGGATGCTGCCCTTGGGGAGGATCCTGGCCACCATTTGTTCCGTGCTCTGGCTGATCCCCCGTCTCAAGCCGGAAGTCCGGGCCGCCTCCCTCGCCTATTTTGGCGGGGCGGCCTACCTGTCCTTTGTTCCTTATTTTCCCTTTCCCTGGTATTTCCCCAGCACCTTTTTGCTCGCAGCCTTGATTTTGGCCGGGACCATCGCGCAAGTCTGGTCTGACTTGCGCCTCTGGCCCCGCCGGGCCATTGGCCTGGGCGCCGGTATTATTCTGGCGGCGTCAATTGTCCTCACCCTGCAATCAGCCCGACAGGTTCGAGCGCAACAGACCTATATCGAAACCGGCAATAGAAAGGTGATCGGTGAATGGCTCAAGGCCCATGCCCAGCCGGGTGATTCGGTCTTCATGGAGCCACTCGGTTACATTGGATACTTCTCGGGACTGAAAACCTTCGACTGGCCGGGCATGTCCTCCCGGGAGCTGGTCGATGCGAAACTGCTCGTGGGCACAAATTGGGGGGCACTCATTCGTTACCTCCAGCCCAATTGGCTCGTATTGCGACCGGACGGCGAGGGCGACCTGCCCAAAATCAGTCCCGATCTTGCCGCGTCCAATTACGAATTGGTCCGGGAATTCAATCGTCTGGACGAGGTGCAGCAACTCGATGTTCCCGGTCGCAAACTGCTGGAATTTGATGCCCGCTTTCGCGTCTACCATTTGATCAAGGGCACGCGCCACGATGTCGCCGGGATGGAGATTGCCTCTCCCTATGGCTCAAGCATCCGTCAAATCGGTGCCCAGCAGGTCCGTCTGGTGCATGCGCCGGGAGAAATGATCGTCGGGGTGCCCGCCGGCCGAACGGAAGTGTCCGGTTATTTCGGTTTTCCGCCTGATGCCTACCAGGGGGAATCGCCCACTGACGGCGCAACGTTTCGCCTCTTTTGGAGCGACGGCCATGACCGCCTGGAACTGTTCAGCCGTCCGCTCGATCCGGCCAGCCGGAGTGCTGACCGCAACCTGCTAAGCTACACGGTGCCGCTGCCCTCACTCAAACCCGGGCGACAGGCGCGCCTGACCTTTGCCACCAAACCCGGGGGCAATTCAACCAAGGACTGGACATGCTGGAGCGCACCCGAATTTCATTAAGCCATGCCATGACAGATACTTGACCCAGAATCCGGACCTGCCTCGTGGCTGGCGTGGTGCTCGCGACCCTGGCCGTGGGAGTAATTTGGCTGCGCTGGCCAACCTTCGGCTTCAATGTTTGGAACGTGGATGAAGCGATCCATGCAGCGGTGGCCCGGGTCCTCATGGACGGTGGTATCCTCTACCATGACGCCATCGATCAAAGGCATCCCCTGACTTACTATGCAGTCGCGGCGATCTTCTCACTATTTGGTGAAAACAACCTCTGGGCGGTGCGCTTTTTCGTGGCGGGCATCATCGCGGTCACGGCGTGGGTTCTCTATCTGTCCGGTCGTTCCCTGCGTCATGCCGCCACCGGATTATGGGCGGCCGCACTCTTCGCCGTGCTTTCAACGACGGCCTTTTACCCGGGAGACGCATTCGCGGCCCACACGGAGTGGTTTGTTGCCTTCTTCTCCAGCGCTGCCGCCCTGACTTTTCTCAGCAGCCATTCGGTTCCCGGCACGGCAAGGCTGCTGGTTACGGGTGCATTGTTCGGCGGCGCCTTTCTGTCCAAGCAACCCGCACTGCTGGAACTGGCCGCACCACTGGGCGTGGTGGCTTACCACGGTTGGCGACAGCGCTCTCCGGGGCTGGTCGTGCTGGGACGGATCGCGGTCATGATCGGCGGTTGGCTGGTTCCGGTGTTGGTGGTCGCCGGCTATTTTCGATTTCATCATGTCTTGGGCGAAGCCTTCTTTTACAGCTGGATCTATAATCTGACCTACTATGGACCAGAGATTGCCAGCGCCGACCGGGTCGCGTCCTTGTTGGTGCCATTCCGTTTATTTGGTGTCGCCTCGTCCTTGCTCATGCTGATCTGGGGAGCGGGCGCCTTGGGGACAATTCGACAGTTGTTGCAACGCATTCCCACTACGGCTGAAGCGGTGGCAAATCCCAGCTTGATCTTCGTGACCATCTGGTCGGTCACAAGTCTTCTGGCGGCCGCATCCGGCGGACGCGGGTTTGACCATTATGCCATCGAGTTTCTGGCTCCATTCTGCCTCGGCGGGGGCATCGTCCTGGGCCGCCTAACCAGGGCCATGGGGTCGAGCGGGACACGCACGTCAGTCCGGTTCATCGCGGCGCTGCTGCTCCTGGTGGTGACCTGGCAAACCCTGGCCCCGCTCCCCTCAGCCCGTCGCCGCACCCTGCCTCCCGACCCCTCGGTGCGTATATCAACCTACATCGCGGCCCACAGCCAACCCACCGACAAACTATTCGTCTGGGGATTTCATCCCGATATATATCTTTATGCCGACCGGCTGCCCGCGAGCCGGTATTTATACGCCACCTTTATCACCGGATTGATTCCCTGGACCAATATTGCCCCCGGGCAAGACACGTCCTATGCCATCGTGCCCGGGGCCATGGAGACCCTGTTGCAGGACCTCGCCGCCACTGAACCTCGTTTCATTGTCGATTGCAGTGCGGGTCCCAACCGGCATTGGGGAAAATATCCCCTGACCAAATTCCCCCGGCTCGAAGCCTACATTGACGCCCGCTATCAGCCGGTGGAAAGCGGGCAGTTTGTGCCGCAAGGTTTCCGATTATATCAACGACGGACCATGGACGAGCCTCCATCGGCTCAGGCTCCGACCACCGTGCCGGTCAGTGTGAGCGCGACCCTCACCATCGGCACCCTGGGAAACCCAGTGCCGCCGATCGAGGTCTCGGCACCCTATGGGGTCGGATTTTACCTTCATGAGGGCAGGTCGGAATATTTTGCCCATTCACCCTCACGTTTGGTTTACCCCGTGACAGCCGGAGCCACCGGCGTCAGGGGTGGGTTTGGCATTCGCCCAGCCGCCTACGTGGCGGAAAATCCCACTCCGACTGATGGGGCGGTGTTTATCATCCGCTGGCGTTCCACCACCGGCCTGGAGAAAATTCTCCTGCAACGACTGCTCCAGCCCCAAACGGTGCTTGAGGACCGGAAGATTATCAACTTCCATGTTGTTTTGCCGTCCCAGCAAGCTGGTGAATTGATCCTGCAGATCGAGCCTGGTCCGGCCGGCAATCCTGCCTGCGACTGGACTTTCTGGACGGATATATTGATCGAAACTTCCTCCTAGACGACTCAGGTTCCACCACCTATACCCCAGCATCCATGAATACACCGGAGAATAATATAAGACCGCATCCGTCTATGGCCGATTGGGCCGTGCGGGCTTTGTTCTTTGTGATTCTGGTCCTGGTGACCTTCAGTCTCCCCCACCCTCCGGCCAATGAGTTGGACGCTTCCTGGCGCATGGTGTTGTCCAAGGTTTTTCAGGATGGCCGACAATTCGGCACGGAGGTTGTTTTCACCTATGGTCCGCTCGGCTTCCTCATGGGCAAGACCTATGCGGGTTTGCACTACAACAGTCTGCTGGTGTGGCAATGCTTCCAGTCGCTCCTCTTCAGCCTGTTGATTTTCCGCACCGGCCTGCGGTTGCAGGGCTACGGCCGGTATGCCTACTTTGCCTTTTTCATTCTCCTGGGCGTGACCTATGACGACGCGTTGCACCAAATGGTGATTGCGCTGGTTGGATTCGAGCTGCTCCGACGACATGAGGAGAATCTGCGCACCCTGCCCATGCTCTCCGCGATTCTGTTCGGCCTGTTGGGGCTGATCAAGTTCACGAACCTGCTGCTCGGAGTAGTTTTTGTGGCCTGCGCCGTCGGCTTGCACCTGTGGAAACACCGGCCGCGGGCCGCCATCTGGCTCGCCGGCTGGAGCCTGGGGACCTTTCTCGTCGGCTGGAAACTCTGCGGTCAGAACCTGCTGAACCTGCCGGCCTATTTCTACAATTCATGGGAAATCAGCCAAGGGTATCAGGAAACCATGGGCCTGCCCACCCCCCCGGCGGCACTGGTCGTGGGTTTGATCACCGTGGGCTCCGTCGTCCTTTATGCCTTGAATTTCATGCGATTTCTCCCCGACCGCCCCCGGGGCATCGCCACATTTCTGGCGCTCAGCGCCTACCTCTTTCTCAATTGGAAGCATGGCTTCGTGCGGGCGGACGGCCACATGATCGGGTTCTTCTATGCGGTGCTCGTGCCGGCCACGGCCTTTCCCTGGCTGCTCATGGACGCGCCCATGCACCGGCGTCTGCAGGGTAATCTTGTGCTGCTAACCGCACTTTGTGCCTTCACGGGGATCGGGATTGCCATCCCGGGTCTCTATCGCGGTCTCCTGAGCAATGCCCAGGAAAGGATCTACACCAACGTCACCAAAGCCTCCGATCTTTCCCTCACCCGGAAACACTTCGACCACCTGCTGACGGTGGAGAAAGACTATTTTGACCTGCCCCAGACCAAGGCCGTCGTCGGTCAGGGCACGCTCGATGTGCTGGGCTTTGAACAAGCCGTGGCGATTTACAACGGTTTCAACTACCGTCCCCGGCCGGTCTTCCAAAGCTATTCGGCCTACCGGCCTCACCTGGCCCGGATCAACCGGGATTTTTACGCCTCCGACCAAGCCCCGGATTTCGTCCTGGTCAAGCTGCAGACCATCGACCGCCGCTTGCTGACCTTTGACGACTCCGAAGTGCTCGCGCTGCTGCTTTATCGCTACGAATACGTCCTTTCGGAAAAGGGGCTGCATTTGTGGCGGCGCAAGCCCGGGCCATTCGACATCAAGAGTATCGCCCCAAAATTGCTGCGCACGGTGTTGCTGGCCCCAAACCAGCCCTGCATTCTGGAGGAATTGTCCGACCAGCCCCTCTGGGCCCAGGTGGAACTGCGGCCCAGTCTGCTCGGTTACTTGCGCAATGTCCTCTACAAATTGCCCATCGTGAACCTGCAACTTGTGAACAACCAGGATATGATCACCGAATACCGCATGCCACTTCCACAGGGCTACACGGGTTTCATCCTCAATCCCGTGGTCGAAGACTACACCCAATACATGAATTTCGCGAGCGACAAGCCCGAGCGCCTCATTCGGTCCATCACGTTGAAAATCGCCCCGGAGTATCAAAAATTCTTTGCGGATGAATACGCGGTGAAAATATCGGAACTACCCCGCTCGCATGCCGGCGACGAGTTCTTCAGACAATCGGACAAACGCGTCTTCAGCATGTTTGACGTGACGCCGGTCGATTATGTGACCAAGGCTCCGCTTTCCGAGGGCGTGATCGATGGTCGGCCGGTCATGGTCTTCCATGCGCCCAGTGATCTCACGTTGCGCGTGCCGCGGGGCGCTACCACCTGTTCCGGCGCATTCGGCTACGTGGAGACTGCCTATACCAACGGCAACACCACCGATGGGGCCACCTTTACCATCAGTTGGGTCCTCGGCTCGGAGGAAATTATTTTGCTGGAGCGAACCCTGGAGCCATTGATCAAGGAAAAGGACCGGGGCCTGCAGTTTTTCAAGGTCACCCTGCCACCGGGACGTGATGGGGGGCAGCTGCGTCTGAAAATTTCAGCCGGTCCCCGAAACAATTTTGCCTGGGACTGGACGGCCTGGACCGGGTTGAATATTTACTGACCGGGACTACACCCTGATGACATCACGCTCACAGCTGTCATCGTGGATCTGGGCACTTGGGGCAGCCGGGTTGGTTCTGGCCGCGCGCCTGCACGAGATCCACCTTTACACCGGTAATGTGGCCATCAACGACCAGTGGAAAATAGAGGCCGCCGACCTCTTGGCCCCATGGTTGCAGGGCACTTTGTTTCCTTCGGCTTTTTTTCTTCCCCATTTTGAACACGTCCCGGTTTGGACGCGCCTCAACGCTTGGCTGACCGTCGCACTCACCGGACGGTGGGATCCATTGGTTCAGACTACAGTGAATGCACTGCTTTATTGCAGCTTTGTGCTCATCGTGGTGCGGTGGGTGACCGCCCATCTGCGCCCCCTAGCGGCAATGGCGATCACCCTCCTGTTGGTGACCTGCAGTGTGCTGCCCCATGACTGGGAAAACATCACCTGGGGGTTTCAATCCCAATTCCCGTTCGCCCTGTTGTTTCTTGTCCTGCACCTGCAGGGTTCATTTGCCTACCCCAAGGCCAGCAGGGGCTGGTGGCTGGCCCAGGCTGCAGGCCTAGCCGGGCTCTTCACACTTGCCGGGATGTGGATCGCGCCCCTGGCTGTGGTGGTCACCGGATGGTGGGTTCACCCGCGTAAACCGAAAATGGAACTGGTCCCGCTCGGCCTGGTTGCCTTGGGGCTCGGCATCATCGGCTACATCCGCGCCACCGCGCCGGCCCATGGCGCCTTTGCTCAAACCGCCGGTTCCGTCCTGCTTTTTCTCCGGGCCTGGTTCGATTTGCTCGGCTGGCCGGCTGGCTGGCCCGGGGCCCTGATCCTGCTCAATCTGCCCTGCGCATATCTGATCCTGCAACTTCGCCAACGCGAAAGGGCCACGGCCTTTGACCGCACCGTCATGGCTTTGGGCCTTTGGACCACGGGTCAGGCCGCCGCCCTCGCGTTTGCGCGAAGCGCTGACTACAGCGGCTACGTCTCCCGTTACGGAGAGTTGTTGGCTATCCTCGTCCTGGCCAATGCCCTCGCTCTGGCCCGTCTGCTGCCGTCGATCAAGCGATGGCGCCCGGTTACCGCGGCATTTGGCGTGGCTTGGACCGCGGTCGTTCTGGCAGGATGGTGGCAATTATCCACGGGTGGACACACCCGTTATTTTCACGAGCATGCAGCGGAAAACGCCCAAATCCGACAGATCGCAGTGCAAGCCTACCTGCAGCAGGGCGATCGCAACCTGCTGGAGCAACAGACCACGCGTTGGGTGCTTTACCAGGACGTAAACCAGATCACCACGCTGTTGGATGACCCCGCGTTTCGGGCTTTGCTGCCGCACGCGGTAAACCCGTCGAATCCCCCGGATTTTGCCGGGAAAATTGTCCGTCTTGCCCAACGCCACACTTTGCCGCTGGGCGGGGGCAGTGTTTTGCTGCTGCTGGTTGGCGCGACCGGGTTCATCCTTGGCAACCGTGAAATGAAATATCCCCTCGAAACTCTTTCGTTGTCGCCGCAGGCCGTGTCCCCTCTCCTGCCCGCCTGCCTTGCCCTGGCAGCCTTCCTCCTCTTGTTTTGCTGGCCCGCTCCATTTACCTTCAACGCCTCCAGCCGCTGGCGCTTGATCCTGACTCCCGAGGGCAATGTCGGCCCACTGCAGGTGGAAATAATCACCGGTTCGGCAGATTACCCTGGCACGCGACTTGTGGGAGCGGCCCCACTTTCTCCGCCAGCTTTGCGGGATCTGTTCACAGGCACAAGTCCCGGGGGTCCGGAATTGACCTGCACAGCGTGGAGCAAACTGTTCCCCATTAATGCTCCATGGTTTGTGGTTCCCTATGCCGGTTGGCCCGTGGCTCATGGTAACGGACTGAGACTGCGCATCGAGGAAACCGATGGCACGTTCATCACCGAGGTGGAATGCCTCGGTCCAAATGACCCGGAAATAGCATTTTGGACTGCTGAGGTTCGATCTTACTTCGGCAAGCAAGCCCGGCTCGTGCTCTACGACGGACGCACCGAAACCAAAGCCTGGGTGGCTGCGGCTCCTCCGATCCCGACGCATGACGCCCAACTTGGTCTGGTCATGACCAAGCGCATGCAAATAGAAGCCAGTGCGAGTCTGCACACCTCTCTGGGGATCGTCGCAATCGTGGCCTTATGTTTTACGGGCCTGGTCCGCAGACTGCGGCTTTGACTGCTGAATTGACCCCACGGGGTATGAAAATCAGGCAGGATCTGGTCGGCACATCAAAATCCTGAACCACAGTCCGTTCACTGTGTGGATCTTATTCGTTGCATTCAAACAACTTGCTCGCACCAACCCGGATCAGGTAGAAGCGGCATATTTAACTGTCAGCCGATAGCGGTATTAGGTCCGGAAATTGTCTAAGTTTAGTGCCATGTCCCATAATTTCCACGTCGTTCAGGTTCAAAACATATCCGCCGATTCACCTTAAGCATGGATCACTCCCAAGATCATAATCGGAAGTTCTCTGCCCTTTATCGGGCCACCTTGGACCCGCTGCGACGATATCTCGCCCGGCTCTTGGGCAACTCCGGTGAAGCTCAGGATGTCGCACATGACGCATATGTGCGAATCTATCCCAAGATTGAGGACCACACCGCGGAAAAACCGGAAGCGTTGCTCTACACCACCGCCCGGCGTCTGGCATTCAATCGGCTCAAACGTCGGCGAATCAGCCCGATCAGCACGTCCCCACTCAATCTGGAATTTGCGTCAGCCCAAACGCCGGGGGTGGTGCAGGAAGTGATCGCTCGACAGGAACTGGCCCGGTTGGAATCCGCCATCGCCCGACTTCCCGCTGGGTGTCGCTCCGTGCTACTGCTGCGCAAAATTGAATTGTTGCCCCATCAGGAAATTGCCCGGCGACTGGGCATAGCTGTGAGCACGGTGGAAAAGCAACATGCCCGGGCCTTGCGACTACTCCGGCATGAACTTCAAACGCACGAAGAAACCGAATCCGCATCGGAAGATTTGCAGATCAAACGGGAAACCTCGCCATGAATTTCAATAATCAAAATCATCAGACAGAGATGGAGGAATCCGCGTCCTTGTGGGCCGCGCGCCTCGATGGCACAAATCTCACCAACGCAGCCCAGGCCGAATTGGAACAGTGGCTGGATCTCAATCCACGTCATCGCGAACTGTTGAGTGTTTACTGTCAGTTTTCCACGGATCTGGAAGAAAAACTGCCCGTCCTGCTTGCCACCGGAGGCGTGGAACTGCCCGAATCGCCTGCGTCCCGTCCGGGGAGGCGTTGGCAGCCCTGGCTTGTGAGCGGTGGCCTCATGGCCGCAGCCGCGATCGTTTTCATGATTTGGATCCTGCAGCCGGCAACCCAATATGAAAGTCTCGCCACCCCAGTGGCCCAGAGACAGTCCATTGAACTGGTTGACGGTAGTATGGTCGATCTCGATGCCCGCACCAGCTTGCGCGTCGAAATAGATGCCACAAAACGCCGCGTCAAACTGGCCGAAGGTGAAGCTTTCTTTGCGGTCGCCAAGGATCCGGAGCGTCCTTTTGTGGTGGAAACCCCTGCGGGTTCCGTGCGGGTTAAGGGCACCAAGTTTGATGTCCACACGATTTCCAACCACGATCTGGTGGTGACTGTGCTGGAAGGCGTGGTTCAAATCTCTCCCGCCACCACCAACAGTGCCGCGCGCCAGATCACCATGGGAGTCGGCGATCAGCTCACTATAAGTGCCACCGGGAGCTCAATGCGCCGCTTGGATGAATCTGATTTGGAGGATGCCATCGCCTGGCGGGAGGGCCGGGTCGTCTTCAATGGCGTGACCCTGCAGGACGCCCTGGACCGATTTGGCCGTCACCACGGTATTGGCCTGACGGCCACACCCGAAGCGGCCCGCCAAAAAATCGGCGGTCGCTACGCCCTCGATGACCTTACTGGTTTTTTGACAGCACTGGAGGACGCGGTTCCTGGGTTGCAGGTCAGCTACAATTTGAACGGCACCGTGTTGGTCACGCTGCGGGATTCCAACGCCACCAACGTCGCGGGCAATTAATCAGCAAGCCCATGCCTGCTGCATTAAATGCACCATCCCGTTCTTCGTAGTTCCATGCGATCAGCCACCCGATGCCTTTTGCTTTGGACCGTCGCCCTTCTGGGACATTCCCTGCACGCCCAATGGCATCACTTCGACATACCGGAGCTGCCTGCAGCCAAAGCACTCATATTGTTCTCCAAGCAAGCCCAATGCGATGTGCTGTTTTCCTATGATGATCTGCTGGGCATTCAGTCTCCGGCCTTGGTGGGCCGGCATGAAACCAAGGCGGCACTTGCCCTGCTGTTGGCCCATTCCGGATATGTCGCGCAACGCAGTGCGGAGAATAAATACGTCGTCAGCCGGCCCACGCCCACGGTCGGAACCATCCAGGGCCGCGTGCTAAAGCCCGACGGCACACCTGCGCTAAATGTGGAGATCAAAATTCCCGGGACCATCCTTTCCACGGTCACGGATCACAAGGGACAGTTCACCTTGGTTGCGGTGCCTGCGGACGAACACACGATGATCGCGCTCGCCGAGGGCTTCCGTCCCGTGCAATGGGAAAATCTGGCGGTGCCTTTGGCCGGAATCCTTGAACTTGAAGATCAGATCCTGCAACCCGCAAATGACCCCATGCAGCTGGAACGCTATGTGGTTGTGGACCAGACAACGGCCAGGGAATCTCCCGCCTTACTGGCCCTCTATCCGCGCCAAGTCATCGGCAACATTGATTTGCCGCGCACGGAAAACGATCCATTGCCCTTCAAGATTTATGATCGCGAGCAAATCTCTCGGAGTGGCACGGTTGACCTGAATGATTTCCTCCGCCGGGAATTGCTGGACAGCGATGCCTCCACCCTCCCCCCCGAACAAAACAGCACCCAGGCCAGTTTTCTGGCCGGCAGCTCCAATTTGAACCTTCGCGGCTTCGGAGCGGATGCCACCATCATTTTGGTCAATGGCCGCCGGCTGCCCGAATCCTCGGCCACCGTCGATGGCCGACTTGGGGCCCCCGATGTCAATTCCATCCCCCTGAGTCTGGTGGAGCAAATCGAAGTGCTGCCTGCATCAGCATCAGCCCTCTACAACGGAAATCCCGTCGGTGGCGTAATCAATATTGTGCTTCGGCCAGACATCAATCGGACCGAAATTTCCACCACATACACCAATGCGCTGCGGGGATTCGATGCCCCGAATTCGTCCGTTTCCCTGCTGCATGGCAGCAGCCTGCTCCAAGGTCGATTGCATCTGCGTTTGAATGCCACGGTCACCCAGGCCCTGCCGCCAACCGAGTCAGAATTGGGTTATCGCCAAAGCAATGACCGGAACCTTAACTCACCCGACGGATCCATCTATCGTGCCACCCCCAATATCCGCAGCAGTCAGGGGTCCCCGCTCTTTGGCCCGGGCACATCCGATCATACTTCGGTGGCCCCGGGGGCAAATGGCCAAGGCGGTCTGAGTGCTTTCACCTCGCGGGCCGGCATGACTAATGTGGCCTTCTTTGATCCCCCGGGCGGCTTCGCGGCTTCGCCCGACAGTATCGACAACCCCTTCGGTCGCCGCCAGCGACGCCAATCCTATTTCATTTCGGTGGTCTATGATGCCCTGCCCTGGCTGCAAATCGGGATCGACAGCATATTCACCCACACCGTGGTTAATCGGGGTTATGATGTATTCCGGGGTGATCTCAGCCTGGCCGGCAATTCGCCCTCCAACCCTTTTGGCCAGGACATACAAATATCCCTCAATGAAACCGCACCGGCTTTGGGCGAATCGTTCAGCGAAGCCCAACTGGACTTATCCTCCACCCTCATCGGAGCCTTGATCAAACTGCCAGCCAATTGGCAACTCTCCCTCGATGCCCAATACGCGCGCAATGTGGCGCGCTACCGAGGTTTTGCCGGGGTCAATCCGGATCGATGGCAACAGCTGGTCGATCAGGGCATCTATAATCCCCTGCGTGACACGCAGTCATATGGCCCACCCACCGAATTTTATGACCGCGCCCTGGTGTATTATGGCCAGCGCAATCGCTTCGTGAAACTTGGCGACTATCAGGCGATCGATTCCGCCATCCGCGCCACGAATCAGAACTTGTCCTTCCCGACCGGCACAGCCACCGCTGCCGTGGGATTCGATTATCGGCTCACCGAACTTTCAGACTATACGCAGGAACTACGTTATGCCGACGGCAACCTCGCCGAATCACCAGTCCGGTGGAGAGGACGCACGTTGGAGCGCCTGAGCGTGTTTGGCGAATTCCAGGCCCCGTTGTTGCCCCGGCGCATGCTGCCCACCTGGATTGAGTCATTCGAAACTGATCTCGCCGCGCGATATGTCATGGCGGATACCTCCAGGGAAACAAACCTGGCCCCGACTTTGGGTGTAAAAGTCGACTTCAAAGGCGGATGGGCCCTGCGGGGATCTGCCACGATCTCAAACCGGTATCCCACCTCGGCCATGAGCCGCCGGATATCCACGCCATCAAGTGGCGGACCCGGCATCAACTACGCCGTCATTTACGACCCCAAGCGCAACCAAACCTATTCCGTCGAGGTCAATGAGGACTTGAATCCCAACGTCGTGCCGGAAGGGGCCGTTACGCAAAGCGCCGGGTTGTTGTATCACCGGGGGGACATTCATCGCTTTCGGGCCAGTTTGGACTTTGTGGATACCCGCAAGGAAAACGAAATTCTCTTCCTGGAACCACAAACCCTGCTGAATCTTGAGTCCAATTGGCCCGATCGCATCAATCGCGTAACTTTGCCTCCCGGTGACATCCACGCTGAGGGCTATGTCAACTCACTCCTGACCGGTCTGATTAATGTGGCTTCGCGGCACTCGCAAAATTGGAATGCCACCCTCGACTACACCTGGATGCACTGTGGTTCCGGACGGCTGGATGCCTACCTTCGTCTGGTCTATTTCCAAAACTACCTGCGCAAACTTTACCCCACGAGTCCTGAGATTGATGAATTGAATGCACCGGACGGCTCTACGTCAGGGCTCATGCGCTATCGGGCCAATTTCGGGTCTAGCTGGACCGGCCGTAGCTTTGGCTTCGGTTTTGACGGGCACTACTATTACCATCGTATATTGCCCGAATCAGAGTGGCTGGGCCAAGGGAGCGACCGCATCAATGATTTCTGGCAATATGATATCTATGCCCAAAGTGAGTTGACAAAGTGGTTGCCCGGACTTGCAGACGACCACGAACTGACCCTCCAACTGCGCATCAACAATATCTTTGGCCGGAAATTTCCCCGTTACGCCCAGGATGCCTCTGGAGCCGGGGTGCAAGCTTATGGGGATTGCGCGGTCGCATCTACTCGATTTCCCTGACCGCGAAATTTTAGCCAAATTATTCTGCTGGAAACAAAAGCGCCAGCCTGCAGGGTAATCTATCTCCCAACATGGCCAATAAAACGCTTCTCGTTACCGGTTCTTCGGGGCTTATCGGCTCCGAAGTTTGCGGTTATTTTTCCCAGCTGGGCTACGTCATCCACGGCGTGGACAACAACCAACGCGCGGTTTTTTTTGGCCCCCAGGGTGACACGCGCTGGAATCAGGAACGTCTGCAACGTGACCTCAAGGGCTTTGTTCACCATGAGCTCGACATACGGGATCGGGCCGGCGTCCTTGCCCTGATCAAGTCCGTCAAGCCTGAAGTCATTGTGCATACGGCGGCCCAACCTTCTCATGACCGGGCCGCGGCCATTCCCTTCGATGATTTCGACACCAACGCGGTCGGCACGTTGAATCTGCTGGAAGCTGCCCGCCAGGCCTGCCCGGAATCACCATTTGTGCACATGAGCACCAACAAGGTGTATGGCGATGCGCCCAACCGCATCGCCCTGACCGAGTTGGCTACGCGTTGGGAATATGCTGATGCCGCGTATGCGAACGGCATCCCGGAAACCTTCACCATCGACCAATCAAAACATTCTCTCTTTGGCGCCTCCAAAGTTGCGGCTGATGTCATGGTCCAGGAATACGGTCGCTACTTTAATCTGCCCACCTGCTGCTTGCGTGGCGGTTGTCTGACTGGTCCCAATCACACTGGCGTCGAACTGCACGGTTTCCTCTCCTACCTCGTCAAATGCAATCTCGAAGGGCGGGAATACAAGGTATTCGGCTACAAGGGCAAACAGGTTCGCGACAATATCCACTCACTGGATGTGGCGCGTTTCATGGCTGCATTCGTGGCCGCACCCCGAGCGGGAGAAGTATACAATCTCGGTGGAGGCAAAGCCAACAGCACGTCCATTCTCGAGGCTTTCAAAATCGCCGAGAAATTCTCGGGCCAACCCCAGGTCTTCACCTACGTCGATCAAAACCGGGCCGGCGACCACATCTGCTACTATTCGGACCTGCGCAAGATGCGCGCGCATTATCCCTCGTGGGACATCACCCAATCGCTGGATGAGACCATTCATCAAATCGTCGATGCGTGGAGAAAACGCTCCTCCACCACGACATGATGCGAGCTTGGTTTGATCCCCGCAGTCTGCTCTTGACGGTTTTGCTGGCTTTGGCGGCGGCGCTGCCCGCGATCACCACCAGTGTTGAAAACCGGAATTATTATTTTTTCGACATCACGCTGACTTCGACTTCTCAGGGCTCCACCCAGTTTTTTTGGGACTTGGGTGACGGATTCACCGAATACAACTCCTCCCGGCAACCGATCAAAGTCGAAACGGAGCCAGTGGTCTACCGATTCATGATGCCCATGGGCCGCTTCACGGCCCTGCGTTTCGATCCCATCGACGGAGTCGGTCAGTTCACTTTTTCACACGCTCAAATCGTGGACCGGCGCGACCGAATTGTGCACGTGTTTGGTCCCGAGGATTTGCTGCCCGGCGGCAACATCACCCGTGCAAAACCACGCGGGATGAAGCTTGATGTCGTGACCAGCCAGTCGTCCAACGACCCAATCCTCAACCTGCGACTCGTCGAGCCCCTCGTGCTCAAGCCTGATGCCCGGATCTGGTGGGAACTGGGTTGGCCCGCCGCCTGGCCGGTGCTGTTGCTCGGTTGCCTGTTGAGTTGCCCGCTCGTGGCCCGCGGACTTTCCCGGAGCGCCACGCAAGTGCTGGCCTACGCCGAATCCAGGCCGGCCTCCTCCATCATGTTGACGGCAGTTATCATGGTGGCGATCCAGTGCCATCCGGTGCTGTTTCAGGGGCGATCATTCGCCTCACCCAACAATGGAGGGCACATGCTCTATGAGAGTCTGCCTACCCTACCCGGATATACCGATGCCATGTCGGCCAACACCGGCAGTTCCGACACCGGAGCCCTGCTTTTCCAGCATCTTTATTATCCGATGGTCCAACGCGATGCCTTGGCGGCCGGTGAACTGCCCTTGTGGAATCGCTACTCACTCAGTGGAGAACCCTTGCTGGGCCAGGGCCAATCCATGTTCGGTGATCCATTCAACTTTATCACCATTGCCACGGACGGAGCCGCTTGGGCCTGGGATATTCGATTCCTCATTGTCCGCTGGTTGCTGGCAGGCTCTCTGGGTGGAATCGTCTGGCTGCTGACCCGCCGCATCGGCCCGGCCGTCCTGACCACGATTGGGGCAGGTTTCCTGGGATTCTTTACTTACCGGCTGGTCCACCCGGCAAATTTCAGCGTCTGCTATTCGCCCTTGATCCTGCTCGCCTGGTGCGGCCTTCACGGCACCACCACTCCACGTGGCATGGCCCGATGGCTGGCCGCCCTGGTCGCGGCCAATTGGTTGGTGCTGACCAGTGGCACCGTGAAGGAGGCCTACATGCTGATCGTATGTTTGAATCTTGCCGGGGTCATCCTGCTGCTGCTCCGCTCCGATACGGCCGGTCGACGGTCCCGGCTTTTGGGGGCCGCCAGTCTGGCAGGATTTGGTTTCATCCTGATCACCGCCCCCAATTGGATTTCTTTTCTTAGCGCATGGGCTCACTCCATGACCGGCTATGATGTGCCTCAGGCGAACACGCTGACGTGGTCGCATTTCGTTGGATTCTTCGACGACATCTTCTACCGCCAGACTCAAAATGATGAAAATGTCGTGGCCCCGGCCCTGAACTTTCTCTTTTTCTCAGGCTTCCTTTGGTGGCTCGTCCAACCACGTGCCTGGCGCACTACCCGAACGGGCTGGGCCTTGCTCTTGGCGTCTGCCGTGCCTTTCAGCCTGGCCTTTGGCTTGGTGCCCACGTCGGTGATCGAAAAGATCCCCTTCGTCGGCAACATCGTGCACGTCGGCAATACTTTCTCCTGTATCCTGCTCAGTCTGCTGGGAGTATTCGCCGGGGTGGGCTTCGCCGATGCCTGGGCCCAACTGGGCAAAAGCGAAGCCCGTCCGGCCATGGTGCGCTACTGGTTGTTGGCACTGCTGATTTTCGGCCTCTATTTCCTGACCACCCGGGAGTCTTCCTACAGTCATTTTTTCGTCGGTTATGCCATATCTCTCGGCGTCGTTTTAATGCTGCTGCCCCTCGGACTGCACTGGGGTCTGGCCAATCCGACCAAGCCCGGACCCGTGTGGATCATGCTCGCACTCGGCTTACCTTTGCTGTGTTGGCGCCACAGTCAGTATCGGGAATCAGCCTTTGATCACTTTGTGTTCATACCCGGTCCCCGCGCGGACCTGCACGCACCCTCACCGGCCATCACGCTGCTGAAGCGTAATCTGAACGAACCTGGTCGGGTGAATGGGTGGGGTTCCACGCTCTACGCCTCCTACAACACCGCGCTGGGCTTGGAGGGGGTCTATGGCGTCGATGCCGTGCGCAGTCAGCAATACCATGAACTGGCTGATGCATTGGGACTACAACGGGTCTGGAACTGGGACTGGCCGAACCGGGAATCCGATTCGCGCGACCTCATCAAGAAATACGACCTCTACAACGTGACTCATTGGGTCGCGACCCACCGCGATGGCGATCATCCAATTGATGGCTTGCAACTGCTCGGACAGGCTGACCTTGACGTCTATGCAAGTCCGACTGCGTGGCCACGGGCGTTTTATTGCAATGGGGTGTTGGACTATGACACCCCGGCGGATTTTGCCCGCCTACTACTGACTGGTGATGGTCGACCGTTTGCTGCCGTGCAAACCGGCGACGAGTCCGATCTCCCCCGATTAAACGCGGCCGCAAAGCTGATCCAGCCGGCCATTGACTACCGCTTCACCCCAAACAGCACATCCTTCACGATCGATGCTCCCGGGCCAGGGGTGGCGGTGTTAACTGAAACGTATTATCGGGAGGACTTTCAAGTGACGGTTAACGGCCAACCGGCGGACTATTTTCGCCTGAATCATGCCTTCCGCGGAATCAGGATCCCCTCCGCCGGTGCGTATGAAATCACTTTCAACTACTGGCCCCAATATTTCACCCTCGCACTTTGGCTCGCCTTCGTGGGAGCCATGGGTCTCGTCGGTGGACTGGTCTGGCTGCTCCGCCCCAATGCGTCGTTCGCCTCGCAGCCCGTCCTTTGATGAATGCCGCGCCCAACCCGCTTCCGCCGCTACCGGCCCTGCCCAAGCTTTCCATCGTGGTTCCCTTGTTCAACGAGCACTCCACCGTGACCGCAGCACTCGATGCGATCACGACCAAGCGCATTGCCGGTTGGGAACTCGAGGTCATCATCGTGGAAAGCAACTCAACCGATGGCACCAGGAAACTCGTGCTGCCCTATGCCAATCGTCCCGGGGTCAAACTCCTGTTGGAGGAAAAACCACGCGGCAAGGGTCACGCCGTCCGTCACGGATTCACTCAGGCCACGGGCGATGTTTTGTTGATTCAGGATGGAGATTTGGAATACGATCTGGCCGACTACGAAAAGTTGCTCGCGCCCATCCGGACAGGTGCCCACTCCTTTGTGCTCGGGTCCAGGCACAGTGACAGCCTGTTCATTCGCAAGTTCGATGAGCAGGTGCTGCATGCCTTTGCCCTCAACGCCGGTCACTGGTTTTTCACCGCCCTGATCGATGTGTCGCTGGGTCTGACGCTCCGTGATCCCTTCACCATGTATAAGGTCTTCCGGCGCGAATGTCTGGCCGGGCTGACTTTTGAGGCCAACCGTTTCGATTTCGATTGGGAACTGCTGATCAAGCTGGTGCGCAAGGGGCATATCCCGATTGAAATTCCGGTGAAATACACCTCCCGATCCTTCAAGGAAGGCAAAAAGGTCTCCATGTTCCGGGACCCGCCCACTTGGCTTTGGGCCTGGGCCAAATACCGCTTTCAGCGGCTCTGACCCCAACACCCTCGGCACGTAGAGTTTAGCGGACGTAAGCTATCCAGTAACGCGTCGGCGGCGTCCGCCACATGCTCCAAGTGTCATCCCAGTTGATGGCCCCGCCGTCATAATCAACATCGCCCGCCATGCCTCCGCGAAATGCCGTCCGGGCCCGGACCACGACCTTGGTTCCGACCTTGCCGGTCGTAATCGTGACGCCGCGCTCCACCTTCGTTCCCGACTTCGCCTCGTAGCAGATCCCCGTCCAATTCTGGCCTCCGTCGATGGAATACTCCGCATGGAAAAAGCCCACATACTCACCACCGGCGACATTCGAGCTGGCTTGGACGGTCACGCGCAACGGGCTGTCCGGCTGGGTCTCGGCCGGCAGATCCGAGGAAACCACGCGATCCACCGCCAGGGACGGCAGCGCGCCGAGGCCAAGCAATACAGAAAAGGATAAAAGGCGACCAAGTATTTGTTTCATAAGAGGTCTTGGATTCAATCATATCCAAACTGGCTCGATCAACCTCGAAAGTGCACGACCCGCTGAATGAGCCATTTCACGCTTCACCTGCAGTCCGGGGTCTGTTTCCCTCGCGAGACATGCGCATCCTCATCACCGGCATTTGTGGCTTTGTCGGCAGCACCTTGGCTCGCGAACTTTTGGCCTTGGGCCATGACGTCTGCGGATTCGACAACTACATCCGCCCTGGCAGCGAGACCAATCGCAAACCTCTGGAAGCGCTGGGGGCTCGGATAATCACCGCCGATTTGCGCGATATCGCCCGGATGGAAAAGCTGCCCGTGGCTGACTTTGTCATCGATGCCGCCGCCAATCCCAGCGTGCTGGCAGGAGTGGACGGCAAGACCAGCAGCCGCGAACTGGTGGACCACAATCTGGTCGGCACGATCAATATTCTGGAATACTGCAAGACTCACCAGGCCGGATTCATCCTGCTTTCAACCTCGCGGGTCTATGCCATCGCTCCCCTGACTTCGCTGCCTGTGGCGGTGGTAGATAACGCCCTGACCCCCGATGCCACCCTGTCTCTGCCCCCGGGTCTGACCATCAGGGGACTGGATGAATCCTTCTCCACTCAAGCTCCCATATCCCTCTATGGGGCAACCAAATTGTGCTCCGAAATACTGGCGCTGGAATACGGCGAAACCTTCGGTTTTCCTGTCTTCATCAACCGATGTGGGGTTCTGGCTGGCGCCGGACAATTCGGTCGCGCGGACCAGGGTATTTTTGCCTACTGGATCAATGCCTGGTTGAGGAAACGACCACTCAAGTATCTGGGGTTCGGAGGCCACGGGCATCAGGTGCGCGATTGCTTGCATCCCCGCGATCTCATCCCCCTTCTGTCGCGCCAACTCACGGCCCCGAAAATGGATTCTGCGGACCGGGTGGCCAATTTTTCCGGCGGAACCAACTCGGCCATGTCCCTGCGACAATTAAGTGATTGGTGTGCCCAACGATTCGGACCACATTCCGTTCAGCCCGATGGAGCAAAGCGGCAGTTCGATATTCCCTGGATTGTGCTGGACCATGCCAAGGCCACTCGTCTTTGGCACTGGCAGCCCGCAACCCCCACCCGCGAGATCCTCAAGGAAATCGCCAATCATGCCGAAGCCAACCCAACCTGGCTGGAACTGTCCGCACCACGTTGAAACGCTTCGCCCGAAACGCATATCCCGGCGACGAGCCGGGATTTTTCGGGTGAATTGCGGCTTGCCGCGCATGCTATCCGGTTGCTCACGTAGTCCGCATGCCGATGGTCAAGGAGTCCACTACCGATGCCACCACCCATCCCCCCTCTAGTGAGCAAAATTCATCTCGACCGGCCCATTGCCCGTGAGCGGGGCGACCTTCGCCTGACAGCATTCCGGTCCCTGGGCCGGGCCTTTCACAGCCTATGAAGGGGGAATTCATGCTGCGGTTCCTCGATGGGCACGCCACGCTTTACTGGCCGTTGGCGGTGGGCGCTTCACTGCTGTTCCTGACCTCAGCCATTTGGCCCCGCACGCTTGGCCCGGCACGAGGCGCGTCATCAAATCCCTGGTTATTCCCCCTGTTGATTTTGCTGGTTCTGGTCTGCTGGCGGTGGCCGTTTTTGTCCTATGGCAATGAGCTGAACACGGATGAGAGCCAGTTCATTGCGGGGGCCCTGACACTCCGTCATGATCCCCTGTTTTGGCGATCGGTTGACGGCATGACCGCCGGACCGTTGGTGTATTACGCGCTGGTCCCATGGACTCTGGTTGGAATACCACTTGATTATTTCACCGCGCGGTTCACCGCATTGTTACTGATTTGGTTGGCGCTCGGGTTGTGCTACTTGACCTTGCGCAAATATTATGGGGAACGCTCCGCCCGGTTGGGCCTGGTGCCGGGCGTGATCTATATCGCTTCCATCGCGTCCGACGATCTGAACCACTACTCCTCGGAACTGATCTCCCTGCCCTTGACGGCAGCCGGGGTCGCCTTGCTCTGCACTACGAACGATGAGGATGCTCCCCGTTATCGAAAATGGTTGCTGCTCGGATTGGTGGCCGGACTCCATCCATGGGCCAAATTGCAGACGGGACCCATCGGGGCGATCCTGGCATTGTTCGCCCTGGTCATCCTGCTGCGGGCGCACAATACCGATCGAGGCACCAGGACCAGGCAGTGCGCCGCACTGATCGGGGGGGTGTTGATGCCGGCTGTTACCGTGATCGTGGCCACCACCAGCGGAGGAGTCTGGCGGGATTTTTACCAGAGCTATATACTCCAAAACCTCATCTATGCGGGCGCAAGTTTGTCCGAATCATGGCTGCCCCCTGATCTGTCCTTGCTCCACCCGGCGTTCCTTTCCTTTTGTCTAGTTCTGGGCCTCTCGCTCGTGCTTGTCCTCCTGACCGCATCAACCAGAAGAACATTTAGCAGACCATTTGTGCTGGGAGGATGCCTTTTCGGGGTGGCCTTGTTTTGCGTCCTTTTTCCCGGCCGACCTTATCTGCACTATGTCCAGTTGTTGCTGGTGCCTGTCGTGCTATGGAGTGGAGCGGCTGTGGGGGAATACGGCATCGCTCCCAAACCAGGGTTCACCGGTCTTGCGGTCAGGATCGCGGTGCTGTTAGGGGCAACCGGTCTCCTGATCACCCGGCTGTTGTCCCCGATGCCGTCTGTGCTCGGCCAGTTGCTCACCCACCGGATGAAATCACTCACCGAGGTCGATAGTGTCATCAGCCATCTCACGGATCCGGGCGATCGACTCGCCATCTGGGGTTGGGATGCTCAGTCCTATGTCACCTGCAGTCTCATTCAGGGGACCCGTGAGGCTTACAGCGTAAACTGCATCATCCCGTCACCCCTGCAGGAATATCACCGCCAAACCTACTTGGCGGATTTTCGCAGCCACCTGCCTGAAGTGTTCCTCGATTCAGTCGGCCCCAATGATATATTTTACCAGGACCGAGCCAGCACCGCGCATGAGAATTTTCCCGCGTTAGCCGACTTGATCGCACGCAACTATGCTCTGGTGATCGATCTGGATCATTCCCGGGTTTACGCCCGACGTGATGTTCTGAGCCAAAGGAAAATCTCGCCTTTTCAGATGCAAAAGGAACTGGCCAGCAGTCGCCTACCCAACTGGATCGACCAACATTTGCCGGCGGAAAACCTGCGGGAGCAACATGGTCAGTTTGATCGCATCAATGGGCGGGACGTCTTGATGTTACTGCCGCCTGGCCGGGCGGAATGGACCCTGCAAGGCAATGAGCGCGAACTGTTGCTGGAAACCGGCTATGTCCCGCGTGCGATCAATCAAACCGATGGGGATGGCACGGGCTTCGTCGTGGAAGTTAGCGCTCCCGATGGCACCCGGCGGATCATCCAATCATTTCTGGTCAACCCCCGCGATCATGCCGATGATCGCATTCCCCAGAGTCGGCGAATTCCTCTTCCTCCCTACGCAACGGGTTCCAAACTGACCGTTACCACGAACCCTGGACCGGGCCAGAACAATGCCTGGGACTGGGCATATATCACTCATGTCAGGTTTCTCCGCAGCCCGAATTATACCTGGCGGCAATTTCCCGGATTCAACCGCCCGCCCAATGCAGCATTCAGCCCCCTTTCCACTCTGATCGAAGAATCCGGGGTCAACCTGCTGATGTTGCATGCCCCCTCCAGCATCAGCTTTCGTCTGACGGGAAGCGAAAAACAATTGAGTTTTGCCTTCGGCTTCATCGCCGGAGCTTATCGCGGGGAACAGGGCACCAACGGTGCGACTTTCCGGGTATCGGCACAACTCCCGGATGGCACCATCTCCCCGTTGGCATCCCGGCAATTGCAGCCGCTTACGGCAGTGGCGGACCAGGGTCGGCAACTCTTGAAATTGAATCTACCAGTTTTGCCCCCCAACTCGCTACTGAAAATCGAGATAGATCCCGATGGTAGCAACGCCTTCGATTGGACCTACCTCACTGATGTCTGGCTTGATTGACACCTCTTCAGTAGTTCCTGACATGCAAGCCAAGGCTTGCCGCCGACGGAGGATTTCCCCTCATTGGCCGGATGCACGAGGCCAATTCCGCCCCGCTAAGTCTCTATTCCGTGGTCATTCCCGCCCACAACGAGGAGGAATCATTGCCCCCCACATTGGCGGCAATCTACGAGATTTTTTCCCGTGAAAACGTGCCGCACGAAATTGTCGTGGTGGATGATGGCAGCAAGGACCGCACCTGGGCTGTGCTCCAGGAGCTTAAGCAAACTATTCCCACCCTGGCTCCGGTGCAGAATCCTGGACCCAACGGATTCGGCCGCGCGGTAACCTATGGCCTGAATCACTTTCGGGGCGATGCCTGTGTCATCATGATGGCCGACGCTTCGGATGATCCCAATGATGCGGTGAAATACTGGCAGTTACTCAAAGAGGGCTATGAATGCGCCTTTGGCAGCCGTTTCGTCAAGGGGGGCCGGGTGGT
>JAIPJW010000188.1 GCA_021734075.1 Cephaloticoccus sp.
GAACGCAATGCCTCCTATCTGATCGACAATAATTTTGCCTACACCAAGGAACTGGCCATCTGGGCTCTCGAGCAGGACACGAGGTTTGTTTATGCCTCTTCTGCCGCCACCTATGGCGATGGGGCCAGGGGTATGGATGACCAGGACGAGGATTTAGGCCGCCTCCGCCCACTCAACATGTATGGTTACTCCAAGCACCTTTTCGACCTGTATGCCCAAAAACACGGCTGGTTGAGGCGGATCGTGGGTGTAAAATACTTCAATGTCTTCGGGCCCAACGAGGACCACAAGGGCGACATGCGCTCACTCGTCAACAAGGCCTATCAACAGATTCTGGACACGGGAAAGGTCAATCTCTTCAAGAGCCATCACCCGGATTACAAGGACGGTGAGCAAAAACGCGACTTTCTGTATGTCAAAGATGCGGTGGAGATGACCCTGCACTTTGCGGAGTCCGGCAGCACCGCCCACGGTTTGTTCAATTTGGGTTCGGGTGAAGCCAACACTTGGTTGACCCTGACCAATTCCATTTTTGCCGCCTTGCAGCGGGAACCGCAGATTGAATTCATCGCCATGCCCGAAGCGCTGCGCGGGAAATATCAATATTTCACCCAGGCTGATATCACAAAGTTGCGCAACTCGGGCTATAGTCGGCCGATGACCCCCCTCGTCGCTGCCGTCAAAGACTACGTGCAGACCGCACTGGTGCCGGACAAAAAACTGGGTGAGTAATCTCACGCTGGGGGACTTGAAAACGAAAAGCCGCCCGGAGGTCCCGAGCGGCAGATAAAAACAATCCGTCTTTTCTCAAGGCAGTTCGAGCAATTCTGCCTCCGACCATTCCTTGCGGTTGGCTTCCTTGAGACGCAGTTCGGTCACTTTGGCGGCATCAATCGGACCAGCAGTGTTACCCCACTCCTGACGGATGTAGGTCAGCACCGCGGCAATTTTCTCGTCGCTCCAATTATAGCCACCGCCAGCCACCTGGCCAAACGCGGGCATGGCCGCGGCACTGTAGGTCTTGCCCAACACCGTGACCGGACCCTTCAGACCGTGTAAGAGAATACTGATAACACGTTCCTCGGATCCCTGAACCCATTCGGAACCAGCCAAGGGCGGATATACATTGGGCAAGCCTTGGCCATTAGGCATGTGGCAAGTAATACAAGCCGAGTTGTATTGCTTTTTACCGAGGGCAATCGGATCAATTTTTGTGACCGTGGCCGCGCCGCCCTGACCGGGAAGCTGGCGCTCATCAAAAATCTCGGAATGAAAATGTCCGGAATAGCGGTTCAGGTAGGTGCCGCCAAAAAAGATCAGTCCACTGAAGATGAACAGCAGGGCCAGGGGAAGCAGCCGATAATGTGCATGTGTATCGGGTGTGCCAGCGGAGGCCTTTTCATGCACGGAGATCAGACTGTCGTCGGTGGCGGCAGCTTGCTCCAGACGGGGATCTTGCGGTTGCTCAGCACTCATTCTTGCGCTCCTTCGTTGGCTGGGACCGGCTCATAGGGACGGGCTTCAGAAAATTCATAGGTCTGCTTCAAACTCAACAAATAGGCGACCAGGGTTTCAGCTCGTTCAGTAGGCACCAATTCGTAACCGGGAGCGGCCACACCTTGGAGTGCCTTGGCCGAAGGCTCACCCAGAATTTTCCGCACCTCAAAGAGAAACCGATAAGACGGCATGCCCTCTGTGCCATTGTAAAGGTAAGCGAACAAACTGGCTGCATCCTGGCCACTGGTCTGCGCCCGGCTGGCGAAATTGGCCAAATCCGGACCAATACGGCTGCTGCCCAGCAGGGGGCGAATCTGGTGCACATAATCCCGGGTCACGCTTTGGCGATCGCCCCAGCCACGCGCCTTGTCCGAACCGAAGTCCGGTCGACGCACTTGCTGGGTATGACAGGCTGCGCAGCCCAGATCCTGGTAAACCAATTGACCGCGGGAAGCCAGACCACTGGCTCGTTCCGGAAAGGCTTTACCCTCCAAATCATCGTAATGGGGGCTCAGGCTGCCGAGTTGGGCTTGGGTGCCCAGCACCAACCCAGCCCACGACAATGCCAGGACAAAAAAGAGGCCGAAGAAGAACAGAGGACCATTTTTCATGACGCAGAAACCTCCAAAGCCTGAGGCTGGCGAAACTGCGCCAACGACTCCGTGGTGGATTTGGCACACAAAAGGCAAACGAAATGGATACCTAGGGCCAGATTACCCAAAATCAGCAAAACTTGTGCCGCCGTGGCCACGAGCAGCCAAGGATGGGTTTGCGCCGCAATGGCCGCAAAGGTGACATCGGCACGTCCCAAGTCAGTTCCTTGGATCCATCCGGCAATGCCGAGACTGGCAATCAACGTAGTGAACCCGATGAGGGAACCCATATAATGGGCCCGAATCAAACCCACTGATGGCCATGGCACTCCTGCCAAACGCGGTCCCATATAGTAAATGCCGGCGAACATTATCATGGAAAATGCCGTCAGACCCAGCTGCAGATGTGCTTGCTGAAAATAGGTGAACTGGGTCACCGCCGCGAGCAAACGGGAGGAGAAGAGCAGATCAACCACTCCATTGAGCAAGTAGCAGGCGAAACCATAAGCCGCAAACTTGAGGACGATGCTGCCGGAATTGCTGAACACTTCCCTTAGGTTCACCACAAGAATAATGTGGTGAAACAAGACCAGACAGGCGGCAACAATTGCCATGGTGGGAATCCAAGCCGGGAAAGGTCCGCCCACCAAATGCCGGCCGCCCATCCATGTGCCAAACAAGAGCAGCGACCAAAATCCGTAAATTGCGAAATCGTAACTGGGAATCACCTGACCCTTGATTTTGGGCAACAAATAATAGAGGGCGGCTACCGCCATGGGCGCCAGCAGCAGACTGAGGAAATTCTGCGCATACCAGGAGGCAACCACGGCCTGCATGGCCCCGCGCACCGGAACATACAGCAGCATGACCTGGGCGACGGAGAAAAACCACGGAAAGAGAAACAGGGCACCCACCACATACCATTGGCTGGCGTAAGTCGCTTCAGTGCGACGTCCCGTCCAAGCCAGCACGCCCGGAGCCGCACAGGATGCAAAGGCAACCAACATCAGGGGCTGGATGTAACGGGGCAATTGGAGCAGTGAAAATGAAGTCATTTCCCCAATGACAATCCCACCCAAGCCCACGACCAGTGCCACATTCCAGAACACCCCGCCCAGGATCACAAAGTTTGCGCCACGCAAAGGTGAGCCACCCAGACGAGCCAAAAGCCAGATACCCACGGCCAATCCGGCATTGACGGCCCAACCATAAAGCAAAGCGGTTTCTTGCAGGGCTTGGACGCGGCCAAAAGTCAATAACGGACAATCGGCCAGAAATACCGGAGTATGGATCTGGACAAGATTGATCAGGGCAAGCACCCCACCCAAAACCAGCCAAGCCAGGGCCGTGATCAAAAGGAAGGAGGTGGCACAACGGGCCGAGCGATCAATGTCACTCACTTCAGCGGGAGAGGTGTTTGGCAAAGCGGTGGTCATTTCTGTGTTAATGGATCTGGAATCACTTCGATTGATAACGCTGCACGGTCAATTCCATCGCGCGCTCAATCGGCAATTGCACCTGTCCGGCTTGTTGGTCGATCCACGCGTAACTGTGCGCCTGCTTGGCCTCATTAGCCCGAAGCTCCGCCAATTTCAGCTTTCTCTCGGCCGGCGTGCGAATGCCATCACCGATAAAGGGCCCCGTTTGGTTGGGCAGATAGGCGAGATAAACCAGCAGAAGGAATAGCGCGAGACAGCACATGATCGCCAAAATGGAGATCAATGAGGCAGGACGGGCGGCGGTTGAATCACTCATGATGGGTCAGGCATTCCGTGATTCGGGGATCGCGGATGGGAATGAGTTTGGTGGAAGGAAAACTTTTGAAATAAGCCCAGGCGCAAATTCCGCCGACGCCGATGACCGCGGTGGCCGTCCACAACAACTGGATCGATAGGAACGGGGCCGGGTGACCGTGGGCGTCCTTGATTGCCGGCAGGACATTATAGCAAATATCGAGGAGAATGACGGCCAGAATCCAGTAGGCGATGCGTCGGATAATATGGGGAGTCACCTTGAAGCGATAGGACAGCAAGGCCAGGAACGGGATGAAAAAGTGGCCGAACAACAGGGCCATGCCCACCCACCACCAGTCGCCATATTCACGGATGTTATACCAAAAGGTTTCCTCGGGCACATTGGCATTCCAGATCAGGAAATATTGGGAAAATGTCACATAGGCCCAGAACACCGTGAAAGCGAGCATCAGCTGGCCGATGCTGTGCAGGTGGTTCTTGTTCAGTATTCCCTTGTAATCTCCGCGGGCCGAGAGCCACAGGGTGATGATGATCCCGACACTGAGGGCTCCCCGCACGCAATTGGCGAAAAACCACACCCCATACATGGTTGAGAACCAATGATACTCGAGACTCTTCACCCAATAAATGGCCGCAGCGGTCAGTGACAGGGCCACCAGTGGAATTCCGAATGCCGCCGTTTTGCGGCTCATGGAAGTCCAAGCTGCATTGCCATCCGCATCCTGCGTAAACGAAGCCTTGCGCAAACGCGCAGCCAGCCAGATCCAAATCGCAAAGAACACCACGGTCATACCCGTGAACATGTTCAAATTCAAAAAACTAGCTTTCTTAAGATAAAGGACATCCTGCCCCACCGTGTGTCCGCCATGAATTTCGTGGGCCGGGTTCATCCAAGGCCAGACCAAGTCATGATGCCCAAACCAGGACGCCAACAACAAGGGCAGAAACAATAGGGCCAGCCATTTGAAGGCCGAGAGGCCGTGCTCGAACTGGCGCCGCAGCAGGACCGACCAAGAGGCATCAAAAATATGATGAATCAAAATCAGCAGCAGCATGCCAATGGCAATCGCCGTCCAGTAGGTGACACCGACCAACCAGGACATGGCAATGACCTGCGCTCCGGAAACGACTATGCCAAGTGAGGTCAGGGCGATGCCCACGAGTCCAATGGTCAGGGCGCGGCTCGCGTTGGCCGCGGTGGTGTCTGCGGTGATACCCGCGGGAACGGTTGATGCGGGGGTGCTCATTTTAGACCAAGCTCCGATTTGTGGGCCAACGGCACATCGGCCGGTGTGCCGGTTTGCGCACGTTGCAGAGCGCGGACATAAGCAATGACCGCCCAACGGTCTTCCACCGTCAATTTGTCTGCATAGGAAAGCATGTTGGCCTTGCCATGGATGATGGTGTTCAAAATTTCACCCTCCGGCATGTTGCGCAGCCGATCATCGTGGTAAGTCGGGGTTGCCCCCATGCCATATTGTTTGGTGATGCCATTGCCGTCGCCCAATGCGCCATGGCACGGTGCACAATATATGGTGTAGCGCTCCATGCCATGTTGCACGAAGGTCAGATCGACATTGATTGAGGCGGGGAAACCCTGGGCGAAGCTGCCATCGCTGTTTTTACCGCTGACCAGATGGGTATCGGTGCGCAGGGGCTCACCCAAGGGACCGAAATCAGCCGCCACGACTCCAGCCGGCTGGGGCCGATCCGCCCGACCATCGGCAAAGAACTTACTGGTGCCCTGGGCCTTGTATTTTGGCTGTTGTTTCATCCCCGGGAAGGCCCATTCCGGAAAGACATCGATCGGAGGATGGGTGAATTTGGTGCCGCGCAGCCCCAGCATCGAGATGAGGAGCACAACAATAAAAGCAGTTGCGAGGTATAGGTTGCGCATGATCAGGCTTCCAGCTCCTTGATTTCGACGCCACCGGCCTTTTCGAGCAGGGCCTTGGTGTTGGCGAGGTTGTAACGTGGATCGCGGGCCTCAATTACCACAAAGAATTTATCGTCCAAGCCACGGGCAATGTGCTCATACTTGAGCACCGGGTGGTAATGCTGCGGCAAACCATTCAACACCAGCATGCCGATGATCGTTGCAAATGCCGTGAAGAGAATCGTCAACTCGTAGGAAACCGGAAAAGCAAACATCGGGCTGAAGAATGGCTTGCCCCCGACGATGATCGGATAATCCACCGCACCGGTCCACCAGATAAGGGTCATACCCGTGCAGAAACCGGTAATGCCGCCCAGCAGGGAAATCCGCGGGACAATGGAGCGGCGCATTCCCATGGCACCGTCGAGACCGTGCACCGGACAGGGCGTGATACAGTCCCAGTGTTTGTAGCCGGCATCACGCACCTGCTCGGCTGCGTGATAAATATCAGCGGCAGTGTCGAAGGTGGCAATCAAGCCATATGGTTGTGAAGACATGGGCGTGAAAGATTAATGGTGGGCGTGACCGGCATGGGG
>JAIPJW010000189.1 GCA_021734075.1 Cephaloticoccus sp.
GTGCTGCCGACCAAGGAAATGGTCGACGACATCCAGCAATCGCCGCACAACTCCGACCATTGGCTGGCGGTTACGCAGAGCGCCGGGGCCTGGTCCTCGCATGACGGCGGACTCACGTGGAGTCGGATGGCCGGGGTGCCCGCGACCCACGCCCTCTACAACATCACTTTCGATGCCACGAACCCACAGCGTATCGCGATTGCGAGCTGGGGCCTGGGGGTCCTCACGACCGAGGATGGCGGCAAAACCTGGCAGGACCGCAATACCGGCCTGCCCGACTTACATCAGGTCTGGCGGGTCGGGGTGGACCCGAGGGGCCGGCTTTATGTCAGTGTCTTCAAGGAGACGCTTTTCCATTCCGACGATTTTGGCCGGACCTGGCAGCCGGACAGCCTGAAGGCTTCTTCGGTAAATTACTTCCTCACCTTGCCCAAGTCGGAGCAGTAACACCGCCCGCAACACCTCGAAATGAAGCTCTCCAAATTTTTCACGTTAATGCTCGCACTAGCCTCAACCGGAACCGCCCTGGCCGTCCCGGCCTTTGAAGCCCCGCCCCCCTCCCGGGTCGTGGTGGAGGATGCCAGTCTCCGGCGGGCAGCCTACGAGGCGCGGGTCGATGAAGTGATCGCCTGGCGCGCGGGTGAAGGCCGGGCCGCCACCAATGATCCGGCCAAACTGGACATGGCCACCATCGCCACCAAACTCGTGCTGGGGCAGGATTTGGAACAGTGTTCGCAGCGCGTGATCGCAATCATGCAGGACCCCGGTTCCGGACCTTTCTGGATGTTTCCCAATGTCTGTGTGGCCTACCTTGGCCGGGATCTGCTTTCTCCGGAGGCCAAGGCCGCGATTCGGGAAACCTGGCGCACGACGCGTCAGATCCGCGGGGACACCGAGAACCACTGGGTGATGTATTACGCGTCGCTTTTCCTCATCTCTGAACTGTATCCCAACGAACCCGCGGACAGCTGGTATAATGGCCGGACATCCGAGGAGAATCTCGCGGAATCCCGTGCCTATCTCCTCGATTGGATGAACACGACGACGACGGTCGGGCAGGGGGAATTCAATCCGTCTCACTACATCGGCGAGTATGCCATCCCGATGCTCTTTATTGCTTCATGGTCCAAGGATCCGGAGATGAAGCAAAGGGGCCACATGATGCTGGACTGGCTCTTTGCCGAACTGGCCAACAACACCCTCAACGGCGTGCTGCGCGGGCCCAATTCCCGCACCGACGAAGGTTCGGTGATCGAGCGTTCCAACGCGCTCGCCTCCTATTTCAGCTGGCTCCTTTTTGGCAACACGCCGCCGACACCCGGCTACGGCGGCTGGGGCATCTACTTCGCCACGGTGGCCAAAAACTATGAGGTGCCCGAGGTCATCTATCGGATCGCGACGGATCGGCGGGAGGATTACGTGCAACGCGACCGGGCGCGCATCCGGCGACGCTGGCGCTACAGTGAGGAGCTTTCCCCCCCGGTTTATAAGACCAACTATCTGCGGCAGGATTATGCCGTGGGTTCCACCCAGGGCGGCCAGCTCGACCCGATTCAGGCGCATGCCTGGGACGTCACTTGGGACGAACCCGATCCGCGCGGCAAGCACAGCACGATGTTCTCCATGCATCCCCTCTCCTCAAGCGTGGCCATGCAGATGTATTTCACGGCGTATCCCGAGCCGTGGATCAAGGGCGTGACCTTCGAAGGCAAACCCTCCTACGACTCACCCGACAAGGTGGTCGGCAGTTCGCCCTACGAGCAGGTCTACCAGAACCTCGATACGGTGATCGCCCTCTACGATATTCCGCCGGGCACCCGCTTCCCCCACATCAACGGGTTTTTCTCCAAGGACCTCGTCAACGTCACCGAGGACAAGTCCGGCTGGATCTTTGCCCAAGGCGGCCGCACCTATCTCGCCTACCGCCCGCTGGCCGGCTACCACTGGATTCCCTACCTCCACTACAACGGCGGCTGGGCGAAGGAGAAATTGCCCGTCGGCGGCCAGTTGCTCACCAGTCCGCACTTGAAGAATGGCACCATCGTGCAGGCCGCGAATGCGTCCGAATTCACGAGCTTCGATGCCTTCAAGACCGCCATGGTCGCCTTGCCGCTGGAGTTTGCACTCGAGCCCGTGCCCACGGTCAGGCTGACCACATTGCGCGGCAAAAAAATTGCCTTCACTTACGGGCAGGCACCGCTGGCGGATGGTGAACCGGTGGACTATTCGCAGTGGAAGCTCTTCGAGGGGCCGCATCTCAATGCCGAACTCGGTTCGCGCAAATTGACCGTCACCCACGGCCGCCTGCAGCGCGTGCTTGATTTCAATAACCTGACCATCTCCGATTCCGTCATTCAACCCTGATCTTGCCATGAACCACCGGGCGCAGCTTCACATCGCAGCCGACCAGCCGGGTCCCGTCATCAGCCGGCATTTGTTCGGTCATTTCGCCGAGCATCTCGGCCGTTGCATTTACGACGGACTTTGGGTGGGCGAGGATTCACCGGTGCCGAATGTGCGCGGGTGGCGCAGCGATCTGGTGGCGGCGTTGCGGGCCATCAAAATTCCCAACCTGCGCTGGCCGGGCGGTTGTTACGCGGATGATTACTATTGGCGCGATGGCATCGGTCCGCGCCAACAACGACCGCGCCGCGTGAATGCGCATTGGGGCGGCGTGCTGGATGACAACGCGGTGGGCACCCATGAGTTTCTCGACCTGTGCGAGCAACTGGGTTGCGCCCCTTATATCGCGCTCAATCTGGGGAGCGGTTCGCCCCGCGAGATGCGGGAATGGGTCGAGTATGTGAATGCGCCGGCCGGCACCCTCGCCGAGGAACGCGCGGCCAACGGCCGCAAGGCACCCTGGTCCGTGACCCTCTGGGGAGTGGGCAATGAGAACTGGGGCTGCGGTGGTCACATGCGCCCGGAATACTACGCCGACGAATACCGGCGCTATGCGACCTACGTGCAGGATTATCCGGGGGCAAAGCCCCTGCGGATGGCCTGCGGTCCGAATGAGGACGATTACAACTGGACCGAGGTGATGATGCGCGAATGTGCCAAGCCGCTCTACGGGTTTGACCCGATGAATGGCCTTTCCCTGCACTATTACACCTTGCCGGGCGGATGGGCCAACAAGGCACCCGCCACGCCCTTTGATCACAGTGGTTGGAACGAGGTGATGGCCCGGGGCTGGCGGATGGATGAACTGGTGCGCCAGCACTCGGCCATCATGGATCGCAGCGACCCGGAAAAGAAAGTCGCCCTCCTCGTGGATGAATGGGGCGCCTGGTATGATGTCGAGGCCGGCACCAATCCCCGTTTCCTTTACCAACAGCAGACGGTGCGTGACGCCGTCCTCGCCGCCCTCAATCTCAACATCTTCATCGCCAATTGCGAACGCGTGCGTTTCGCCAACCTGGCGCAAGTGGTCAACGTGCTGCAGTCAATTGCCCTGACCGAACCCGATGGCGGACGCATGGTGCTCACGCCGACCTGGGATGTGTTCAAACTCTATGCCGGGCATCATGAGTCCCGGCGTTTGCCCGTGCAGGTTGTAACCGAACAACTGGCGCTCGCGGACATGAAATTCCCGCAGGTTTCCGCGACGGCTTCACTGACCGCGGACGGAGCGGTGAATGTGACGCTCTGCAACACGGATCCGGCCCACGCCGTGGAGATTGCCCTCACGCTGGCCGGTCATTCCGCGGACCAGTTGTCGGCCCATGTGCTGAGCTCGCCCGAGCTGACAACGTGCAACACCTTCGACCAGCCCCGCGCCGTCACCACGCACGAGCTCACCGGCATCAAAATATCGGGCCACGTCGTGACCGCCACAATTCCGGCGGGTGCGGTCGCCTCACTTCACTTCGCATGACCACGCCCACTTGCATTGCCCTGCCCAAGATCCGCTTCGAACGCGGCTTTCTCGCCGAGCGCGCCCGTCTGGTGCGCGACGTGGTGATCCCCTACCAATGGGAGGCGCTCAACGACCGCTTGCCCGGGGCCGAGCGCAGCGGCACCGTGCATAATTTCCAGGTCGCGGCCGGAGAGAAGCAGGGAAAATTCTACGGCCTGTGGTTCCAGGACTCCGATCTGGCCAAGTGGCTCGAGGCCGCCTCTTTCCGCCTCGCCACCCATCCCGATCCCAAGTTGGACGCCGAGTTGGACGCGATCATCGCCACCATCGCGAAGGCCCAGCAACCGGACGGTTACCTCGACACCTACGTGCAGCTGACGGCGCCGGACAAGAAGTGGACCAACCTTTTCGAATGGCACGAGCTCTACATCGCCGGCCATTTCATCGAGGCGGGGGTGGCGCATTTCGAAGCCACCGGCAAACGCACACTGCTCGACGTGGTGGGCAAACTGGCCGACATGATCGAACGTGTCTTCGGCCCGGACGAGGGACAGATCCTCGGTTATCCCGGTCACGAGGAAGTCGAGTTGGCCTTGGTCAAACTCGCCCGGGTGACGGGGGAGAAGCGCTACGTGCGGCTGGCGGCCTATTTCATCAACCAGCGCGGGGCCACGCCGAATTACTACGAGGCGGAATCGCAGCGCCTCGGCGTCAAGAAACTGCCGGTATATTTCTACCACAATCGCTGGGCCTACCTGCAGGCAAACAAACCGGTGCGCGAGGAATTGGAACCCATCGGGCATTCCGTTCGCGCGATGTATCTCTACACCG
Source organism: Cephaloticoccus sp. (assembly GCA_021734075.1). Lineage (GTDB taxonomy): Bacteria > Verrucomicrobiota > Verrucomicrobiia > Opitutales > Opitutaceae > Cephaloticoccus. The sequence goes on from JAIPJW010000189.1 coordinate 4,691, forward strand.
CCATGGCTGATCTGGCCCTGGAGCTGGGTGACGAGTCGCTGCGTGCGGCGTGCCATACCCTCTGGTCAAACCTCACCAATTATCACACCTACGTGACGGGGGCGATCGGCTCCGAGTGGAACGGCGAGCAGTTTTCCGGCCGCTATGATCTGCCCAACGATCGCGCCTATGCGGAGAGTTGTGCCGGCATCGGGCTCGTGTTTTTTGCGCGCCGCATGCTCGACCTCGAATTGCGGGGCGAGTTTGCCGACGCGATGGAGCGCACCCTTTTCAACAACGTGCTCGCGGGCATGGCCCTCGACGGGAAAACCTTCTTCTACGTGAACCCGCTCGAGGTGCGGCCGGACGAAGCCAAGCGCCGCTACGACCAGCATTTTGTGAAGACCGAGCGCGTGCCATGGTTTGGCTGCGCGTGTTGCCCGCCCAACATTGCCCGCACGCTGGCCTCGCTGGGTCATTACACGCACTCGGTCACGGCCGACGGACTGGCGGTGCATCTCTACACCGACTGCTCGCTGGAGGCCACGGTGGCGGGCACAAAACTCAAATTCGCCTTGCAGACCGACTACCCGTGGGACGGCAGGGTGCGGATGGAAATCAATCCGGCGGCGCCGACTGAGTTCGCCCTGCGCCTGCGCCTGCCCGGTTGGTGTATGGCGCCGACCGCCGCGATCAATGGCACGCCGGTCGATCTCGCGGCGCATCGGGGCAATGGTTACCTGCACCTCGTCCGTGCCTGGTCGGCCGGTGATGTGGTGACGCTCGATTTTCCTATGACGGTCCAACGTATCCGTGCCCATCCGCGCGTGGTTCACGACGTCGGGTGCGTCGCCCTGCAACGCGGTCCCTTGGTGTTCTGTGTGGAGCAAGTTGACAACGGCGACCAGCTCGGTCTGTTGCGCCTGCCGAAAACGGCTGCCCTGACCGGGCGTTTCGAATCAGGCCTCCTCGGCGGCACCATTGTGCTCGAGGGCGTGGCGGAACGGCTGCAACCCGCCAACCCGGACCTTTATTCCGCAGCGGAACCCACGGTGGTGCCCGCCAAAATCAAAGCCGTGCCTTACTGCCTGTGGAACAACCGCGGCGAAGGTGAAATGCGAGTCTGGATCCACGAATCATGAAAACAGCACCAGCAACCCCCCGGCCGGTTTGTAACGTATTATGTTACAAACGGAATTTTTCCATTCAGTCCCGCCGGGGCCATCGCATGATGCCGGGCGGCTTGAGTGGGCTCATCGTTCTCGCCGGTCTCATGCTCGCGCCGCCGCCGGCGTTATTTGGTCATGAGGAGGATGCGGTAGCCCCGATCGCCACGGCGGCGGTTCAACCCGCGACCCCAAACCCTGCGGTCAACCCGCTCACCGCGGAACAGCAGCAGGTGCAGGCGGCCATCGTCGCCGAGGCCCTGAAGGAAAATCCCGGTTATGAATTTCTCGGTCATTTGTGCGATGATCATGGCGGTCGTTTGACGGGTTCACCGGCCAACCAAGCGGCGCTGGAGAGCACGGTGGTGGCGCTGCGCGCGCTGGGTGTGGATGCCC
>JAIPJW010000190.1 GCA_021734075.1 Cephaloticoccus sp.
GACTTCCGCATCGACTACAATACACGCCGACCCCATAGTCGGCTTGGTTATCGCAGTCCCGTGAACTACGCCGCCCAACTTACTGCTGCCCCGACTCCGGTCGGGCTTCGGCCTCCCTCCGTCGGGCCAGCTTCAACCGCAATCCAGATACTACCCATAACAAGCTCCCAGACTAACACTCGGGGTGGCTCGAAAACTTGAGGCCGGTCATCGCATCACTCAAATCGGGTCAATTATTGCGATTATTCCACCAATAGGCGCGTGGCGTTTCGGAAGCTTTCATGCTACAATGTGCAACCATGAAAACAATACTTGCCCCGATTGATTTCTCCGCCGTGAGCGACGCCGTGGTCAAGGCGGCCGTAAATCTGGCCCGCGCCATCAATGGCCGTTTGGTCTTGCTCCACATTGTCCAACCTCCGGTCATAACAAGCGAATACGGCGCTGTCCTGGCCAATATCCAGGAAATCGTGGCCACCAGTGAGGCCACTGCCCGCCGGCAGCTGTTGAGCCAGAAAAAACGTCTGCAACGGAACGGGCTCAAGGTCGGGATCGCCCTGCTCACCGGCGGACCGGTCCCCCTCATCCTGGAACAAGCTGGAAAGTCCCGCGCCACCTACATCGTGATGGGTTCGCATGGCCATTCCGCCCTCTATGATCTGCTGGCTGGCAGCACCGCCACCGGCGTGGTCAAGCAATCACCCTGCCCCGTCGTGATTGTGCCCCCGGCGAAGAAAAAGTCCGCCAAATAGGCCGCTGCACCCCTCCACACACCTGCCCGGGGTCGCCCAAGGGTAACATGCCCCCGGGCAGGCGTGAAAATTCCGTGGACAAAATCCCGCTTCTCCGTCTCTTTTCGGCCCATGGCTCAGTCCGAACAAAAATTAACTTCGCCCGTCAGTTTGCTGGTCGATGCCATTCTGGTCATCGGCTTCTTCGTTTTCATGTTTGGCGTGCTCCAGAAGCACGTGCCCTCCAATGACCCCAAGATGGTCATGCTTTGGGCCGGGCTGACGTCGGGTTGCATGACCGGGGTGTTCTGGCTCGCCGTGCAGATGTTCCGGGTTGTCCTGCGCGGACAAGCCCGCCGCAACGCCGGGAAATAACCCCGCCGTCACGTTGGTTCGCTGCCACCCGTCGCTCCCCGCGGCGGGTTTTTTGTTTGGTCCGTTTCCATCGTTCGCAATGGGTCCGATATCACGGAGTTTACCGCCAGAGGAGGATGCCTGGACACTCAGCCGACCGCGGTGAGGCCGGATTCGGGGTCGGCGCCCCCGGCTACAACGTGCAGCCCTGGATGGCAGTTGTTGATTCCTGTAGGGCTGGACCTTGGTCCAGCCGCTTAGGTTGGGTGAGAGTGCGGAGCGCACCAAGGTGCGGCCCTACAATGAAGATAGCCGACTGAGATTTGACCGGGTTCGGGGTCGGCGAACCCGGCTACTTCTGCTCGGTAATCCGGATCAAATCCCGGAGGCTTGCAGGGCCCGGTTCTTTTCCACCCGGCGACCGACGATGATCGCCAGTTCGAACAGCACATAAAGCGGGGCCGCAAACATGGTCTGGGTGATGGGATCCGGCGTGGGGGTCACGATGGCCGCAATGATGAAGATCACAATGATCGCATGCCGGCGGTATTTGCAGAGAAACGCCGTGGACATGATGCCCATGTAGATCAGCAGGATGATCAGCAGGGGAAATTCGAACGACGCCCCCACCCCCAGCACCAACCACATCAGAAGTCCGTAGTAACTGCCGGGAGTCCAGCGCGTCACAAATTCGAAATACTGGTTGAGCTCGACCGCCACGCGGAGCGTGTTCGGAACCAGCAGGAAAAAACTGAAAGTGGCGCCGCAAATGAACAGGAACATCGCCGCCAGACAGAGAGGCAGCACAACCTTGAGTTCCCGCTCGGTCAGGGCCGGCGAGACAAATTGCCCGATAAATAGCAGCAGAAACGGAGCCGACAGCACAAATCCGCCCATGAAGCACATTTGGATCACCACCGTGAATCCCTCCATGATGGAAGTCGTGCCCAGGTCGAGTTGCAGCTTGGTGTTGCCGGCCTGCACCTCATGAAGTGGCCAGAGCAGCACATCGTTGAATTCCCTTAAAAAAAGTCCGACCAACACGGCGAAGATCAGAAAGGTCACCGCACATTTCATCAGGGTCCAACGCAGGTCCTCCAAATGATCAAAAAAACCCATGGGTTTTTCCCGCAGTGCCGGTTGCTCGTCACGGTGCAGGGGATCGTCGTAGATTTCGTTGGAGTCACTCACGGCCAATGGAGTCGGTCATGCTGGGAAGTTTCCGTCAAAACGGAAGCGCGATATGCAGCCCGTCATTATGGGCCCGCGGTCGCCGGAGTGAGTTCCTTGCGCAGGTCCCGGGTTTTTTGGGCGACCCGCTCCACCGCCGCGGTGTGCGCCGCAAGCCAGCCCTCCCCCATCTCACCCCACGCAAGAATGTCGGCATCTGAACCACCTTGTTCCCGATAAATCCGGCTCCAAGCCAGGGCCTCGATCAAATCCTCACCCATGCTCAAGCGCTGAGCCGCGTTGGGTTTCACCAATTCGCTCAGGGGTGTCAGTTGAGTGATCGTCCGGATGTAGGTTTCCATCCCGGTCAGACCCCCTGAAACCGCCACGATATGTGCCAGATGGTTGTAGCGCAAAATCAGTGCTTCGCGTTCCTTTTCGGTCAACCAGGCTTTCTCGGGTCCGGAAAGTTTTTCGCCAATTTCCTGGGCCAACGCTGTGGCTGCTGGCACGGAACCTTTTTCCGCCGCCTCCTGCAATAGCGGTCGGGCCACCTCCCGGTCCTGGTCGATTCCTTGCCCCAGATAGAGGGCGAGGCCCAATCGCTCGTGGGCCCGCAAGTCTCCGTCTTGAACCCCCGCCGCCAGCCAACGCTGCAGTTCATGGACGTCGAGCGGGAGGAGTTCCCCGACCGCATAAGCCTGCCACAACAGGATCAGCGCCCGTTGCTGCCCGGCGTTGGCGGCCTGACGCAGCATGGCCGCACCCTTTTCCTTGTCCCGGGTCATGCCCTGCCCGGTGAAGGCCATATAGCCATAATAAACGCGGGCATCGGAGTAATTCGCCATCGCCGGCTGCTTCATCGCCGCGGCGGCCCTGACATAGTCTTTTTCCACACCGTAGCCGTTGAAGTAGATTTCCCCGAGCCGGTAGCCCGCAGCCAGATTACCCTGCAACGCGGCCTTGCGCAGCCATTCCAACGCTTGGGGCACGCTACGTTGCAAGCCCAACTCTCCTTTGAAATAATTTTCGGCCAACGCATATTGCGCCTCGGGCACTCCGCTCTCGGCTGCGCTGGTCAGCCAGACCAACGCCTTGGCCACATCCCGGCCAACTCCGTCGCCTTTTTCGTAGGCCTGGGCCAGTTGCCATTGGGCCTGACCGTCGCCCTCCACCGCCTGTTTCGTCCATGCATCGATCTCTAGCGGATTCGCTGCCTCGAGGGTGGCCAGGCCGGCCAGTGCGGTCAACCAGACCAGGGTCAACCATCGCCCCAGGGGCTTTATCCCGGAACTCCGATCGGTATCCGAATCCATGCATTTCTGCCGCATATCCGTTTGTTAGCAGGATTAAGCCAGTCCGCAACCCTGAGTTATATCTGTCCCCGCCCCACGCAAACCGCGACATAGACCGCCTCCGCCGTTGACAGCGATCCCGACGAAACGCTATCCAAGTAGCCCTTTGCGCTTTCGCGCATTGTCTTCTTTCAATCAGAAAACAACCCACTCATGGCCACTAAATCCAAAGCCAAACCAACCGCCCGTAAACCGGCGGCCAAGTCCGCAAAGCAATCCGCCGCCAAGGCCCATAAATACGTTTATTCCTGGGGAGCCGGCAAAGCCGATGGCAACGGGGGCATGAAGCCCCTCCTCGGTGGCAAGGGCGCAAATCTCGCCGAAATGAGCCGCATCGGGCTGCCGGTGCCTCCGGGCTTCACCGCCACGACCGAAGTCTGCACTTACTACTATGCCAACAAGCGCACCTACCCGGCCTCGCTGCAGGCGCAGATGGAAGCGGGCATGAAGAACATGGAGAAGATCATGGGCACCAAGTTCGGCTCCACCACCGGCATGCCGCTGCTGGTTGCCGTGCGTTCCGGAGCCCGCGATTCGATGCCGGGCATGATGGATACGATTCTCAACCTCGGCCTCAACGATGAGTCCGTGGTCGCACTGGCCACCGCCACCAAAAACGAGCGTTTTGCCTGGGATTGCTACCGCCGCTTCATCCAGATGTATGGCGACGTCGTCCTCGGTGTGCAGAAGAAGGAAGGCGAGGATCACGAACCGTTCGAAACTGTCATCGAAAGCTACAAGCACGAAGTTTACTCGAAAAACATCGTCGACAGTGAACTCACCGCCGCCGACCAGCAGGAACTCGTCAAGCGCTTCAAGGCCCTCGTCAAGGACCGCACCGGCCATGTGTTCCCCAACGATCCGTGGGACCAGCTTCGCGGGGCCGCCGGCGCCGTCTTCGGCTCGTGGATGAACGACCGCGCCATCGTCTACCGCCGCAAATACAACATCCCCACCGAGTGGGGCACTGCCGTCAATGTGCAGGCCATGGTATTCGGCAACACTGGTGACTCTTCCGGTTCCGGCGTCGCGTTCACCCGCAATCCGGCCAACGGCACCAACGAGTTCTACGGTGAATTCCTGATCAACGCGCAGGGTGAGGACGTCGTCGCCGGCGTGCGCACCCCCGAGCCCGTGCTCGAGCTCAAGAAGCAGATGCCGAAGTCCTACGCCGAGCTGCTCAAGGTCCGCGCGACCCTCGAGAAACATTTCAAGGATGTGCAGGACATCGAGTTCACCATCCAGGAAGGCAAGCTGTTCATGCTGCAGACCCGCAACGGCAAGCGCACCGCCGCCGCCGCGCTCAAGTTCTCCATTGATATGGTGAAGGAGAAGCTCATCGACTGGAAAACCGCCGTCATGCGCAACCCCGCCGACCAGCTCGAGCAGTTGCTCGCGCCGATCTTTGACCTCGCCGAGGTCAAGAAGGCCAAGGTCATCGCCACCGGTCTGCCCGCCGGCCCCGGTGCCGCCACCGGCCGTATTTACTTTAACGCCGACCGCGCGGTGCAAGCCGCCGACAAGGGCGAAAAAGTGCTCCTCGTTCGCATCGAAACCTCCCCCGAGGATCTGCGCGGCATGATCGCCGCCGAGGGTATTCTCACCGCCCGCGGCGGGGTTTCCTCGCACGCCGCCCTCGTGGCCCGGCAGATGGGCAAAGTCTGCGTCTGTGGCGCCGCCGCCATCCAGATCGACTACGACAAGAAGATCGCGACCGTGGACGGCCAGCAATACGGCGAGGGGGATTTCCTCTCCATCGACGGCACGGCCGGCACGGTTTACGCCGGTCAGATCCCGACCGCTCCCTCCGAGATCATCGACGGCCTGCTCTTCAACAACAAGCGCGCCCAGAAGACCGAGAAGTTCAAGAGCTACGTGCAACTGATGGACTGGTGCAAAAAAGCCACCAAGCTCTCCGTCCGCACCAATGCCGACACCCCCGACCAGGCCGCCCAAGCCATCGCCTTCGGCGCCGTCGGCATCGGCCTCACCCGCACCGAACACATGTTCTTCGAGGGCGACCGCATCGACGCGATGCGCGAGATGATCCTCGCCGGCAATCTCGCCGACCGCGAAGCCGCCCTCGCCAAGCTTCTCCCCTACCAACGGGCCGACTTCTTCGGCATCTTCAAGGCGCTCAAGGGCTACCCGGCCACCATCCGTTTCCTCGATCCGCCGTTGCACGAGTTCCTCCCGAACTCCAAGGAGCAGCAGGCCGATCTCGCCAAGAAACTCGGTATCGACTTCGCCAAGATCGAGCACCGCGTGCACGAGCTGCATGAGTTCAATCCGATGCTTGGCTTCCGCGGTTGCCGTCTCGGCATCAAGTTCCCGGAGATCACCCGCATGCAGGCCCGCGCCGTCCTCGAGGCCGCCGCCGATGCGACTAAGAAGGGTTTCAAGGCCAAGCCCGAGATCATGATTCCGCTCGTCGGCTTCAAGAAGGAACTCGATATCCAGACCGCCATCGTCCACGAGGTCGCCGCCCAGGTGCAAAAGGAGAAGAAGGTTAAAATTTCCTACTCCGTCGGCACCATGATCGAGATCCCGCGCGGGGCCCTCACTGCCGATGAAATCGCTCAGACCGCC
>JAIPJW010000191.1 GCA_021734075.1 Cephaloticoccus sp.
GGCGTGGCGACCCCCGCCAGAATCAGGTAAGCCATCTCATAGTTGCTCCAATGACGGTTGGACCCCCTCCAGCCCAGGGCAAAAAACCCATACAGACTGGAACGCAGTTTGTTGCCGGCGTTGAAGAAACGATCACGCAGCACAGCCAAATCGGGAATCATGCCCACATACCAGAAGAGCACCGAAACCGTGCCGTAGGTGGAGACCGCAAAAACGTCCCACTCCAGCGGGGAACGGAAATTCTGCCAAATCTGATTGGAATTGGGTATCGGGAAAAGGAACCAGGCATACCAGACCCGACCGACGTGGAAGACCGGAAAAATACCGGCGCAGACGACGGCAAAAATCGTCATGGCCTCGGCGGCGCGATTGATCGAGGTGCGCCATTTTTGCCGGAGCAAACAAAGAATTGCGGATATCAACGTGCCGGCGTGACCGATACCGATCCAGAAAACGAAGTTCACGATTGGCCAGCCCCAGGCCACCGGACTGCGGTGCCCCCAGACACCCACACCCGTGGCAACCAAATAGCTAATGCCCGCCACAGTGAAGGATGCGATAAAACAGGCGACCCCGAAGCACCACCACCACCATGAGGGGGTCTTACCTTCGATGATGCCGCAAATCTTCTCCGTGATCCAAGAGAAACTGCGGTCGTTTTCCACGAGGACCGCGCGCGGGAGGACCGCCGGCTTTACCTCGGCGAGGATTGCCGGAGTCGCGATGGCTGTTTCAGCACTGTTGGCCATTAACTGAGCCCTCCAAAGCTTTTGGTGTTGTCCAAGGATGTATGTTCGGTCTCGGCGTGCGCCGGGGCATGTTCCTCAGTCTCATGGGCGTCACCGTGGGTTGCCGGATGATTCTTTTTGGCATTTTCAATCCGACTGAAAGGCATCTTGTTGTAATCAGGCATGCGGGGATTTGGGTTGCGCAGCTTGCCGAGATAGGTCGTGCGGGGACGGGTATTGAGATAGCCGAGGAGCGCATAATCCTGTTCACGGGCCTTGGCTTGCGAAACGGCACTGTTGGGATCAAGGATGTTGCCGAAATCGATGGCTGTCACCGGACAGGCCTGCTGGCATGCCACCTTGATTTCGCCGTCCGGCACGATCACATCACCGGGACGACCGGCCTTGGCCATCCGCACCTTGTGCTGGATTTTCCCATTCTCGATGCGTTGCACACAATAGGTGCATTTTTCCATCACGCCGCGCATGCGCACCGTAACTTCGGGATTCTTGGCCATCTTGACCAATTCGGGCATGCCTTGGGGACCCAAGGGACCGAGGTAGAGACTGTCCAGTTGGCGCTGATTCCAGTCGAAATAATTGAAGCGGCGAACCTTGTAAGGACAGTTATTGGCGCAATACCGGGTCCCGATACAACGATTGTAGGCCATGACGTTCAGGCCCTCATCGTCGTGAACCGTGGCATTGACCGGACAGACCATTTCACAGGGGGCCAACTCGCATTGCACACAAGCCACAGGCTGGAGCGACACTTGTGGGTCCTCCGGAATTTCCCGATTGCCACTGGCCTCACCACCAAAAAGATCCGCCATGGCACGGGCGTCCGCATTGCCGTCCGAGTAGTAGCGGTCGAGACGAATCCAATGCATCGAACGGCCCCGGATCGTCTGTTCCTTGCCCACAATCGGGATGTTGTTTTCAGCCTGACAGGCCACGACACAGGCATTGCAACCCGTGCACGTATTGAGGTCGATGCTCATGCCCCATTGCTGCAGTCCGGTGTAATTGGGACTTTCATAGAGGGAGTTGCCTCGGGGAGTCAGCGTGGCCTTTTCAGCGAGGGTCATCTGCTCGCCTTCTTCGCCGTAAATCGGCGGGCTGTGGGCCTCGAGCCCGATGGCATTTACATAAGCCAGTCCAACCCCGTCTGCAGCCTGCACTTCGTCGAGATTGGCTTCCCGCACCAAATCCCGGCCTTCCATCGACCAATGGCCCTGCGTGTTGGCGAGTTTTACTTTCTCGCCGGTAAGTGTGAGACTGGCCCCGGTGGCATAGGCCTGCGTCGCGGTGGTGCGAATGGCATAGGCATTGAAACCCGAACCCTCGCCCACCCGACCGGTGATGGAGTGACCATAACCCAAGGGCAGCACAATCGTGTAATTGGAAAGGCCGGGCTGGATGTGCAGGGGACCCTTCACCGTGCGCCCATTAAGGGTGATTTCGGCGACCGGGGCCATTTCCGTGCCGCGATCAAATTCGGCCGTTTCCACCCGAGCGACCTGGATCACGGAACCTTTGGGCGTAATGCCTATTTCCTTGGCCAAACGCGGACTGATGAGGATGGCGTTATCCCAGGTGATCTTGCTGATGGGATCAGGACATTCCTGCAGCCATCCGTTATTGATAAAGCGACCGTCATCCACCTTGTGATCGGTGGCAAAGCGCACTTCAAGGTTCTCGCCCGACAGGGCCAGTGGCGCCGGTGCATCATTGAAGAGGGCGTTGGTGCCTTTGACGTCAAATTTCACGTCGGTCACTTGATAGGCTGATCCTTCCAGCAACCCATCATGAAGGAATTTCTGGAACACGGTAGCGCCATCACCGCGAGACAGCTGACCAATGGTCAGGTAAACTTGCGAATAAGGGTCGGCATTCTCTTCACCCAAAATCCGGCAAATCAGCTCAATTTCCGTGAGGCCACCGAACAAGGGCAGAATCATCGGCTGAACCGGCACCACCGTGCCATCCACAGTGCGGGCGTCTCCCCATGATTCCAAATAGTGGGCGGCGGCAAGGTGCGTGCCCGCCAACGCGGAGGTTTCATCCGCGTAATAGCCATAACGAATGACATTGGGCACCGATTTCTGCAGGGAGCTCCAATCGAGATCAACCGGGGCATTGTAAGCCGGATTGCCGCCCAAAACGACCAATGTCCCTATCGAACCCGCTTTGATCGCAGTTGCCAAAGCACTAATGCTGCTGGCCGCGGTGGGTTCCACCGCCAGAAAATCCACCGTCTTACCGATATTGCCGAGGTAAGCATTCATCGCATAGGCGATGGCATGCACGGCGGCGGGTTGATGCGAACCGGCCACGACAAGGCACTCGCCCTTGTGGGACCGCAAATCGTCGGCACAGGCCTGCAACCATTCCGCCTGGCGGGGAAATTCCAACCCCTGGGCCAGGGTATCAAGTGGGGATGCTCCCATCACCTTGTTGGCCAGGGCGGCGGCAAACGCCAGCATGTGACTGCTCGCCAATCGGAGCCGATGGTCTGCCATCGAACCGGTCAGGGTAAAAGTGCTCTCCACGGCATAAAGCCGGTTCATCGGGTCATCCCGTTTTACGACCTTGCGCCCTTTGGTGAATTCCCGGGCATAGAACAGGCTGCCGCTCTCCGCATGCAGAAAATCGGCGTCAATCGCAACCACCCGCTTGGCCTTGGCGAAACGATAAAGCGGCTTCACATCCTTGCCAAACGCAGCCTGGGCCGCAACCAGGGGCGGTTCATCCTGCACCGGTTCATATTCCGCCCAGATAGCCCGGGGGAATTTGCTGCGCAGCTTTGCCACCAAACGGCTCCGGGTGGGCGAAGCCGATTCCTCGGCCAGAAAAGCCAAACCAGCCCCATGCGTAGCGCCATGGTCAGTGCCTACCTTGGCCAGCAGGTCATTGACCGCGGCGGTAGTGAGATTGGCGCCGTTCTGGGTGTGGGTCTTGGCCCGGTCGGGATCGTAAAGGTCGAGCACCGAAGCCTGCGCATGCAGGGAACTGGCCCCACCGTGTGGAGCATAACTTGGGTTGCCTTCGAGTTTGGTGGGACGGCCCTGATGGGTCTCGGCGAGCAGGGGAATCGCCGTTTTGCGCAGCGGCATGGCCGTGGCAAAATAGAGGGGCAAGCCGGGAATCACCCCGGTGACTGACTTGCCATAGGGCAAAATATTTGCCTCCGGCCGGCGACAACCGGCCAGCCCCACCCCACCCAAAGCAAATGAGGCGGCCATGACTTTCATGAACTGCCGACGATCGACCCCCTCCAATGAAGAGGCGCCATCGGGAAATTCACGGGCGAGCTGAGCCTTGAAACCAGGCGTCTCCGCCAGTTCGTCGAGACTGCGCCAATACCTTGGGCCGTTCTTGAGCTCGGATTCGGAAGGAGCAGGATGTGGAAATTTGCGTTTCATCGATGACAGCCGGAGCAGCTTTGCGGGGGCTTGATATTCCAGTCGTGGACAAACTTGGCGCCGTCGCGCATCTGGCCGTCAACCCCGTCGGGATGTTGCCAGGCGAGATCGGTGACCTTGTCGAGCGGGCGAACCACTTTTTCCGGATTGCGATGGCAATCGAGACAGAAACCCATGCTCAGGGGCTTGGCATGAGCCACGGTGTCCATCTCATCGATGCGACCGTGACATTCCACACAGCTAACCCCCCGATTGATGTGGGCGGAATGGTTGAAATAGACGTAATCAGGCACTTGGTGAATTTTGACCCACGGCACCGGTTTGCCCGTCTCATAACTTTCCCGCACCGCGGTCAACAACGGACTGTCGGTCTTGATCTGGTTATGACAGTTCATGCAGGTTTGCGCAGAAGGCACGGTTGATACCGGCCCCTGGTCGACGCCAATATGGCAGTAACGACAATCAAGCCCCAGTTGCCCGGCATGAATCGCATGACTGAAGGGAACCGGTTGCACCGGGGCGTAGCCCACCCGGGTGTAGCTTGGCGTCATGTAATAACTCACGCCGGCGGTGGCGATGCCACCCAACACAAATAGGTAAATGACTATTTGCAGTGGCAGTTTGTTAGCCGCCTTGGGAAATAATTTGGACATGGGCCAGTATTATCCGGAAAACCGGGTTAAATTGTGGATTCACGGCGTGAAACCGCACGCACTTCCGGTCGCAGCGCACCGGGCGCCACCGATTTTACGGATATCACTCGCCCGGGCTGTGGTTTGGCCAACAGTTTGGGGACAAGGCCAACCACGGCAAAAAGGCCGGCAAGTTTGGCAAAGAAATGTTTTCGCGATGGTTCGTGGCTCACAGGTCGTGGTGTTCTAAAAATAAGCTAGGGAGCGAACCCCGCGTAAATTCCAAAGTAAACCAAAATTTAGCCTGAGTTTTTAAATTTGGTAAATTCATTAGTCATAACGGCGTGGGTGTCAGCGTCACTTATCCGTCGGAACTGCCACCGGGGAGGCCAACATGCGCTGGCGCAGCCAAGTGTAGCCCCACCAGCAGAGAAAGGGCACATTGATCAGATAGATGGTCAGCAACCATTCATGGGAACTAAAGCTTAGATTCATCACCCAGCGCACCAGCAGGTGCATGGCGAGCAATCCGGCACCCCAAATCATGCCCGCCCGGCGCCCCGTCAGGGCAATGAAGGCAAATAACTCCAACAGCAGACCGGGCGTGAAGAAAATCCGGGTCAGATGCGGGTGATTGGCAATGAACTGGGGTAATTCGGTGGCCATCCATCCGGTCTGGGGCCAAAGCGTATCATAATAAACATTGGCATGGGTTTTGATCAGCTGCAGCGAGATATCAGGCAATTGACCGATCCACCGTCCCTCCGAGGCAATGAGCTTCACGCAAGCAGAAGTGACATAGGAGGCCACAATCACCAATTTTGCCCAATGGGTGGCCAATAGATGTCTGTCGAGGGCCGGTCGCAGCAGGGCTTTCACCCCACCCTGCCACCCCGTGCAATAAACGCACCACTGCGTCAGGGCAACCAGACAGGCCAATTGCAAGTGATGCCCTATCGCGCCCTGCGAATTTTCCAAGGCCCCCACCATGGTCAGCAGCAGTGCGGTATAGCCGAGTGACAACGATGGCACGAGTCCCGCGGTGAACAGCAGCAGGGCAAGACCGAAGATCATCCGAAGCACGGCATACAATCCGCCATCCGCAAGGAACGTCAGATTGAATAGCAGGCCCAACCCGTTGGGCACAGGTTGATGCACGTAGGGAATATCAACCGGCAACAACCGCCAAAGCAGCCAGCTGAATATCGCGCGCATCAGCCAAAGCTCCCAACCTTGATGAGCGACCGTGACTTCGGAAAATTTATACCACGGGGTGCGCATTCAACCCTCGGCTACGACAATTTCGCGACGCGTAATTTCACCGGTATCGGAACGTT
>JAIPJW010000192.1 GCA_021734075.1 Cephaloticoccus sp.
CGGCGTCTTTTGGAGATTGTGATCGAGGTCATAGTTTTGGTCTTTGCCGTGGCCATCTTGGTGGTCGGGGGGGGGCGCGTGGTTTGGATCACCCTGCAACTCGGCCAGACTTCCGCCGCTCTGGAAATCAAATTGGGCTACGTTTATCTCGCCGTGCCCATCAGCGGTCTGATCATCGCTTTCTACGGGCTGATGGCGCTGATCGATACGCTGCGCGGTAAGGTTCCGGCCACCACGAAGGAGGTGGCGTCATGAACGAAGCCATTGTTCTCGCCCTGGTGTTTTCAGCCCTGCTGTTTCTGGGCGTGCCGATCGCCTTTGCCATCGGCGCTTCGGCATTTTTTGCGCTCTTGGTCAGCCTTGATCCCGCCGCCGCGTCGACCGTGCTGGCCCAGCGCATGGCCACCGGTATCGACAGTTTTGCCCTGCTGGCCATTCCGTTTTTCATCCTGGCGGGCAATCTCATGAATCGGGGTGGCATAGCGGTCCGACTCATTGCCTTGGCCAAGGTCATGGTGGGTCGTCTGCCCGGTGGTCTCGCGTGCGTGAACGTGCTGGCGAACATGCTCTTTGGGTCGATCTCTGGTTCTTCGGTGGCCGCCGCCGCGGCCAATGGCGGGGTCATGACTCCCCTGATGGTCAAGGAAGGCTACGGCCGGGAATACGCCGCCGCGGTCAACATTGCCTCGGCCACCACCGGTCTGCTCATACCTCCCAGCAATGTGATGGTGGTTTACTCTCTGGCCAGTGGCGGCGTGTCGATCGCCGCCCTGTTCATCGCCGGTTACATCCCGGGCATTTTGCTCGGCCTCAGCCTCATGGCAGTTGCGGCGGTGATTGCCCAAAAACGGGGTTATGCCACCGCGCCTTCACTGCCATTCCGTGAAGCGGCCGGCATAGCGCTGGCGGCCGTGCCGAGCCTCATGCTGCTCGTGCTGGTGATGGGCGGAATTATTGTCGGTTGGTTTACGCCGACCGAGGCGAGTGCCATCGCCGTGGTTTACACCTTCGTGCTCGCGGTGTTTGTTTATCGCGAAGTAAAATGGGTGGAACTCCCCCGGGTGTTTGCCGATGCGGCGGAGACCACGGCCATTGTGCTGGTGTTGGTCGGTGCCTCAATGGGCATGTCCTGGGTCATGGCCTCGGCCAACATTCCCCAGACCGTCAGCGCGGGATTGATTGCGTTGACGCAGAACAAATACCTGCTGCTGCTCATCATCACCTTCATCCTGCTCGTGGTCGGCACCTTCATGGACATGACCCCGGCCGTTTTGATCTTCACTCCGATTTTCCTGCCGGTAGTGGCAAAGTTCGGCATGGATCCGATTCATTTTGGCTTGGTGCTGATTTTCAATCTCTGCATCGGGCTGTGCACCCCGCCAGTGGGCAGTGTGCTCTTCGTGGGTTGCGGGGTTTCGCAGACCACCATTGCCAGGGTCTGGCGACCCTTGATGCCGTTTTTTGTGATCATGCTGGTGGTGCTTTTGCTGGTCACTTTCATCCCGGCACTGAGCCTCTGGCTGCCTAAATTACTGGGATACTGACTTCCATGAAATTTCGGTGCTGGCTCAGCTTGGTTTGGATCCTGCCGCTCCCGGTATTGGCCGAAGGCAACGTTTCTTGGTCGACCGTGCTCAAGCAGGAAAAGGATTGGTATGGCACTGGTGCAGCACGCGATATTGCCGCCAACGTCATGCTTTACCAAACCACGTCCGGTGGCTGGCCCAAGAATTCCGACATGACCGTGCCACCATCGGAGGAGTTTCTGTCCGGTGCCGCGTCGGATCACCGGGCCCCTACAATCGACAACGGAGCGACGACCACCCAGCTGTGGCTGCTCGCCCGGGTGCTGACCGCGACCAACGATGCCACACTTAAACCTGCGGTGCGGCGGGGCATCGATTATCTGCTGGAGTCCCAATATCTCAATGGGGGCTGGCCGCAGTTTTATCCGCTGCGCAAAGGTTACTACACCCACATCACCTACAACGACAATGCGATGGTCAATGTGCTGAATCTGCTCCGGTCTGTCGCGCTGGGACAGGAGCCTTTTTCGTTCGTGGATGAAACCCGGCGGGTTGCGGCGAAGACCGCGATCGCCCGGGGGATAGAGTGCATTCTGCGCACCCAGGTGAAGCAGGATGGCAAGCTGACCGTTTGGTGCGCCCAGCATGACGAAGTGACGTTTGCGCCGGCATGGGCCCGCAATTTTGAGCCGCCTTCCCTTTCCGGCTCGGAGTCCGTGGGCATAGTAAAATTTCTCATGGGTGTGCCGGATCCCTCGCCGAAAGTGGTCGCGGCAATCGAAGGGGCGGTGCAGTGGTTCGAGGCGGTGCAAATCCAGGGTATCCAAGTCGACGACACACCAGGTGCGGACGGGAAGCGGGACCGTCACTCCCTGCCCGATGCTTCGAATCATGTGCTTTGGGCGCGTTTTTACGAACTCGGCACCAACCGCCCCATCTTTGTGGGACGCGACAAGGTCATTCACTACGACTTCAACGAAATCGAACGCGAGCGCAGGACTGGTTATAGTTATCTGTCAGACTGGCCGGCCAGTATGCTGGCCAGGGATTATCCCCGCTGGCGCGCCAAGCACAAGTTGCCGTGAAAACCGTGCTACTTGTCTGGGGTTGTTTATGGGCTGCGGTCGGCCTGGCGGCTGCGCCGGATGCCGTGGTGGCAACCGATGGTTCGGGCGATTTCTTTTCGGTGCAGGAGGCGATCAGTTCTGCGCCCATGCGCACCGGGCCGGATGACTCTCCGTGGGTGATTCAGGTCAAACCCGGCACCTATCGGGAGCGCATCTATGTGCAGCGCGAACGTGGCAACATTATCGTGCGGGGGGAGGACGCGGCCACCACCGTGATTGCGTATGATTTGAATGCGAATCTGCCCGGCCCCGACGGCAAGCCCATCGGCACGTTTCGCACCCCCACGGTGCAGATCGATGGCGACGGCATGACCTGGGAAAACATCACCTTCGCCAACACCGCCGGTCCCGTGGGCCAGGCGCTCGCCTTGCGGGCCGATGGGGACCGGCTCAGTTTTCGCCATTGCCGTTTTCTCGGCTGGCAGGACACCATTCTGCTCAACCGGGGCCGGCACTATTTCGCGGATTGTTACATCGAGGGACATGTGGATTTTATCTTCGGGGCGGCCACCGCCTACTTCGAACGCTGCCACATTCACTGTTTGAAAGACGGCTACATCACCGCGGCATCCACCCCGGCGGGTCAGGCCCACGGCTTTGTCTTTGCTGATTGTCGTATTACCGGGGCAGAAGGGGTGAACACTTATTTGGGCCGACCGTGGCGTGAATTTGCCCGGACGGTTTTCATCCGCACCGAGATGAGTGAGGTTGTCCGTCCCGAAGGCTGGCACAATTGGAACAAGCCCGGTGCCGAACAAACGACATTCTACGCCGAATTTGCCAACACCGGACCAGGCGCCCTGCTGGCCAAGCGGGTGAGCTGGCTCAGGCAGCCAGCGACTGGTGATTCCTCGCGTTACACTCCAACCGCCGTTCTCGCCGGATCGGATCACTGGAATCCCGCCCCCGGCCCGGTGCTGCATTTGGTCGGTGACTCGACCATGGCGGACAAGCCGGACACCGATTATCCCGAGCGAGGTTGGGGCCAAGCCTTGCGTGAACTGGTGCAACCACCCTGGCGTTTGGTCAACCATGCGGCCAATGGGCGCAGCACGACATCATTTCGCGATCTGGGTCACTGGCAGCGTTTGCTCGATCAGTTGGCACCTTCTGACTGGGTGGTCATTCAATTTGGGCACAACGATGAAAAGGTGGCCGACCCGCTGCGATACGCCGACCCGGCCATGGCCTATCCTGAAAATTTGCGCATCATGGTCCGTGAAGTGCGCGCCTATGGGGCCCATCCGGTTTTGGCCACGCCGATCGTGCGTAAGAAATGGGATGACTCCGGTAACTTGGATGATACTCATGGCGCCTATCCGGCGGCAATGTGCCGCATCGCAGCCGAGGAGCAGGTTCCCTTGTTGGAGATGGAAGGCGCCACCCGCGCCTTGGTTGCCAATCTGGGCCCGGTGGGGGCAAAAGCGCTTTACCTGAACTTTGCCCCGGGTGAAAACCCCCGCCTGCCAGACGGACTGGCAGACAACACGCACTTGACCATAACCGGCGCCCGGGCGTTCGCTGCCTTGGCCGCGGATGAAATGCGCCGGCTGGAACTGCCCTTCGCCAATTCGCTTATGAACACCTCTCCATGGCAACCCGACCTCGGTAATGGGAGTTATCAAAACCCCATAATTCATGCCGATTACTCTGATCTGGATGTGGTGCGGGTGGGGGATGATTTCTGGATGACATCATCGAGCTTCGGTCATGTGCCCGGGCTCCCGTTGTTGCACTCCCGCGATCTGGTGAATTGGGAGTTGGTCGGCCATGCGCTGCCGCGGCTGGTGCCGGAGGACAGTTTCCGCACCCCGCAACATGGCAAGGGAGTTTGGGCGCCCGCCATTCGTTTTCATGACGGCAAATTCTGGATCTATTATCCGGATCCTGACTTCGGGATCTATGTCGTCACGGCGATAGATCCGCGGGGTGCCTGGAGCGCACCGGTCCTGGTCAAGGGCGGCCAAGGCTTGATCGACCCGTGTCCCTTTTGGGATGACGACGGGCAGGTTTACCTGATCCACGCCTGGGCCAAAAGTCGCGCCGGCATCAACAATGTCCTGACCCTGCTGCGACTCAGCGCCGACGGTCTCAAGGTGGAGGAGGACTTGGGCGTGGTGATCAACGGGGATCAGCTGCCGAACTACACGACGCTCGAGGGCCCCAAGTTTTATCAACGCAATGGCTGGTATTATATTTTCGCCCCGGCCGGCGGCGTCTCAACTGGATGGCAATCGGTTTTTCGTTCCCGCAATATTCGCGGGCCCTATGAGGATCGCATCGTCCTCGCCCAGGGTTCGACTTCCGTCAACGGGCCGCATCAGGGTGCCTTGGTGGATACGCCAACCGGCGAGTGGTGGTTTCTGCATTTTCAGGACAAGGAGGCCTATGGCCGGATTGTGCATTTGCAGCCGGTGGCCTGGCGGGATGATTGGCCCCTGATGGGCACGGGAGTGGCAACGGGCGCTATGACCGGCGAGCCCGTCCTGACTCACGCCAAACCTAAACTGCCGGAGCAACCCCGCATGACGCCGCCGACGTCGGATGAATTTGATGCGTCACGAGCAGCGCTTGCCCCCCAATGGCAATGGCAGGCCAATCCCGGGGAAGGGTGGTTTTCGCTTACGGCTCGTCCGGGTCATTTGCGGCTTTTCGGCCAACCGGCACTCCAAACCGCCAACCTCTACAACGCCCCATCCCTGTTGTTGCAGAAATTTCCGGCCCAAACATTCAGCGTCACGGTGCAACTCGAATTCGCACCCCATGCCGATGGCGACAGTGCGGGGCTGGTGGTCTTTGGTTATGATTATGCCTGGATCGGGCTCAAACAGTTGGCGGGTGGACCCACTTTGGTTCTCGCCCGGCGGCAGGAAGCCGCCGGAGGTGAGCCTCAGATTGAAACGATCCTGGTTTCAGGGTTAACCGGCGGGGTGTATCTGCGGGCGGACGTCGATGCCCAGAGCCACTGTCAGTTTTCGTTCAGTCAGGACGGACAGCATTTCATCACTGCCGGCGAGCCGTTCACCGCGACCACGGGCCGCTGGGTGGGGGCCAAGGTCGGCTTGTTCACCCTGGGCGCAACCGGGTCCCACGCGGACTTTGATTGGATACGCTTCACCGCGCTTGGCCGTTAATGAGTCGAACTGCGGTTACTGTTAACTGAATTGTTACAGTGCGCATGATTGATAATTTAGACTCACCGCCTATAGGTTGCCGGGTGCAATTGGCACTCTTTCGACGAATTCTCATGGTCGTGCTCCTCGGCACGGTCAGCCATGCGGGCCTGCGGGCCCAGGTTGTCACCCCGATCGAGCCGGGCAAGACGAAGCCGGCAATTTCCAATGCCCCCATCATGCTGGAGGATTACAAGGTTGAGGAAACCGAGGACGACTACGATGCCACCGGCATGGGTTCGGTGGAGGAGGAAATGCGGGATGTGCCATTCTCCAACGACCTG
>JAIPJW010000193.1 GCA_021734075.1 Cephaloticoccus sp.
CCGCCGGTGCATCACGAAGTGATTGTTGAAGAGGATGAGTTCGTTGGGCAGGGACATGGCGGGAATGATCAGTTGGGAATGCGAACGGCCTGTTGCGTGCGAGCCGACTCCAACACGGCATCAAAGATACCGTGAATACGCAGATTGCGTTCCATTGAGCCGGTGGTGTCGCGCTGCTCGCGAATGGCATGGGCGAGATCAAAGTGGGAGTGCATGAGCGTTTCATCCCAGACCGGGGCCACATCGGGCAGGACCGTGGTCGTGAGTTCCTCGGTGCCGACATAGGCGTAATGGTGCAGCTGGGGTTTCTCGCCCATGGGCAGGAAGGCAAGATCCAGCCCGGCTTTGCGCCCGCGAATCTCGGTGTTGTGCCGCATGGGACCGTGTTCGGCGGCGCGCCGCTCCCAGTGGATCGTCAGGCCATGGTCGCAAATGATCTCGGCCGCCAACCGGCCGTCCACATCGAGACAGGGCGGCACGCGCTCGGCGGTGAGCGGAAAATAATTGCCCGTCGTGGCGAAGACCACCCGGGGTTGAAACAGATCCCCCAGCACGTAGCCGAGCCAATCAAGATCGTAGGGACCCCAGTCGAAGGAAATGCCGCCGCCGTTCTTGGCCGGATCATTGCGCCATTCCGGAAATACCGTGCCGACCTTGTAGCCCCCCGTCACCTGCTCAAAGTGCACCCGGTAAACCTCGCCCAATTCGCCCCCGGCAATCATGGCACGGGCCTTCTGCGCCGTGCCGGAATTGTGGTAGCGCGACGAACAGCAATTGACCTTGAGGTGCGGGAACTCGCGGTTGACCGCCATGATGTCGAGCACTTCCTGGCGCGTGAGCACAAAGGGTTTTTCGCAGCACACATGCTTGCCCGCCCGCAGGGCCGCAATCGTCATGGGCTGGTGCAAAAAGGGAGGGGTGGCGATGTAAACGGCCTCCACCTCCGGATCGGCGAGCATCTGGTGGTAGTCCGTAAAAACCTTGGCTGCGCCCGCGGCGGCAGCCAATTTTCCCGCGGCCTCCGGATTGACGTCCGCCACGGCCACCACCTTCAGTGGACTGTCGGGCTTGAGCTTGGAGACAATGAGGCTGGCAATGACACCGGCGCCGATGACGCCGAAACGAACAGGTTGCATATTCACTGGGGTTGATGGTTTTCCATGCAGGGGTCGGGCCTAATCCCAACCGAACACCCTGAGCTGTTAACCAAGTGCGGGCAGCCCACGAGTGAAAAGAAATGAATATTTCCCCGATTCCCCGCGGGTTGACCCGTTTACCGCAGGTTTCGCACCCCGGGGCGTGCTGCCTGCACCTGCTGGGACCGACCGGATCGGGACTTACCCCAATCCAAGGACCCAGCCGGACGCGCAGACAAAAACCGCTTTGGCCCCAGTTTAATTGGTCAGTTCGGGCTGCTCACCCAACGGACCATCGGATTCGACAAAATGTTGGATCGGCTCGGCCGAGCCGATGGTGGCCACGACCCGGAACAAGTCGCCGCGCCGATCGAGCCGCGGCGTGACCGTGCCGGCCGTCTGCGCCTTTTTCAATTCGTCGAGGTCAACGTCACAGATCAGGACCGTTTCCTCGTTGCTGTCGGCCTCGGCTGCTATGCCGTTGCGGGCAAAGGCGAAGTCGGACGGCGTCAGCACCGCGGCTTGGCCATGCTGGACGTCCATGTTGGGCACATCCGGCAGATTGCCGACATTGCCGGCGAGGGCCACATAGACCTGGTTTTCGATCGCCCGGGCGGCCGCACAATAGCGCACGCGCAGGTAGCTCTGGAGATTGTCGGTGCAGAAGGGGACAAAGATGATTTCCGCCCCCAAATCGGCCAAGTGACGGGCCGCTTCGGGAAACTCGATGTCGTAGCAGATCAGCACGCCGATCTTGGCCACCGGGGTGTCCACGGTTTGCAGGGTGGAACCCCCGGTGATGCCCCACCAATGCCGTTCATTGGGGGTGATGTGGAGCTTGGGCTGCTGGACGGCCTCGCCGTTGGGCAGATATACGGTGGCGATGTTGTGCAATTCCTTGCCGACCTTGGTCGGATGGCCGCCACCGATGATGGTGGTGCCGTGCTTCATCGCGAGCTTGCGCAACAACGTGTTCAGCTTGGGGGTGAATTCCGAAAGTTTGCGCATGCCTTCCTGGGGCGAAAGCGTGTTGGTCGCGGAGAGCAGCTGCACGGTGAACAATTCGGGCAGCAGAATGAAGTCCGCTGCATAGTCCACGGCCACCTCGACAAAGTAGGTCACCTGGCGGGCAAAGTCCGCGAACGAACTCACCTTGCGCATCTGATACTGCACGCAAGCGATGCGGGCCTTGCGATCGCCCAACGGAGGAGCCTCCCGATAGTCCGGGTTGAGCCATTCGATCTGGCTCGAATAGTTGTGGCTCTTGGGGTCGCGCAGGTAATTGGCCATCACGCCACGGAATTCAAAGCCCTCGCGCAACTGGAAGCTCAGCACGAGGTCACGAAATTCACCTGCCACCACGCGCTGGGCATATTCGTGAGGGGACATCTTGTCGGCATGCTCGGAATAATTCCACAGTCGGCCCCCCGCGAGAATCCGGCGCAAATTCAGTTTTTTGCACAGTTGGCGACGCGCCGCATAGAGCGCCGCGCCGACCCCCAGACCCCGCGATTCGGGGTGCACATAAATATCGGCGCCGTAGAGCGTATCGCCCTGCGGATCATGACTCGAGAAATAGCCGCTGTCGGTGATGCCCGCCCAGGTGTGGTGCCGCAGGGGATTCGAACCAAGGTTGACGATCAGCGTTGAAACCGCTCCCACCAACCGGCCTTCAAACTCGGCGACCAGTTGTCCCTGGGGGAAAATGTGCAAATGACTGAGCAAATGCGCCTCGCCCCAAACCACGTTCTCATTGGCCAGCACCGGATAGGCCGCGTGATTCAACCGCACCAATTCAGGGATGTCGGTTTTCGTGGCGCGACGGACGCGCACTTTCATGGCCGCCTTGGATTTACTCATGGAACACAACCCTACCGGCCTTGCGGCAAAGGTCAACCGGTCCCCGATCACGTCGCTTTCAGGCCCAACTTGAACAACCGGTTGGTATTCTTCCAGAGGATCTGTTCCTCGTGCTCCGGCGGCAGGCCCAAACCGCGCACAAATTTCAAATAAGTGCGCATCCGGCAGATGGGCCAATCGGTGCCGTAGAGCAGGTAATGCGGATCACCGGCGTAAAGGATCATCTCCTTCAGCTGGCCCACCATGAAGGTTTCAAACCGTTCCGTGAAATCGCCGAGCACCAGGCCGGAGATGTCGGCATGCACATTCTTGTTTTTGTAAACCACCTCCATGCAGTCACGAATCCAGGGGTTGCCCACGTGACAAATGACCAGTTTCAGGTCCGGGAAATCCACCGCCACATCATCGAGATGCAGTGGGTGGGCATAGCGCACCTTGCCTTTGGGCGTGTAGGTGTCGCCCGTGTGCACCATCACCGGCACATCGAATTCCAGGGCCAGGTCGTAGAGCACCCGGCAGCGTGAATCATGCGGGTAAAAGGGTTCATAACCGGGGTAAAGTTTCAGCCCCTTGACCAGGCCGGCCTTCAGATAATCGCTCAACTCCCGCAAATCGCGTTCCCGGTAGTTTAGAAAACTGATTCCCGCCACCACGTGCAGGGAGTCGATATCCTGGGTGAGTTCCACCACCTCGCGGGTGGAGGGCCGGTGGGCATTGACGGTGTAGGAAGTGAGGATCATCGCGGCGTCGACTTTGCTAAACGCCATCGACTCCTGCAGTTGCGCCAACCTTTCCGCCAAAGGCACCTCCTTGGTCTCGTCGTAATTATTGAGGTGGGTGTGAACGTCGATGATCATGGTTGGAGTCTACCCAGATTACGGCGTCGATTCAACCCTCGTTCACTTTGATGCGTTTTTCGTCAGACTCCGCAGAAAAAACAATCCGGTGAGTGCAATCACCGGCATGATCAGAAACGCCGCGCCATAACCCAAAGTGCCCACGATCCGACCGCCGGTCCACGCCGCCCACGCTTCGCAACCGTTGGTCGCGGCCATGAAGGTGCTGAACTGGGTCGCCCCCAGCCGTGGATCCGTCAAATCCATGAACAGGGCGTAGGACGCGGCGGTGAACAATCCGATCGCAATGTAGACGAGGACCATCAGCCCCATCAGCACGGGACTGGGCAACCCCGTCAGATAAGCCACCCCCACCGACGCCACCAGCAGACAGAGCAAGCCGAGATAACTTGCCACCGTGCGGCGACGGTCTCCCCGGTCGGCTAATTTCCCTCCGGCCAATCCCCCCACCAACATCGCCATCACCACCGGCAGGCCAAAGAAAACCCCGGTCACATCCACCGCGACTCCGGCGTCCACCAAAAACGGCCCGGCCAGGGCGCCCAGCGCCTCGAACCCGGCGCCGGCCGTCAGCGCGAAACCCAGCCCCATCCAGGTATTGCGCGAGGCAATGGCCGAGCGGATTGAATGCGCAAACTGCACCCGGGCCGATTCGTGCAACGCCACCGGTTCGGAGCCCAGCGCCGCGTTCCACAAAAAAAGCACCGAGCACCAGATGGCCAGCAACAAGGCGAGCAACACCGCGTGCCAGCCAAAGTGATGGGCGAGGAGAATCGCGCCACCGCCGAACAGACTTCGGCCCAGCAGCATGCCTGCCTGCATCGCCCCATTCAACCAGCCGCGTTGCTCGGGCGCGGTGGTGGTCACCGCCAGGGCATCGATTGCCACATCCTGGGTCGCCGCAAAAAAGGCGTGGGCAAACAGGAACGTGATCCAGATGCTCAGGTGTTCAGCGGGATCAAACCACAGCAAGGGCACCAGGCAGGCCCCCATCGCCAATTGCGCCGAGATGGCCCAATGGCGAAAACCCCAACGGACACTGCGCATCGCATCCACCAGGGGGGCCCAAAGAAACTTCCCCGTCCACGGTAACACCAACAACGCCGTCAGCATCGTGATCCGCTCCACCGCCACCCCTTCGGCCCGCAGCAAGGTCGGCATCGCCCACCAGAGAAAACCGATCGGTGCCCCCTCGCTGAAATAGAGCAGGGCAAAGATCCAAACTGATCGTTGCACTGCCGGCCGGGAAGAAGAGGGCATGCCTCACCCTTTCATGCCCGGTCCCTGTTGAAAAGCACTGACACGCACCGCAATTCGGCCACCATGCCCGGGTTATCCCTTATGAAACCCACCCCGATCAATGCGGCTGAAACGGTTATCGAAGCCTTCTTTGACGAAACCCTGAGCGGCCTGCCGCAATGGACCATCCATGAGGACGGGGCCGATGGCCTGACGGTGGTGCAAAAGTGGGCGTGGGCCCAATTCGACTGGCAGCATCCGCCGGAGGATTCCGCCTTGCCGGCGTTGAAAATGAGCCGCCGGTTTGACCTCAATTGTGCGGACTTTGACGGACTGATTGTCTCCATCGCCGCGCCGCCGGGGGTAAAGGTGATTCTGAAAGCCGAAACGGATGCCGGCGAACGACGCAACGTGGGGGTGCCTTTTGAAGCCAATAAACGCGAATTGCTGCTCTCACTTTACGGCGCGGGCAAACTGCTGGGCCTGACCATCGAATTGTATGCTGATCCCGTGCTCACGCCGCAACCGGCCTGCGGTTGGTTCAATTGGATCGCCCTGCAGCACGGGGCTAGCCTCCTGCGCTACCTGCGGCAGTTTGCCCGCTTTGAGAAAAACTGGGACGACTACCTGCAGCCGGAGAATTTTGAACCCAGTTTTGAACCGACCTACGGCTTGCACCTCACCGCGGCGGAACTGGCGGAGGCCCGCAAGTCCCTGGCCAAGGCCGGCGGTCCCCCGGCCTCGCCCCTAAGCCAGATGGCCGCGGACGCGGACGCCAACGTGCCGGAACAAAGCATGTCGGAGTATGTGAATTTCTGGAATGACCGGCGCTTCAATCGCGTGCGCGACACCGGCAAGCATCTGCTGACCCACGGCGCCCATGCGGCGCAGGCTGCGGTGCTGTTTCGCGACAAGCGGTTGGGCCGGCTGGCCGCCCGCTATGCCATGTGTCTGGCGCATACCACCCGCTGGGATCCCTCTTTTCTCAGTTGGATGACGGGCT
>JAIPJW010000017.1 GCA_021734075.1 Cephaloticoccus sp.
CATTGCTCGGTGGTTTCCTTCCAGCGGCGCTCGGTCTCGGCGGCCGGCACGGCGGTGGCCTTGGGGCGGCCCAGATCCATCTTGAGCTTGCCGCCCTCGACAAAGATGCGGCTCCATACGATCTCGCCGGGTTTGGCGATGCCGCGCACGGTGCCTCCACCGAGCCGGAAATACATCTTGGGTTGTCGCATCGAGTCAGTGCCCTTGTAACCATCGACGTGATGGGCCGGCGGGGCGCTGCCGGAGATGAGGAAAACCCACACGTAGGCGTCGGTGGTGCCGCTTTGATCATAGTCCCCCCAGCGCAAATCGTGCAGGGTGTTCTCGACCGGTTGACCGAGGAGTTTGTGCACCCGGTTGGTCAGCAGGCCGTCGAGTCCGGCACATTCGTCCACCTCGTTGAAGTGGGTGAGCGGTTCGCCCCGGCGGATGACCTTGCCCTGGGCGTTGGTGACCGGCGGACGATCCGAGTTGTTGAGGATGCCCTCGACCAGGTCGGAGGCGGGCAGCAGATCCTTGAGGCCCTGTTGATACTGGATGCCGATGGTTTCACACCCGAACTCGTCGGCGATGCGCAGGGCGGCCACGTAGGTCTTGCACTGCCAGAGCACCTGTTCCTCGGTGAGTTCATTTTCCGGGTCGGTGCCAAAGTGAAACTTCATGCCCTTGGCCTTGAGCCAGTCGAAGACCGCGCGCCCCTCGGCATCGCTGACCTGCGTGGCGCCGTAATAAAGCGCGGATTGGGAGAGGCGCTCCTTGTAGACCCCACACTGGAAGAGCAACTCGTCGGGAATGATCGCATTATACATGCCCATGCAACCCTCGTCGAAGACCCCCATGATGGACTTGCGGCGGCGCAGATCTTCGGCGACTTTTTTCGCAATGGTCCGGGCCTTCGCCGGCACCGTGCAACGGGCGAGTGTCTTGACGTGCGAGGTGGCGTGCTTGACGACTCCGGTCTGGAGCCAGCCGGCGAGATTACTGAGGAAAAAGTCGTCGGTGAAATCCCGGCTCCAGAGGGTGGAATACTTGACCCCGGCCTTGGTCAGCGACCCGTTGAGGTTGAGCATGCCCACCAACCCGGGGGCACTGCCCGACCAATTGGCGATGGTGAGAATCGGGGCCTGATGCGAGATCAACCCATGCAGAATATGATGTGAATACTGCCAGACGGCCTCGGCCACGATGATCGGGGTGGTGGGGTCGATGTGGGCAAAAATCTCCATGCCTTCCTTTTGCGAGCCGATGAAACCGTGCTTCAATTTGGGCTTGTAGGGGTGTGCGCGCACCAGCTGGTAGCCTAGCTTGGCCACGGCGGCGGTGAGCTGGCGTTCCATGGCCTTTTGGAATCCCCAGGTGGCCTCGTTGGCGGATTGGCGCAAATCGCCGTTGGCGATCAGCAGAATGGTTTTTTTTGCGGTGGTTTTCATGGTGGGGCTAGATAATATCGGCTCTCGGTTTTAAGTGGCCGAAAGTTATGGATTCGCCATTATGCACTGAAACATACCGGATCGGAATGGATAGTTTGCGAAAACACATGGATAATATCGGCAATAATAATCGTCGCACCCTCCTATCCCAGCAGGTCACGGGCACGCGTTATTTCTTTCTCAACCTGGCACCCGCCCGCGGCGGGCCACTTGCCCCGGCCCTTGGCGGCCGGGAACACTGCAACCCGGATTACGCCGTGGACCGTGAAAGCTACGCCTATGCCGGACTGGAGTATGTGGCGGAGGGGGCGGGTTGGGTGGAGTTGGATGGGACGCGGCATCCCTTGGCGGCCGGGGCGGTTTTTGCCTACGACCGCAAAACCCATTGCGTGATTCGCACGGATCCGGCCCGGACCATGGTGAAATATTTTGTCTGCCTGACGGGGCAGGGGGCAACGCAACGTCTGGCCCGGGCCGGGGTGACTCCGGGGCAGGTGCGGGTGCTGGCCACCCATGCGGAAATGCGCGGCTTGTTTGAGGAACTCATCCACGAGGGCCAACGGCCCGGTCGGCTGGCCCGCTCTGTCAGTGCGGTGCGACTGGAACTCCTGCTCCTGAAGGTGGAGGAACACATCGCCCACGGCCCCCGCCGTGACGATCCGGCCCGTGAACGTTATTTGCGTTGCAAGGCACTGATCGACGAACGTGCCCGGCGCATGACCACGTTGGAGGAGATTGCATCAGCCGCGACCATGGAAGTCTCGAGTGTTTGCCGCTTGTTCCGGCGGTTTCATGACTGCAGTCCCTACCGCTATCTCCTGCAGCGCAAGATGACGCTGGCGGCCGAGGATCTGGTGGAGAACGGCGGCATGGTGAAAGAGGTCGCGCAGCGGGTGGGCTTTAGCGATCCCTTCCATTTTTCCCGCTGCTTCAAGTCCGTGCATGGGGTCGCCCCGCGGGACCTGTTGCGCTACCGGCGGACCGAGGCAACGTGATCGACCGGAGGATGCGCGGGATCGTGCAATTTGTTTTGAATGGTGGGGGCGGCTCGCTTTGTCTCCTAACCCTATGGCCCAAAAATCAGCCCTTGTAACCGGAGCATCGCGCGGCATTGGCCGCGGTATCGCGATCGAACTGGCCCGTGCGGGTTACCGCGTGGCGATCAACTACGCCGGCAATGCCGCGGCGGCGGCCGAGGCGCTCAAGCTCGTGCAGGAAGCCGGCAGTGACGGCTTCATCGTGCAGGGTGATGTGGCCGTGGCCGCGGACCGCGCGCGGTTGATCGCCGAGACGGTGGCGAATTTCGGCCGGCTCGACCTTTTGGTGAATAATGCCGGCGTGGCTCCCAATGTGCGCGCCGATGTGCTCGACGCCGGGGAGGAAAGTTTTGACCGGCTCTTTGCCATCAACCTGAAGGGGCCGTTTTTTCTGACCCAACTTGCCGCCAAGCAGATGTTGCAGCAGGGGCAGGATGCCGAGGGATTCCGGGGCCGCATTGTCAACATCACCTCCATTTCCGTCTACACAGCCTCCACCAACCGGGGTGACTATTGCATGGTCAAGGCGGGGCTGGCGATGATGACCAAACTTTTTGCCGACCGGCTCGGCCACGACGGCATCAATGTTTACGAGATTCGCCCCGGGGTGATAGCCACCGACATGACCGGCGGGGTGAAGGAAAAATACGACAAGCTGATCATCCAAGACCAACCCGGCATCACCCCGATCAAGCGCTGGGGCAAACCCGAGGACATCGGTCGGGCGGTGCGGGCAATTGCCGAGGATCGCTTCCCCTTTTCCACGGGTGCCTGCTTCGACGTGGACGGGGGCTTTCATCTGCACCGGCTGTAGGCGAGCGACGCAGATTTTGTTCGATGCGGGTGTGCATTTCTTGGCGGGGCCGGTTGGCGCCATGGGCGTGCTGTCCGGGTTGATTTATTATTACACTGAGAAGAGTCATTACTTCAGGTAATTTCTTTTCACCACAATCGGTAGTTGATTGACGCCGCGGGAACCACTACCAGTAGTGGTCGGGCGCGGAAGTGTATCGTGGGTCAAAGGCGACCTTACTTGCATTCTGCGTCCCTGTTTTACCCATGTCACCGGATCGCCAACCAGCCAACACCGCCACGATCACCGCGTCGCGGGGCAGGCCGGAGTTGTTGCCGGTCGCCTGAACCTGCTCCCCCCCCGCAGGTTCCTTGCCCCCACTTATCGCCATGAATTCCACTGTTTTGTCTGAAACCGAAATCGAAACCCCCTCATCCCTTGTGCCCGCGCCGCTTGAACCCAAGGTCGTGCGCCTGCTCAGTCGCGCCATCCCGGCGGCGGATCGTTTGGTGCTCAAGCGTGACGGCACCCGCGTGCGTTTTGATCTCAACAAAGTCACCCGCGCCATCGCCCTCGCCTTTCATGAAGTGCGCACCGACAACGCGGCGAACACCTACCGGGACGATGCGCTTGCCTGCTATGGCTTGGAGAGCGCCGACTTTGCGGAGGTCACGCGCATTGCCACCGCCGTGTCCCAGATGCTCGAACTCTACTATCGTGACGGCAAACACCCCAGCATCGAGCAAGTCCAGGATGCGGTGGAAAAAGCCATTGCCGGGGGGAGTCACTGGGAAGTGGCCCGTGCCTACATGCTTTACCGGGCTCGTCGTTCGGAACGCCGCCTGACCCAGTATGCCAACAATGGCCTGGCGGACTACATCGCGATGGCGAAGTATGCGCGTTACCAGCCGGAGTTGGGCCGGCGCGAGATTTTCACCGAGGGGGTGGAGCGCGTGCGTGACATGCACCTGCAGTTTTTCGCCGAAAAACTGGCCCGAAAGATTCCCGCCCAGCTACCTGCGCTGGTGCGGGAACTGGCCGGCGCCAAGGCGGATTTGCTGGCCGAGACCTGGGCGGGGTCCGATCTCGAGACCATCATCCGCGACGCCTTTGCCATGGTGGCCGCCAAGAAGGTTTTGCCCAGCATGCGTTCCATGCAATTTGGCGGCGAAGCCATCCTCAAGAACCACAGCCGGATGTTCAATTGCAGTTTCTCGAACGTCGATCGCCTCGAGTTTTTCCGTGAATATTTCTACCTGCTGCTCAGCGGCTGCGGTGTGGGTTTTTCGGTGCAGAAGCACCATATTGCCCTGTTGCCGGCGCTGCCGGCCCGGAGTCCCGAGCATGATCTGCCGGTCACGCATTTCCATGTGCAGGACACGATCGAAGGCTGGGCGGACTCCCTGCACGCGCTCTTCGTCTCCTTTCTGGAAGGGCGCAAGGTTGAATTTGACTACTCGGTTATCCGGGCCAAGGGAGCTCCTCTCAAGACCTCGGGCGGCAAGGCACCGGGCCACCTGCCTTTGAAAAAGGCCCTCAACCGGGTGGAACACATCCTCGAGGGTGCGGCGGGCCGTTCACTGCGGCCAATCGAGGTTTACGACATTTGCATGTTCATCGCCAAGGCGGTGCTGGCCGGTGGCATCCGACGCTCGGCGACGATCTGCCTGTTTTCGCCCAGCGACGAGGAGATGATGAACGCGAAGACGGGCAACTGGTTCGAGCAGAATCCGCACCGCTCGGCGTCCAACAACTCGGCCGTGCTGCCCCGGGGGGATCGCAACGAGGAGCATTTCCGCAAACTGTTCAAGGCCCAGAAGGAGTTCGGTGAACCGGGTTTCTATTTTTGCGACAACCCCGAGGCCGGCTGCAATCCCTGCGCCGAGATAAGTCTCCTGCCCGTGGTGGACTGGGAACTTTCCGCGGAGGAGCAGTCAGCCCTTTTCCGTTACGGTTACAAGGGGGACCTGCCGGGCACCACGCGCCTCTCGGGTTTTCAACATTGCAACCTCACCACGATCAATGGTCACGCGGCCGGCAGTGCCGCGGCCTTTTACCAGGCTTGTCTGGCGGCGACGGCCATTGGCACGTTGCAGGCCGCCTACACCGACATGCCCTACCTTGGGGCGGTCACCCGCCTGCTCAACGAGCACGATGCGTTGCTCGGCGTTTCCATCTGTGGCTTCATGGACAATCCGGGCGTGCTCTTCGATCAGGAGGTGCTCAAGCAAGGGGCTGATCTTTGTCGGGCGGCAAACCGGCTCATGGCCGAATTGATCGGCATCCGTTCCGCCGCCAAGATTTGCACCTGCAAACCCGAGGGCACGGCCTCGTTGATCCTGAACGCCGCTTCCGGGATCCATCCGCACCATGCGCGGCGCTATTTCCGCCGGGTGCAGGCCAACCGCATGGAACCGGTCTACCGTTTCTTCAAAGCGGCCAATCCGCAGATGACCGAGGTTTCGGTCTACAATCCCGACACGGATGACGTGATCATCTTTCCCATCGAGGCGCCGAAAAAGGCCATCCTGCGCAAGGACCTCAACGCGGTGCAGTTTTTGGAGCTGGTCAAGCTGGTGCAGCAATACTGGGTCATCGCCGGCGGCGACCCGCAGTCGCGCTCTCCCGACCTGCATCACAATGTATCCAACACCTGCACCGTGCATCCGGATGAATGGGACCAGGTGGCGGATTTCATCTGGAGCAACCGCCGGTTTTTCACGGGGATATCCCTTTTGCAGGATGCGGGCGACAAGGCCTACGCCCAAGCGCCCCGCGAGGAAGTCACGGTGGAGGCCGACGTGCACAAGTGGAATCTCCTCCGGCCACACCGGGTGGATTACACCCAGATGCGCGAGGCCACGGACGAGACGGACTTGAAGGCGGCACCGGCCTGCGCCGGCGGCGCCTGCGAACTGGTCTGATGGCTTCAATCCAAGCCAAGCGCGAATAACCTCAACGCTTCAGTCCCGGCAAAGGCACCAGCCAGTCTCCGTCAAACGGCACCTCGATGGTCTGCCAGCCACGCTGCAGGCTCCATTTGGGAATCCCTTGGGAACGGGCTTGGCGGAGCATGGCGGCCACTTCGATCAAGGTCTTGCCCTTGAACGGCTCTCCGTTCAGCGCCGCAATACTGTCTCCGGTCAACAGTTCCGGTCCACTTTCCGCACTGCGTTGCACGACCGCAGAAATATAGGCCTTTACGATTTTGTCGTTGGTTGGATCGGTGAGGTTTTGCCCGGTCAAAACAAAGCGGACTTCAATGGCGGGAAACAAGGCGCTGACCGAGTAAGGGTCCATGGGCACCGGCGCTTCACCACTGGTTTCCGGCGGCGGGTTGGCCGAAACGGTCGCTGCGAAAATGCCGGTCAGCAGCGCGACCAAGCCAAGGCCTGGATTGATCAAGGGGAAACGATTCATGACGCGGCAATTATTGAGGTTCGCCTGTCTTGGTGGGTGGTGGAGAAAAGGCAGAGTCCGTTTCATTGATCACGGCGTCACTCACGACTTGGTTGATGAAACGGACATCGAGCCGCATGGAGACCACCTCCGGGGCCTCATTTTGAAACCTACGGGAGTTGCGATTGTTGTAAGTCCGGGTTTCCTGGGCATTGAGCAGGGCCTCGGACCCCTGGTGCGACTTGGCATAGTCCTGCCAAGTTTCCCCGGGTTGTTTACGGTCTTGGTCGGGTTTGGACAACTGATCAAACTTGGACTGGTTGTTGAGAAACATCTCAATCGCCTCCTGAATCGGGTCGAGTTCCGGGATGTAGTAGAGCGACTCGGAGTTGACGGCGGGCGACGGGTAAAAATTCCGGTAGATCCAGACAAAACTCCGGCCATCCGCTGCGGTTTCAACCTCGTCGGGTCGACCCAGTGCCAGAAAAACCATGGCCGGGGTAAACCCCTTGGCGATGGAACCACGCGACACCTCCTGTTGCACGGCAGGCGTCAGTTGGGCAAAGGTTTCCGGGTGCGCGGCAATGCGGCTGGCCTGCGGAGTGGTTCCGCAACCACCCGCGAAAAAGGCAAGACAGAGCATGCTCCCCCCGAGGGTGCATTTGAGATCCGGTTTAATCTTCATGGTTTTGATGAGTGGAGCGTTTCCATCAGACGACCCAGTTTGTCCCGTTCAGTTTGATCGGTGAGCCAACGCATGCCCAGTGTGCCGAGCCGCTCGGCTGATTTCACGTCACCCTGCGCGGTCTGCAGGAGCACGGCCGCATAGATGATACGAAACTGTTCCGGGAAGCGGCGGGCGCCTTCATCCAGCAACGCCACCTGGGCTGCGGTGAGTCGCGCCATTTTACGCAACCACAATTCAAGGAGGAGCTTGTAAGCCTGAGCCAACGCAGGTTTTTGTCCCAACCCGGTCGTCAACTGTTGGGCGATGTCATCCAGCTCCGAACCCACGGTTTTCAAGTCTGGGTCCTTTTCCCGCAGGCGGACCATTTCAATGCGTGACAACTCGTAATAGGCTCGAGGATGCACCACTTTCCCTTGCACGGCAGCCACAAGCAGGGGCAGGGCAGTGGCATCATTGCCGGCATCCACCTCGGCCAAGCCCAACTCGGCCAACTGCACAGGATCACTCTGGGCTGACTCAACCGCTCGCCGGTGATTGCGCCGGGCCTGTTCAAGATAGGAAGACAACACTTCAGGATAGTGCTGTCGCACGTAGCGGATGCTGAGGCGATTGAGCCGCCCCTTCAATCTGGCCAACTCTGCTGGGGTGGCATCATGCAGGGGCAGTTCGTTCAGTGGGTGCACCATTTCATCGGAACCAATGCGGAACTCGCCCCGACCGAGGCAGGCATAGGGCAGATAAAAGCGCAGCATCACATCCACTTCTGCTGGAGACCAAGCGAAGCACTCCACAAACAGTTTATCCGAAAATCCCTCCTGCGTCACCCGATCCAGAAAGCGCCACAATGCCTCGGCATCCGGTTTTCCCCCCGGCCGTAGAATCTGATCCGGATCCGGCATCACGGGGTGTGGATCTAAAATCCAGCGCAAAAACAATGCGCTCTGGAGTGTGGCCAGGGTTTGTTCCTCCCCGGTGAAGGCAGTGAAGGTCCGGGGGTTCAGCAACTTTTCCAGGGGCGTGAGGGCAAACGAATCGGGGAGCAAGGGGCGCCCCGAAATTCGGGCCTCCCGCTTGACCATGGCAATGATCTCGTCCGTCGACTTCTTGTTTCCCCAGACAAAGGGCAACACCGTCACTTCGTCATAAGGGTGCTTGGGATCCAGAAAGATGCGTGGGTCTGAAGCAAAGGTGATCTGGCGCGTGGCTGGGGGCACCGGCAGCATCAGCGTATCCTGCAATTGCAGCAAGCCGTCGATGAACCAGGAGGGTAGCGGAGGGTGGTTGGAATCGAGCAGAAAGCCCAAGTAGGAGGCTGACAGCGTGATCACATTCGAGGTCTGGACATACGGATCCAGCACCATGTAGAGCAGTTCGGTGTCATCATCCCGAAAATTGAAATTGGGCATGAAGCGGACGGCAGTATCCCCCGTGACATTCGTGATGCGTAGCTTCAACGTAGCGGTCAACTCCTGCACCACCAGAGGCTCTGTCACGGCATCCTCAATGATCAAGGTGGTGGGCACGTCGTAAGAGGGGCGAAAGCGGGGGGGCAGGATGAAATCCAGCATGTGCATCAGTCGCTGATACCGGTCCACGACTGCCACGGTGATGTCATCCGGGGTGCGGGCCAATGCCTCGATGGCGCCAATCCTAGCATAGCGCCATGATTTGCCGCGATCAACTTCCACTTCGTAAGGTGGCAGCGTTATGATCTCAGCCTCCTGGCTCACGGGATTTACGTCCGGCGTGGAAGGTCGGGCTGGTTGGTCCGTGATCATGGCCAGCGAATGCCCAGTAAACCCAACGGGCAACACCCTGGAACCGGATGGTGACGCGTGGGCCCGGGTTTGGGGTAAACCGCAGAGGACCAATCCCAGAAGTATCTGAATGCTCAGATGCATTGCCATGAATGTATTGTGCGTGACCTCAACTGATAGGGTGCACGAGTGAGTTTCGTGGTATGAAAATAATATATTCGGAATTACACAATCCAGTTACGGTTGATAGTAGTCTGGATGTTACTTCCTGTCACAGGGCCTACAAAGTTCATTGGTGCTGTCCGGAATAAAAGTGGAGTTTGGGTGGTGGTTTGACCGCCCGTAGGTTTGGGATGGACGCGGCCGTGGCAGATCCGCCACGGTCGTTGGATGTTGATCACCTGCCAGGCCGGTTTTGAAACCATGCTCGCCCGCGAACTGGTAGTGGGTGGGGCGGTTCCCTCCGCGCAGGGTCCCGGCTGGGTATTGGCGGAGGGAGCCCCGGTGGAATTGGCCTTCGCCCATCTGGTGTTGCATGGGACCACTGAGGTGCGCGGCGAATCGGTCAATGCGCTGGCGCAACAGGTGGCGGATGTCTTTCTCAAGGGCATTCAGGGTCAGCGAATTGACGCGCCCTGGCCCTTGGTCTTTGCCGGGCCGGCGGAGCTGGTCGGCCTGGGTCGTCGGGTCGGTGCCGTGGAAAAAACCGTGCATGAATTGTTGCGGAAGCGGTTCTCCCGCGTCGCCAAACTGGCCGTGGCCGATGTGCCCCGGGGGGTGGGCGAGGCCACCGGCCTGTTCGTGTGGTTTACCGATTTCGGCTGCGCGCAGGTGGCCCGCCGGGCCTCGATCAATGGCCAGCGGCGCATGGCGGACGATGCCCAGGCGCCGTCGCGCAGTTATCTGAAGGTCGAGGAAGGTTACGTGGTGCTGGGACAGGAGCCGGCAGCCGGTGAAACCGTGGTGGACCTCGGTGCGGCCCCGGGCGGCTGGAGCTACAGTGCGGCCCGGCATGGTGCCCGGGTGCTCGCCCTCGACAATGGTCCGCTCAAGGGCGGGGCGTTGGATCACCCCCTGATCGAGCACCGGCATTTGGACGCCTTTGGCTTTACCCCCACCGCGGGCACTACCTACGACTGGTTGTTTTGTGATCTGGTGGAAGAGCCACATCACGTGTTGCGGCACCTGATCGAGCCGTGGCTGGCGAACGGGTGGTGCCGGCAGTTTGTGGTGAATCTAAAATTTGGTCGCGTGGACGCGTTGGCCCTGTTGCAGGAACTGCGGGCGGCGGATTCACCGCTCAGGCGCTTTGCGCCCGGAACGCGCATCCGGCACCTCTATCATGACCGCGAGGAATTCACCCTCGTAGGTAAAGTGATAACGTCGTCGGGCTGAATTTTCACGCGTTTAAACCTAGTGTTTCCGTCGACCCCGGCGTTGAAATGAGAGTCACCCTGAACTGCCATGAATCCTAAATTGCTGCGTTTGGTGTTGTTGCTTCTCTGTGTGCCGTTGGCGGCTGTAGCCGCCGGCCCGGAGTTTTCCGGTCACTGGCGACTGGATACCGCCCGTAGTTCAGCCCTTGACGGGTGGAATGCCATGGATCTGGTCATCGCCCGGCAAGGCACCCAAGTGCTGCTCACCCACCGCATGGAATGGCGCACCACAACCTTTACCGCGACCAACACCTATGACACGGCCCGTGCAGTCGACCAGCAGGATTACTTCCGGGTCGAACAGCGGCACATGGCGGTTTACCCCGCCAAGGGCGGTCAGACGCACTCCACCGCCACTTGGATCGACGGTGGCGCCACGTTGCGTTTGGAAGTCGAAACACCGGTGGAGGTTTCACAGGGCAATGTCACCATGCGCATCTACAGCGAATACCGCGTCGATGAAAGCGGCCAAAATCTCACGCTGATCGAATTGCACTCCAGTCGTGATCGCCCGCTGGTTTATGTGTTCCACCGAATTTCCGGGGAGGAAAAATCATGAAATTCCAACATCTTATTTTCCGCCTGCTGGCAGTCCTTGCCGGTGGATTTTCCGCCCAGACCCAAGCAGCTTCCCAGCCAGCTGATCCGGCCAATGACGGGCGGGAAGCATGGGTCATGCATTTCGACAGCGACTGGCGGATTGACGGCACCCTGCCCGAGAAGGCGATGTTGATCGGCCTGCAGGGGCTGGCCAATCGCACGGCTCCGCAGCTCTATCTCATCCACGCGGCCGATTATCCGTGGGAGATCACCGGCCCGTTGGCCGATTTTTACACGCGCAAGCACGGCGTGAAATTCACCGAGATCCAGACGGCCGACGAGGCGCTGGAATTGTTTGGGTCCTGCGCCAAGGGGTATGTCGTTTGGGATCCGGCCGTGATGCCGACGATGAACGTGGCTTACACCATTGCCGGTTTGGAGGATGGGGTAATTGTCACCCCGGCGCTGATCCCGATGGTGGTGAAGCACGGCCTGAAACAGATCGATGACCTGCGGGGCCGTTACACCGGCATGACCGATGCGCAAATTTACGCCGAGGCCAAGGCGCGCTACTGGTCGCGCTGCAACCACGACATGCTGATGCTCATGGGCGGGCATTCCGGCGACATCCGGATTCCCGGCATGGCCGACTGGGGCGTGCGCCAGCGGATGTTTTTCCACGACCTTTCGGCCAATCCGGAACATCCCGATGAAGTGGCGCTGGAAAAGGAGTTTTTCTCCGAGATGAATCCGGGGGCATTTGTCTTTGGCTGGCACTCCTATGCGAAGGACACCGAGGAGCAACACACCACGCTCACCTCGACCTATGGGCTCCGGATGGACGGCCTGCAGAGCCTGCCAAATCACAGCTTCAACTGCCAGTTCACCTTCACCCCGGGCTTCAAGTTCACCAACCAGCACCACGTGAAGCCGGACACGCCACTCATCGCGGACAAGAAGGTCTACCTCGCCTTCGTGCAGTCGGACGGCATTGGCCTCGGGGTGTGGACCAAACCGGGCCGGGGACGACTGGAATTGTCGTGGGGCGCGATTCCCAGCTGGCTGGAGTTTGCGCCGGCGGCCCTGGAATATTTTCACGAGTCGGCCACGCCGGCGGATTACTTCATCGGCGGGCTTTCCGGCCCCTCCTACATGTATCCCAACCATATCCCGGCGGACCGGTTCGCCGGACTCATGCAGGAAGCCGTCCGACAGATGGAGGTGCTCGACGAGAATGTCTTTGAGATTCTCGACAACTCGGCGGCCGACGGCAACGTGGGCAACGCCGACCTGACCCAGGAAACAGTCGATCGTTACTACGAGGCTTTCCCGAATGTGATCGGGTTCATCAACGGTTACGGCCCGGCCCGGACGCGCGACCTGCGGAACGGTGTTCCGATGATTTCCTACGACTACTACATCGATCCGAGGCGTCCCCGCGAGGAGGTGACGGCGGATTTGAACGAACTGATGTCGCTCAATGCCAAGCGGCCGTATTTCCTGCTGGTGCATGTGCGTGAAACCAACGATGTGAACAGTCTGGTGGAGGTGATCAAAAATCTGGCAGGTCCCGTCGAGGTCGTGCCGGTGGACACATTCATGAAACTGGCCGCGAGCAAACCGACTTTTCTGAAACGCTACCAGGATCCCGAGGATCCGAAAAAATTCGAAGGTTACAGCCGATGATGGTTCTGGCCAACGCCGGCTGCCTCCGGGCGTCATTGTCGTGACAACCGGACATTTCCCGTGGCGGGCTGAAATCCGATCA
Organism: Cephaloticoccus sp.; assembly: GCA_021734075.1. Classification (GTDB taxonomy): domain Bacteria; phylum Verrucomicrobiota; class Verrucomicrobiia; order Opitutales; family Opitutaceae; genus Cephaloticoccus. Next base: position 12,849 of record JAIPJW010000017.1, read on the forward strand.
ATGAATAATTGACTGAAAATCGAGGAAACGCGTGGACACGGCGAAGCTGTCGCCGGATATTACCTCCTGATTTTTCCATGAAACTGACCGCAACAAAATTAACTCTTCTCGCAGGTCTTTTGACCTTGGGGACACTGACCCCCGCAGCAGCAAATCCTGAACTGTCCGGCCGCTGGCGAATGGATCCGGCCCTGAGCTCGGCGCTCGATGGCTGGAACATGATGGACCTGGTCATTGCCCAGGAGGGCTCGCAGATCCAGATCACGCACGAAATGCAATGGCGCGCCACGAAATACAAGGCCACCAATGTGGTGGATACCACCAAGGAGGTGGCTTCGGACAGGTTCTTCCGGATCGAGCAACGCCACATGGCGGTTTACCCGGCCAAGGGTGGCGTGACTCACTCCGTGGCCGAATGGATCGATGGGGACCGGACGCTGCGCACCGAAAGCATGACCCCGGTCGAGGTTTCCCAGGGCGACGTGATGATGCGCATCACCAGCGAATATCGCATTGGGGAAGGTCGTGAAACCCTCACCCTGATCGAACTGCATTCCAGCCGGCACCGACCGCTGGTCTATTATTTCCGCAGGGTGAAGGAGGAGGCGGCCAAATGAATATTTTCAAACGAATCACCGTGCTTTGCAGCCTGTTGGGCTTGCTGACCGCGCCTCTGACCCGGGCCGCGGATCAGCCGCGAGGCCTGAATGACGGCACCAATGCCTGGGTCATGAATTTTGACCTCGATTGGCGCAAGGACAGCGGACTGCCCGAAAAGGCCATGTTGATCAGCCTCCAAGGCTTGGCCAATCGCACGGCACCCCGGCTCTACATCGTGCACCCGCCGGAATTTCAATGGGAGATCACGGGACCGTTGTTCGAGTTCTACCAGCGCAAGCATTACATCAATTTCACCGAGGTGAAAACCGCCGATGAAGCGCTGGCCTTGTTTTCGCAATACACCAAGGGCTATGTGATCTGGGACAAGGCGGTCGGAGCCTCGCTCAATGTGGCCTTTACGATCGCCGGGTTGCAGGATGCCGTCGTCGTTTCCGAGGAATTGATCCCCCTGGTGGAAAAACACGGACTGAAGCAGCTCGACGACTTGCGCGGACGCTACACGGGCAAGAGCGACGCCGAGATCTATCAGGACGCCTACGACAAGTATTGGGCGCAGTGCACGCACGAATCGGTCATGCTGATGGGCGGGCACCGCGGGGCGGTGATGATGCCGGGCATGGCTGACTGGGGCGTGCGCCAAAAGATGTTTTTCCACGATCTCTCGGCCAACCCGGAGCATCCGGCCGAACTCGCCCTGGAGAAGAAAATCTTTTCCGAACTCACTCCGGGCTCGATTGTTTTCGGCTGGCACCCCTACGGCAAGGACACCGAGGAACAGCATACCACCCTGCTCTCCAGTTACGGCCTCAAGATGGAGGGTCTGCACAATCTGCCCAACCTGAGCTACAACTGCCAGTTCACCTTCACCCCCGGTTTCAAGTTCACCAACAATCACCGGGTGGCGCGGGATGCCCAGCTCACAGCCGAGCCCAAGGTCTACCTTGCCTTTGTGCAATCGGACTCGATCGGCATCGGCGTGTGGACCAAGCCGGGGCGGGGCAAGCTGCCCTTCGGCTGGCAGGTGACGATGAACTGGTCGAAGTTTTCCCCGGCGGCACTGGAGTATTTCCATGAATCGGCCACGCCGAACGATTACTTCATCGGCGGGCTTTCCGGTCCGGGCTATATGTATCCCAATCACATCCCGGCGGACCGCTTCCCCCTGCTGATGGCGGAAGCGAATGAAATGATGAACCTGCTCGACGAGCGTATCATGGAGATCATGGACAATTCCGCGGCCGACGGCAACGTGGGCAACACGGACCTGACCAAGGAAACGGTCGATCGTTACTACGAGGCCTTTCCCGACGTAATCGGTTTCATCAACGGTTATGGACCGGCCCGCACTCGCGATTTGCGCGACACCCGGCCGATGATATCCTATGATTACTACATCGACCCGCGCCGGCCGCGGGATGCGGTGGCGGACGATTTGAACGAGCTCATTTCACTCAACGCCAAGCGGCCCTATTTCCTGCTGGTGCATGTGCGTGAATCCAATGATGTGAACAGCCTGGTGGAGGTGACCAAACAACTGGAGGGTCCGGTTGAGATCGTGCCCATCGATGTGTTCCTCAAGCTGGCGGCCAGCAACAAGACCTACACCACGCGATATCAGGACCCGGACGAACCCAAGCACTTCGAAGGCTTCTGAGTCGCGGGCAACAATTCACGCCCGGCTGAATTACGGCCGGGCGTTTTTTTTACCTGCGGATCAACCTTTTCAGGAAGGGGTTTGCGAGGGTGGGGAAAGCAGATGTTTTCCAAGCTGGCGTGACCGCAGTTATTCGGCTCGGCTGGGCTGCGTTGAAGACCAAGGAACTTACCATCTGTGGATTGGCAGCGGTGCGGGCACGCTTTCATGGCGACCCGGGCTCGATCCTGCGGCTGTTTTTCGACCAGCCCACCGGGAAAAAAATCGGTCCCCTGTGCAAGGCCCTTGCGGCGACCCGCAAGGTCTATCGCTGCGTGGAGCCGGCGGAATTGGCGAAGATTTCCGGTTCAATTCATCACGGTGGCATCGTCGCGGTGGTGGTGGCGCCGTCCTTGCGCCGTCCCGGTCCGGCCGAGATAAAACTTTGGGCGGCCCGCCGACAGCCGTTGCTGATCCTCGATCGGGTGGGCAATGCGCACAATCTCGGGGCCCTGGTGCGCACGGCAGCCTATTTGGGTGTCAACCAGATCGTGTTGGCGGATGCGCCGGAATCGGCCCGGCCCAACGACGCGGCGTATCGGGTCGCGGAAGGGGGAATGGAGCAGGTGACGGTTTGGATCGCCCGGGACTTGCCGGGATTGATCGGGGCCTTGCGCACGGCCGGTTATGCCGTGCTGGCCGCCGCCACCCGGTGGGGCAGCCCGCGGGGTGCAGAGGATGCCAAATCGGCCATTGCACTGGTGCTGGGCAACGAGGAGCAAGGCATCGCGCCCAAGGTCGCGGCTGCCTGCTCGCGGCAAGTCACGATCCCGGGCACGGGCGCGGTCGAATCGCTCAATGTTTCCGTCGCCGGGGCTATCCTGATGTGGGAATGCTTCGGAGTGAAGCGCTAGCCTTTGCGGCCCAGCAGCGAGGTCAGCCAATTCCCCCGGGAACTGGTTTTTCTGGGCAACGGTTCCTCCGGCACGCTCAGCAGGGGCTCAAAATGACCGGCTTTTTTGTAAAGTATGACGACGTCCTGCATGCCCCAGGCTTCCTCGAGATAGGCCCGCATGATGATGTCGGGATAGCGCTGCAGCACCCGCATGAGCCATTCCGGTGAGGTCACGGTCAGGCCGTAGTCTTCACCGGGTTTGCATTCGAAATAACGCTGGTAGGCAAAGCCGGTGCGGCTGAAATCATCCAGCAGGGCGGGTTTGTCGATATTCTCGGCGATGTTTTTTTGGCCCCGCATGAGCAAGCTCGCGACTGTCCGACTCTGGACACTGAAGACCAATACGCCGCACTCATTGGTCCAGCGAATGAAGGCGTCCAGTGCTGCGAGCCATTGAGGTTGGGGCAGGTGCGTGAGCAACGACCCGACCCAGATCAAGTCGAACTGGGAGGTGAAGGGAACCTTGGACAGGTCGGGTTGCGAGTAAACCGGGATTGCGCCAAATTCCTGCGCACAAAAATCGACCCCTTCCCGGTCCAGATCACAGGCCGTGATGCGGGCGTAATGATATTGGGCCCGCAACCACCGGGTCACCCGGCCATGTCCGCAGGGCAGGTCCAGAATCTCCGGGTAGTGGGGTTTGTCACAGAGTTGGGCCGAGAAATGGATCAACTCCAAGGCGCGTCGCCCGAGGTCAAAGTATTGCTCCTCGAGGCCGACCGAGACCATGCCATCCCGCGGGGAGACATGGCGCGAAGGGGTCAGATTACTGAAATCGTATAACTGGGGCATGCCGCCGCCAAGCTGTTGGCAAGTTGACCCCTAGCGCAAGCGGAGAGTGCATGTCATCCGGGCTTGATTAGGCCAGAGGGATGAGCGTTATCGCTTTGCCTGATCGCAGGGATGGGTTAATGTCATAAACACATTTATGTCTGCTTTGCCCCACTCGCCCCAACCCTCTTCTGATGCAGCCAAGGAGCCGGCATTTGACTGGCCGCTGGCCTATGAGGCTGAACAGCTGCTTTACCGCCTCATCGAGTCGTTTTTGTCGCGTCACGCCTTCGCCCGCGCGCTCTCCGACCGCATGCGCGAGGCAACGGGCACGGATTTTTACGAGTGGGTGGATTACCTGACGTTGTCATCCGAGCACCAGGTCGAATTGACCGCGGTGGGACTGACCGTGGCACACACGCCGGCCCCGGCTGGGATCATTGTAATGCATCATCCCAAGGCAATGATGCCCCGGGTCCTCTTGAGCCCGGCAGGTAGTTGCGCTGGCGTGCCGGCGGCGGTAGCGGTCAAACCCGAGGTATTGACGGATTTTCTTTCTTTGCATGCTCCGACCGCGAATATCGAAGCCGACATTGGCGCCCGTTATCGCCGGGCTTTGGTGGCTGAGGAATCGGGGCTCAGGTTGGAAGCGGTGGAGCGGCTGGGCTACCGGGATTTCCTGATGGAGAATCCACCTGCGGGATTTGTGGCGGCCTTGCATGAGGCGCAGACTTTGTTCAAGCAACGCCGCCGAGAGTTTGCTGATGATGCAGAGGGCATCCGGCACGCCCGGGATATCTTGGATCAAGTGCTCGCTCTGGTGCCGCGGGAAGTGGCCTGTGAGTTGTTTTTTGCGGAGGAGCGTCGTTACTGGGAGCAACGCAACCTTGCGGCCCGGGTGCAGAGGAAACGTCAGGATTCGCTGGGACTCGGTTGGGGAAACCACGATCACCATACCTTCCGCTGTTCACGGCGACTCTTCCCGGATGTGGTGCAATTTCTCGAACTGCTCGGTCTCCAGAAGCGCGAGCGCTTCTATGCCGGGGCGGAAGCAGGCTGGGGGGCCCAAGTCATGGAGTCTTCCGAGGTTGGCATAGTCGTATTTGCCGATGTCGATCTGCGGCCTGATGAAGTCAACGAGGACTATGCGGCCAAGCGGTTGCCCGAGGGAGACGAATTGGGCACGGTCGGTCTGTGGTGTGCCTTGCATGGCGACAGCTTTTTGCAGGCCGGCATGCATCATCTGGAGGCGCGTTTTGACTTTGTCCGTCTGCGGGACCAACTCGCCCAGGAGGGCGTGGCCACGATGAAGCCGTTTTCCGATTTCCCGTTTCTCAAACAGGCTTTCACCGAGGGAGAACGCTGGACCGTCAAGCCCGATCGCGTAGCCCGGTTGGTGGAACGCGGTGCCATCACGAAGGCCCAAGCGGAGGTGTTTCTGCGCGACGGCGCCATCGGCAGCCATCTCGAAAACCTGCAACGCAAGGGCGGCTTCAAGGGCTTCAACCAGCAGGCAGTAAGTGCGATCATTGCGGAGACCGATCCGCGCCGGTCCCAAGCGACCACCTGAAAGTTCAGCCAACCCCAGCCCTTCCCTCATTATGAAAATTGCCATCATCGGTGCCGGCAAAGTCGGCACCACCATTGCGACTCTTTTGGAGTCCTGCAAATTCTGCAAATCCGTCGCGTTGGTTGATACCCGCACGGACATTGACCTCAAAGGACTGCGCAAGTCCAAACTGGCCCGGATCGATGTCACCAAGCATGCCCAATTGGACAAACTGGTGCGGGGCGTGGACACGGTTGTCAGTGCCGCCCCTTATTTTTTGAACAAGGGCATTGCCGAAGTCTGTGCCAAGGCCGGGGTGTCCTACTTCGATCTGACCGAGGATGTGGTCACGACCAACTTCGTGCGCAAGCTGGCCGCCAAGAAAGGCAACAAGGCCACCTTCATGCCCCAGTGCGGTCTCGCCCCGGGCGCGATCAACATCGTGGGCGGGTCGCTGGCTGCTTCGCTTTCGTCCGTGCGCCACTGTCGGATGCGGGTCGGGGCCCTGCCGGACAATGCCAGCAACCAGATGAAGTATTACCTGAGCTGGAGCACCGCAGGTCTGATCAACGAATACTGCAAAGTGGGCGACGCGCTCTACGATGGCATCCCGGTGACGACCATGCCGCTCGATGGCATGGAGCGCATCACCATCGATGGCACGGAATACGAGGCCTTCAACACCTCGGGCGGCGTTGCGACGATGTGCGAGACCTTCGCCGGCAAGGTGCAGGACCTGAATTACAAGACTATGCGCTATCCCGGTCACCGGGATCTGATGAAATTCTTGCTGTTTGATCTCAACCTGGCGCCGCGCCAGGAACTGGTGACGCAGATTTTCGACCAGGAGGTTCCGCTCACCGAGTCCGACGTGGTCATCTTTTATGTCAGTGTGGTTGGCAACGAGCAGGACGGCCGGCTGAAGCAGCGCAGCTTCATCAAGAAAATGTATGGGGACACGATCGCGGGCTATAAGCTCAATGCGATCCAACTCACCACCGCAGCTGGCGTCTGTGCGGTCCTGGAACTGTTCGCCAAGGGCAAGCTTGGCCCCGGTTTCGTGAAACAGGAATCCGTGACGCTGAAGGATTTTTTGAGCACCCGCTGGGGGGGCAAGGTCTACGGCGGCGTAAAAGTTAACTCATAGTCAATCATGGCAGCAAAAAAATCTCCCACCTCTGTTTCGACTGTATCGCGTGCGATTTTCCGACAACTCGGCCTGTCGTCCACCACCATCAATGCCGGTGTGTTTTCCGGCGTTTGGGGCGGCCAGGGTCCGGTCATCGAGAAACATTCACCGATTGACGGCGCACTGCTCGGCCGCGTCGCCACCGCGAGTCCGGCCGATTACGAGCGCACGGTGCGGGCCGCACACAAGGCATTTCCGATCTGGCGGGACCTGCCCGGTCCCAAGCGGGGAGAAGTCGTGCGCCGGCTGGGTGTGGCCTTGCGTGAGTTGAAGGTGCCGCTGGCCCGTTTGGTCTCGCTCGAGGCGGGCAAGATTCTCGCGGAGGGTGAAGGCGAAGTGCAGGAGATGATCGACATCTGCGACTTTGCCGTCGGCATATCGCGACAGCTGCATGGGCTCACCATCGCCACGGAGCGACCGGGCCATCGCATGATGGAGACCTGGCACCCGCTCGGGGTGGTGGGGATCATCTCGGCGTTTAATTTTCCCGTGGCCGTCTGGTCCTGGAACACAGCCCTGGCGGCCGTGTGCGGGGACACGACCCTGTGGAAACCCTCGGAGAAAACCCCCCTCACCGGCATTGCCTGCATCAAGATTGCCGAGCGCGTCTGCCGCGACTGCGGGGTGGATCCGGCCATCTTCAGTCTCGTGGTCGGGGATGGCCCGAAGGTGGGCGAATTGATGACGAAGGACAAACGCTTGCCCCTGATCTCGGCCACCGGCTCGACCCGCATGGGTCGCCGCGTGGGCGAAGTCGTGGCGCAGCGTTTTGGCCGCTCGCTGCTGGAACTTGGCGGCAACAACGCGATCATTGTCGCGCCTTCCGCCGATTTGAAACTCGCCCTTGGTGGCATCCTCTTTGGTGCGGTGGGCACCGCCGGCCAGCGTTGCACCAGCACCCGTCGTTTGATCGTGCACGAGTCGGTGAAGCCCAAACTCGTGCAGTCGCTGGTGACGGGTTATCGCCACGTGAAGATCGGCAATCCTTTGCGTCCAGACACCTTGATGGGCCCGTTGATTGATCGTGCCGCCGTGGACCACATGATGACCGCCATCGCCGCGGCCCAGGCCGCCGGGGGCAAGGTCCTCTGCGGAGGCGAACGCAAGCGGGGCAATTACGTCACGCCTTGTATCATCGAGGCGAAGAACCACTGGCCGGTCGTGCAAACGGAAACCTTTGCCCCGATCCTTTACGTGATGACCTACCGCACCCTGACGGAAGCGATTACGCTGCAGAATGCCGTGCCGCAGGGGTTGAGTTCCGCCATCTTCACCAATGACCTCAGGGAAGCGGAGACGTTTCTTGCGGCCCGGGGCAGCGATTGCGGCATCGCCAATGTCAACATCGGCACCAGTGGGGCGGAAATCGGTGGTGCCTTCGGCGGTGAGAAGGAAACTGGTGGCGGCCGCGAGAGCGGCAGCGACGCCTGGAAGGCCTACATGCGCCGGCAGACGGCCACGATCAACTACTCGAAGGACCTGCCGTTGGCCCAAGGCATCAAGTTCGGGTGACCTGCGCGCGACGATTCGCGGTCACAAGTCCAGCCGCAGCACCACTTCGCCATCATCAATCGCCCCGGTGGGACGAAAACCGGCGCGTTCATAAAAGGCCTGGGGACTGCCTTCACCGGGAACGCAGGAAACGAGCACCGCAGTCGCGTTGGGCAGCGTCCGGACATGAGCCAGCACCAGTTCAAGGGCCCTCATGCCATAGCCGCGTTGCTGGTGCTTTGCATCGATCATGAATCGCCAGAATGCGTATTCGGCGATGGTAGGGTCGAGGCTGAGCATGACAAAGCCAACCGGGGTATCACCGGCATGGATGGCGCGAAACCACGCCTTGGGTTCGAAATAGGCCTGGGCGATGGAGACGGCGTTGCTGGCCACGAATTTTTCCTGGCCCGGGGCGACGACCAGGGTGCAGATCGAACGGACTGTATCCGCGGTGATTTCACGCAAACTGACTTGGGGTGACGGGGAACTCATGAGGTTGGGGCGTTTCAACTCAGGGTTGTCTGGGTGGATTTGCGGTCGGGGGGCCAAGATTTGACTGAGGCGGGAGTCAGTATTGTGATGCGACACTTTGACTTGGGGATCAAGGGAGAGTGAGTGGCTGACCATCCTGTTACAAAAATGCCTTTGCAGAAATGCCGGGATTCATTCTCATGCCAAATTCTCCATGACTATTCGTCCTTTTATTCTCCATTTATTGTTTTGCGCCACGATGGTGTGCAATGTGCATGCAGCTGAGCCTGCGGGCAATGACGCCGCCACCAAGGTCGAAGTCACTCCCTTGGGCGAGCAGATGGACCGGATGAACGGGGCGTTTCGCAAGCTTCGGCGCCAGGCCGAGGATGTTACGAAGAACGAATCATCCCTCGCATATGTGGCCACGATGCAGGCCGCGGCCGAAGTGGCGGTGACGCTGACCCCGGTCTTGGCCGCCGATATCCCGGAAGCCAAGCGGGCGCAATTTATTGAGAGCTATCGGACACAGATCAGGAAACTGATCGCCGGACTGGAAGAGTTGGCGGCGGCGTTCAAGGCCGGGGACAACGCGGCGGCGGTGGCCGTGATCAGTGACTTGCGGGGCATCCAGAAAGACGGACATCACGACTACAAGAAACCTGATCAGGACTGAGCCGGCAGGACGCGGTTCAAATCACCCAGTCGATCTGCTCGGCACTTTCGCGGGCATCCTTGTTCAGGACCTTCAGGCTCTGTTCCTGCATCAGCACCAGCGAGCGTTTGGGCACGGTATTCGTGACGAATACATTGCCGGCAATGGTTGACCCGGCCCCGATCACGGTGTCCCCGCCCATGATGGTGGTGCTGGCATAAACCGTCACCCGGTCCTCGATGGAAGGGTGGCGTTTCTGGCCCCGCAGGGCCTGACCACCGGCGGTGGACCGCGCGATGAGCGCGACCCCCTGGTAAAGCTTTACGTGGGTGCCGATCTCGGAGGTTTCGCCGATGACGACGCCGGTGCCATGATCGATGAAAAAGTGGGAACCGATCTTGGCGCCGGGATGCAAATCGGATCCGGTGCGTTCATGGCCGTATTCGGTCAACATGCGGGGCAGCAAGGGCACGTCCAGGGTGTAGAGCACGTGGGCGAAACGCTGCAGTGAAATCGAGAGGACGCAGGGGTAGGCGAGGATAATTTCCTCGATGCTGCCGGCCGCGGGATCGCCGGCAAAAGCGGCATCGACATCGGTCTTGATGATCTTGCGCAAGGCGGGCAGCTGATCGAGCGTCGCCATCGTCAATTCCTGCGCCCGCTGAGTGGCATTCTTTTCCCGGGCAAACCGCAGACTCTTTTCAATATCGGTCCTCAGTCGGAGTTCGACCCGCCGGAGCAGATCCTCAACCAGGTTGGGCACATCCTGCTTGGTGAGCCCACTGGCCTCGAAGAAGCCGGGGAAGATCAAATGCATGTAATCCGAGGCAAGTTGTTGCACCGAATCCTGGGTGGGCAGATTAACCCCGTCGAGATGGTTGATGCCGCCGTCCCGTTCGTAGGATTCCAGGAGGGCTTGCTTGATATCGTCGAGTTTCATGGCACGTCGGGGCGGTTACCTGCAAACGCCGGAAGGCGCGGGCAGGCGAGCCTTAAACGCGACATAGGAAAGCGACGACGGACGCCGGCGCAACTTACGAGGCAACTTCGAGCCGGGCTCTTTCCGCGAGGGCAGTCGACAGGTAGCGTTCACCGAAGCTGCAGGCCACCGTGACGATGTTCTTGCCGGCGAACTCAGGCCGCTTGGCGATCTGCATCGCCGCCCAGATATTGGCGCCGGTGGAGATACCCCCGAGGATACCATCGAGGAGGGCGGCCTGACGGGAAGTTTCAAAGGCATCATCGTTGGTGACCTGAATCACCTCATCAATGATATCGACGTTGCAATTCTTGGGGACAAAGCCGGCGCCAATGCCCTGAATCTTGTGCGGGCCGGGTTTGCCCCCGGAGAGGACCGGGCTGGCGGTGGGCTCAACCGCGAAAGTCTTGATGGCTTTGCGCGATTTGATGACCTCCGAGACCCCGGTGATCGTGCCCCCGGTGCCGACACCGGCGACGAACGCATCGATGTTGCCTCCAGTGGCCCCCCAGATTTCCTCCGCCGTGGTGCGGCGGTGAATCTCGGGATTGGCGGGATTCTCAAATTGCTGGGGCATGAAGCCATTGGCGCCATGTTGGGCGAGAATTTCCCCAGCGCGGTTGATGGCGCCTTTCATGCCCTCGGCTCCGGGAGTCAGCACAATCTCGGCCCCCAGCATGCGCAGCAGCACACGGCGTTCCTGCGACATCGTTTCGGGCATGGTGAGGATCAGCTTGTAGCCGCGGGAGGCGCAGACGAAAGCGAGGGCGATGCCGGTGTTGCCCGAGGTGGGCTCCACAATGACGGTGTCAGGTTTGATACTGCCGTCTTTTTCACCGGCCTCGATCATGGCCTTGCCAATGCGATCTTTGACACTGGCGAGCGGATTGAAAAACTCGGCCTTGACGTAAATATTGGCAGCCAGGCCTGTGGCGATCCGGTTGAGCTTGATCAACGGAGTATTGCCTACTGTGGCGACGACATCGGAAAAGATAAGTGAGGACATAGAGTATATGAAGTATTGATTGGGTTACGGGTCAAGTCTTGGCATGGGATTTAGTGTCATCAAAAATACGCTGGATTGATTTCAGATGTGATACATCTCCCCGTTTTCCTTCACAACAAAGGTATCAAGGGTATAACTTTTGGCTTTCTCATCCAAGGTGGTGCGCACATCGCCCCAGATTTCCTTCATCCGGGATCCACTGCGACCCTGGTAATTTCCACTGAATTCAATCAGTTCTCCATCAATCACTTTCATAATATCGTAAAGTGAAATTTGGTCGGCGGGGCGGGCGAGGGCGTAACCCCCCTGAATGCCGCGTTTGCTGATGATCAGTCCGCCGTTGCGCAGTTCACCCAGGATTTGCGCGAGAAAGTTTGCGGGAACCGCCTCCGCTTTGGACAGGTGGTCAATTTGCGCCAAATCCCCCGTGCCGTGGATTCGGGCCATTTCGGCCAGCACACGACAGGCATAATCGACTTTAACGGAAATCTTCACTAAAGAACTTATGTAAACCATTTGCTTGCCCAGCAATTCATTTATTGCCCCAAGTCATGGTTTCTAAGTTTCGGTCTGGAGACTGCCCGAGGTTTCTGGATGAACCCCTGATGGTTCCATTTTATGCAACCGTGCCGATTGACGTGCCGCCCAAAATTGAGCCAATCTGATATTTGCTTCGTGAGCGATTCGACTCTCCCACCGACTTCACCAGTTGCCAGCCCTCCCGGGACGCGACGCCGCAAGCGTCATTGGGGCCGTATTGTGCGCTATTGGATGCGCAATATGTTGGGCACCATCCAATTGGATTGGTTTCCCGGCCGACGTTTGTTGCGCAAACCACCGCACACCACGCGTGCCGCCGATTCCCGGGCCGGGCTAAATGTTGCACTGCTCAGTTTCCCGCAAAGCATCGCTTATTCCCTGATCGCCGGGGTGCCCCCCTTGGCCGGGTTGATCAGCAGCGCAGCTGCCACCATTGTCGGTCCTTTTTTCAGTGGCACCCGATTTGTGGTATTGGGCCCAACCAATGCGACGGCCATTCTGTTGCTGACGGGTCTGGCGTCATCCGGCCTGCATCCGGATCAACGCATCCTGGCCCTGCCCATTTTTATCCTGATGGTTGGAGGCTTCCTCCTGTTGGGCGCCCTGGCACACGCGTCACTGCTCATCAACTACATCTCCAGGACGGTCGTCACCGGTTATGTCACGGCGGCGGCCTGCTTCATCTTTGTCAACCAGATCCAAAATGTGCTTGGGTTCAAAATCGGTGATGCCTCAACATTTCTCGGCATTGTGGCTGACACCATCCGCGGACTACCGCTGACGCACTGGCCGGAATTGCTGATGGGGATTGCCACCTTGGTCATCCAAATGGGATTGACCCGCTGGGCGCCGCATTTGCCCAACATTGCGTTCACCTTGCTGCTGACCAGCCTGCTGGGTGCTGGATTCAGATACATTGATTGGTCGATTGCCAGTATTCAGAGCTTCAAGTTCGCGGAGCTTCGCCTTTTGCCCGGGATTTATGACTTCCAACTGGTGGGTAACCTGGCTGCACCGGCCCTGGCCCTGGCTTTCGTTTCCATCCTCGAGGCCACTTCCATCGGCAAGACCCTGGCCGCGCGGGCGGGACAACGTTTTGATGTGAATCAGGAGATGTATGCGATGGGCCTGGCCAATTCCGCCAGTGCGGTGTTCGGGGGCATGAACGCGTCCGGCTCACTCACCCGTTCCATGCTGGGCGATATCTCGGGGGCCCGTTCCCCGCTGGCCAACGTTTACTCCGGTCTCATGGTGCTGGTCCTGCTCTTCACGATCGGCCCGTTGATCCAATATATACCCAAGGCGGCGCTGGCCGTGCTCGTCATGGGCATCGCCACCTCGCTCTTCAACCGGCAAAATATCAGGCTGGCGCTGCGCACCACGCGGTCCGACACCATCGTCTTTACCGTCACCTGTAGTGCCGCCCTTTTGCTCACGATCGATGCCGCCATCTTTCTCGGCGCCTTCATCTCCATCCTGCTTTTCCTGCGCAAGGCTGGCACGCCTGATCTCGTGGAATACAACTTCAACCAGGAGGGTCAGCTGGCGAAATTGCCCGACCGGGAACGCCGCACGGTCCCCGGCATATCAATCATGCACGCGGAGGGGGACCTTTTCTTCGGATCCACGGATCTCTTTGATCAACAAATTCGAGAGGTCATCCGTGACCCTTCGCTCAAGATCATCATCCTCCGGCTCAAGAATGCCCGCAACCTTGATGCCACTGCCGCGGCCGCGATCGAAGAATTGCACAGTTTCCTGCGCAAATCGGAACGCCACCTGTTGATCTCCGGGGCCAACCGCGAGGTGACCCGCGTGCTCAGCAACTCCGGCTTCATCGCCAAGCTGGGGGCCGATAATTTCTTTCGTGAGTTTCCGGCCAATCCGACCCTGTCGACCCGCGACGCCCTGAAACGTGCCACGCAAATCCTCGGCCGCCGCGATGCCGAGATTCGCATCTTTGTCGACCAGGCTCGCAAACACAAACCGGAGCAGAAAGAGGAGGATATTTGAACAATCGCGGTGCTGATTCGGCTTTCTTCCCGCCCACGATTGCTTAAGTCTGAGCGCACCACTTCATGACCACTCCATTGAAAATTGGACTCTTTGGCATCGGGCTGGACGCGTATTGGCCGCAATTTGCCGGTTTGAAGGAGCGGCTCGAGGGTTACGTCGGGCGGGTGGCGGATAAGCTGGCGCGCACGGGAGTCGAGGTGGTCAACGTGGGGTTGGTGGATAACCCGGATCGCGCTTATGCGGCCGGGCGCGAGTTTCGAAGGGCCGATGTGGACGTGATTTTTCTCCATGTCACGACGTATGCATTGTCATCGACCGTTTTGCCGGTGGTGCTGCGGGCCAAGGTGCCCGTGATCATCCTCAACCTGCAACCGACCGCGGCGATCGATTACGCGAGTTTCAACGCCATGGGTGACCGCACCAGGATGACCGGGGAATGGCTCGCCCATTGCTCGGCCTGTCCCGTCCCGGAAATTGCCAACGTCTTCAAACGCGCCGGGGTGCGGTTTCACCAGATCACCGGAACGCTGGAGGACGATCCGTCATGCTGGCGCGAAGTGGATGCCTGGGTCGAGGCGGCCCGGGTGGGTGCCGCGATGTATGGTAACCGGCTGGGTTTGATGGGACACTACTACGGCGGGATGCTCGACATCTATTCGGACACCACGCTGCAGTGCACGACCTTTGGCACGCACCTTGAACTGCTTGAGGTGGACGAACTCTCCGCGCTGCGGCGTGCGGTGAAGGAGGGTGACATCAATGCCAAGCTGGCCGAGTTTCAGACCGCGTTTGACGTGCAATCCGATTGTCCGGCGGAGGATCTACGGGAGGCAGCGCGAACTTCGGTGGCGTTGGACCAGTTGGTCGCGCAATACCGTCTGGGTTCACTGGCCTACTTTTACAAGGGCACGGGGGTGCCGGAAAACGAGGCGACGATCGCCTCGATCATTCTCGGCACCTCGCTGTTGACGGCCCGCGGCATTCCGGTGGCGGGCGAATACGAGGTGAAAAACGTGCAGGCCATGAAGATCATGGACCTCTTCGGTGTGGGCGGATCCTTCACGGAATATTATGCGATGGATTTCAAGGATGACGTGGTGCTGATGGGGCACGACGGTCCGGGCCATATTGCCATCGCGCAGGGCAAGACAAAGGTCCGTCCGCTGGAGGTTTACCACGGCAAGGTGGGGCGCGGGGTTTCAGTGGAGATGGCGGTCAAGCACGGCCCGGTGACCCTGCTTTCGGTGATCGAAACCGCGGCGGGCAAGCTGGCCCTGCTCTGCGCCGAGGCCGAATCGGTGCCGGGGCCCATCATGGAGATTGGCAACACCAACAGTCGCTACCGTTTCGCCTGCGGGGCGCGCGAATTTGTCACCCGTTGGAATCAGCATGGTCCCGCCCATCATTGCGCGGTCGGCGTGGGCCATATCACGGACAAGCTGGCCAAGTTGGGAGCCCTGCTCAACTTGGAGACGATCCGGGTGGTCTGATTATTGAATGTGGAAATCAGGAAACGGAAGGAAACAGACTTTCTGGATTCTGACTGGGAGATATTTTGATGAATTGGCCCGGTTTTATTTTCAGCTTTCCTGAGTTCCACATTAAATCCCATCACCTAAACCCAAACCCAGATTTCTCATTATGATCCGCCAAGCCTTTGTCATGTCCGTCAACGCCGGTGCTGAAGCCGAATACGAAAAGCGGCACCGGCCGATCTGGCCCGAACTCGAACGTGTGCTCAAGTCACACGGCGTGCACAACTACAGCATCTTTCTGTTGGCGGAGACACGGCAGCTCTTCGCCTACGCGGAGATCGAGGACGAGGCGCGATGGAATGCGATTGCGCAAACCCCCGAGTGCCAGCGTTGGTGGGTGCACATGGGTGATGTCATGCCGTCCAACCCGGACCACAGCCCGGTGGCATCGCCCCTCAGAGAAGTGTTTCACCTGGACTGAACGCCGCCCCGGACGGTCCATGGTTGGACCGGGTTGGTTGGTTCACTGCGGGGCACTGCCACCGTCCTGACTGATGACGAAACTGGCGTAGCCCTCATTATCCGGGGTGATGGTGATGAGGTAAACCACGGGGTTTTCACCATCGTGCAGCACCGTCCAGCGCTCAACGCCGGGATGATTTTCATGGAAATACTGGGCGTGCGCGATGGCCTCGACCTTTTGCAGGGTGCGCTGGGCAACTTCAGGGTATTGTCTCCGATCAATGCGCATCACGGCACCAAGAATATCGGCAAACAGGACATCACTGGTGACTGAGTTGCGCCGGACCTCCACAGTGTAGGGGATCTTCTGCACTAAGGCACAACCGGACAAACCGAGCAGGGCGACCAGGGCAAGGTGCAGGACTATTTTCATGTCAGCATGGTTTGTGGTTTTGTTGCGTATACGCCTGCAGCCACCCGGCAATGTAGGCGGCCTGTTTTTCACGAATGGATTCGTGGAAGTGGGCGTGGTCGCAGTAGAGGTCGGGGCCGAGGTTCAGGGTGAAACCGTGCAGGTCGATGACCGGCACCTCGGCCCCGCGCATGATGGCGTCGGCGATTGCATTGTAGGCTTCGAGGTCGGTGAGGTGGCGATGGAAGCCGACCCCGCGCGAGTTGTGCACCGCTTCGTCGAACGCTGTGCTCCTGATCCACACCAATTTTGGGGGCATTGTCGCGACGGTGGCGATGATGGCCCGCAGGTTCTCGGCGTAGTGCTCCGGCGTGATTTGCTTGGCGCCGGTCTGCGGATTGGTGCGGATGTCGTGCAGCCCGCAATTCACCAGGATAACATCGGCATCAATGCCGCCGGCGCGGGACTTGGCCTCTAGAAATGTGAGGATGCGCATCGAATCTCCGCCGTTGGCCCCGGCGGGTTCATCAAGGTTGAGCCGGGCCTCATCCTCGCCCACCTTGCGGGCATAGTCCATCACGCCGCGCAGGTGTTGTTGCAGAAACGGTCCGTAGTGGATCGAGATGCTGTCGCCGAGAACGTAAACCTTGGGTAATGGGCTCATTCGGCCTCGAGGTAAAACGGTTGCGTCCAGGCCGCGCGTCCGCCCCGACCCAAACATTCAAAACGGACATAGCGGGCGCGGGTCGGAACTTCGATCTCGATGGCATTGGCATCAACCCGGGCAAATTCCATGCCGGTCTGGTGATAGGCCAGGATCCGGTCGGCATTTTCGGTTTCCACGCGGATGCGATTTCCCGTGACTGCGATCGCGGTGATGTTGACCCCCGTGGAACCGTAAAAACAGCCGCGCCGCATGGCGTCCATCAGCCCGGCCACACTGCGGTCGGTCGTTCCGACCATGTTCCAACCCAGACCGACATCCTCGACCGGCAAGTGGCTGTCGTCGTTGGCAAAGCCCCAGATGCGTCGCCCGCGGGAGAGCAGGCGGTCCCACTTGTCCGTGGCATAGGGGGAACCGTCGAGCCGGCCGATGGTGCCGTTGAAGATCTCCATGCCCAGGTAGTTTTGCCACTCATCCAGCTGGTCGAAGGACCAGTGGTTGAAATCATGCTCCCAGTTGGGGTGGTTGATGACGGCGAAACCGGGGCCGGCATTGATGGCATTGATGACGAGTTGCCGGTCGGCGTCGGGTTCGATTCGTTGGTCTGCTCCCACATGCAGCAGGTGGGGGCCGTTGCGCGTGACCTCGTTGCCGGGAATCAGGATCAAGCCCCGCGGGTCGAGTTTGGCGTAGTCGGCCGGGCCCGTCACGATGTCGTGATCGCTGATCATCAGGAAATCGTAGCCGAGGGTGGCGTAGGAATTGATCACGTCCTGGATGGGCTTGCGGCCATCACTGGCGGTGGTGTGGGCGTGCAGGTTGCCGCGCAACCATTGCCGGGTTTCCATGCCGGCGTAGGGATTTTCAATGTTCATCGGAGGGGAGGGCGAGGCTGAGAGGCCATGTTCGAAAACCACGTAAGGCGTTGGGGATAGTCATGTCCACCTCGTTACATGCGGAGCCCGATGGTCACGGGACGCGGGTTGCGAGCGAAAGGGGTATATGCGCATTAATTGGTGAGGGTTGGATGCATGCTACTAGCCGGGAATGGGTGGGTTAATATCCGCGGGCGACCAGCACATTGGGATTGTGACGCAGGGCCAATTGGCGTCTGCCTTTTGTCACTGACCGCGTTGCCTATCAACTGCTGCCACCCCCATGATGACCCCACGTGAACGTATTTTAACAGCCGCAAAATGCGGTCAACCGGATCGGATCCCCCTGGATATCTGGATGACCCCCGAGGTGCGCGACCGTTTGCTGGCGCATTGCGGGGTCGCGACCGAACCGGAGTTGTGGTCGCGGCTGCATCTCGACAAGATTGTCGGCGTGAGTCCGCGCTACGTGGGTCCGCCCGAGCGGACATTGGCGGACGGGGTCCGCCAAATTCCCCCGTGGTGGCTGAGCGTGCGCGAAGTGAATTACGGCACGGGGCGCTACAGCGAGGCGGTAGACTGGGCGCTCAAGGATGCCACGACCATAGCGGAATTGGAGGCCTTCGCGTGGCCCAGCGCCGACTGGTATGATTTCAGCACCATCGAGGCGCAGTGTGACGCGTGGCCCGAGCACGCCGTCGAGGGCTGCTACATCGCGCCTTTTTTCTGGCATAATCACATCCGTGGTTTGGAGCAGAGTTGCATGGATCTCATCGCGGAGCCCGAACTCACCGCCTACATGCTGGGCCGCATCACGGATTTTTGTTGGGACTACGCGAACCGTTTTTTTGAGGCGGGCCGCGGCAAGATTCAGATTACCCAAGTGACCGATGACTATGGATCACAGCATGACCTGATGATCAGCGCCGAGTGCTACCGGAAGTGGTTCAAGCCGCTGCAGAAAAAATTCATCGATCTGGCGCATCAGGCCGGGGCACTGGTGATGCACCACGACGACGGAGCCATCCGGCGCATCATTCCTGATTTTGTGGAGCTGGGCGTGGATATCCTGAATCCCATCCAGCACGTCTGCCCGGGCATGGCCATGTCCGAGCTCAAGCGTGACTTTGGTGACAAGCTGTGTTTCCACGGGGCAGTGGACAATCAGGACGTGCTACCGCACGGCAGCGTGGAGGACGTCCGACGTGAGGTGCGGGACTGCATGAGCCAGCTGGGTGCCCGGGGCGGATACATCCTTGCCCCCTGTCACAATATTCAGCCGGTCACGCCGACCGAGAACATCATCGCCATGTATGAAACGGCGTGGGCCGAGGGTTGGTATTGAATGCCGGACGCGGGAAACGAATCATCTGCGAGATACACATAGCGTGGTAGGGGCGGACCTTGGACCTTGTGTCCGCCCGGAACTGACCAGCGTGCGTGGTCAAGCTGCGCCCTACGAGCCCACCGAGTGATATTGCGGGTTGACGCGATGCGAGTATTGACGAGTTACGTCGTTAAAATCGAACGACAGTTCCATGCGGGGCATATTGCCTCAGCGCCGGACGGAGACATTGCACGCCGGTCGTGAATCGATTCCCGGCGCGCGCTATTTTGTCACCTTCGCAACGATCAAACGTGAACCGTGGCTCCAATCGACTTTTGCGATCAAGGCCATGTTAACTGCATTGCTCGCATGGCATGACGAAAATGAAGGTCTCTTATTGGCGGGTTGTGTCATGCCCGATCATGTGCACGTGCTGTTTCGACTAGGACCACAACTGAATGTGGGACGTTGCGTTGCCCGATGGAAATCACAGGTGCGGCGTGCTTGTGGTTATACCGGCGGTTGGCAGCGTGATTTCTGGGAGCATCGAATTCGACCTGATGAAGAGTTTGAAGCCTACGGTTTGTATCTGTTTTAGAATCCTTATCGTGCCGGGTTGATCAATGCCGATCAGAGTTGGCCGGGATGGATTTGCCCGGAACCTGCTTTGTTTCAGTTTTCCAACGCCTTGCACGAAGGTGGCATTCCACCCAAGGAATGGTTGGACTGGCCGGAAGAACGGTTCGAAAATCTTAAAGTTGGTGGGTGAATTGAGTAACGGGCGTGGTCAAGCCACGCCCCTACGAGGTGGGCACAATCCGGTAGGGGCGGACCTTGTGTCCGCCCGGAACTGACCGGCGGACGCGGTCGAGCCTCACCCCTACGGGCATGCTTGTTCCCGATTGGGCGTCGGCCTCAGATCACAAAATCCGCGTCGTCGGGTTTCACCACGGATTTGGCCGGGAGCAGCATGCCGGCGGCGACCGTCGCGTGGGTGCCCGGTTCAATCAGAATGAAGGAGCCGGTCAGGCGATTGGCGTGATACCCGTCGTAGACCAAGGGCTTGGCCGTGCGCAGGCGGATCTCCCCGATGTCATTGAGCTCGAGTCCGGCCGGAGCCGGACCTGGTTCAAGGGTCGTGATGTCGATGCGGTGCGTGATTTCGCTGACGATGGCCTGAGTGGTGAGGGTGGTGTGCTTGAGGAGAAACTTGCGGCCGGGAACAAGTGCCCGTGGATGCATCCAGCACACCTTGGCCAACAGATCGGATCCGGCGCCGGGCAGGTCATCCATGCCGATGATCATCTGCCCACGGCTGATGTCGATATCATGCTCCAAAAGCAACGTGACCGACTGCGGGCAAAAGGCTTCCTCGACCGGACCATTGAGCGTGTGGACTTCCTTCACCCGAGTGGTGAGCCCACCGGGCAGGACCATGACCTGTTGGCCGGGTCGCACAATGCCGCCCGCGATCTGCCCGCTGAAGCCGCGGAAATCATGCAGGCTTGCGTCGGTGGGATTGTTGGGCCGGTTGACCCATTGCACGGGAAAGCGAAACCCCTGCAGATTCCAATCGCTCGCAATGTGCACGGTTTCCAGATGACCGAGCAGCGAGGGTCCCACATACCAGGGGGTCTTGTCCGAGAGGGTCACCACGTTGTCGCCGTTGAGCGCGCTGATGGGGATGAACTTGACGTCCTTGATGGCCAGGCGGGGCAGAAACTTTTCAAACTCGGCGCGGATTTCATTGAAGCGGGCTTCGCTCCAACCCACGAGATCCATCTTGTTGATGGCGACGACGAGGTGGGGAATGCGCAGCAATGATGCGATGCAGGTATGGCGCCGGCTTTGCTCGATGACCCCCGCCCGGGCATCCACCAGCACGATCGACAGATTGGCATTGGACGCCCCCGTGACCATGTTGCGCGTGTATTGCACGTGGCCGGGAGTGTCGGCGATGATGAACTTGCGCCGCGGCGTGGCAAAGTAGCGGTAGGCGACGTCGATCGTGATGCCCTGCTCGCGCTCGGCGCGCAGCCCATCGGTCAAGTTGGCGAGATTGATCTGCCCGCCCCCGGTGAGATCGGCGGAGCGCTGGAGCGCTTCCAGCTGATCCTCCATCAACGATTTGGAATCATAAAGCAGGCGCCCGATCAAGGTGGACTTGCCGTCATCCACACTGCCGCAGGTGTTGAAGCGCAGAATATCGATCGGCGGAACAGGCACGTCGGATGCGGATGAAATTGGGGAGACGACCGGTTCGGTCACGGAAGTGGCGAATGATGCAGACATGTCAAAAGTATCCCTGTTTTTTCCGGTCTTCCATGGCCGCCTCGGAAGTGCGGTCATCGGCGCGTGAGCCGCGCTCCGTGACACGGGCGGCGGCGATTTCGGTGATGATGTCGTCCACATCGTTGGCGGGCGACTCGATCATCCCGGTGCTGATGATGTCACCGATGGTGCGCACGCGCACAACCAGTTCCTTGATTTCCTCGTGGGGTTTGGGCGGCACGAGCTCGGTGACGGGCAACCACTGGTTTTGGCGGCGAACGCAGCGGCGGAGGTGGCTGAAATAGATTGAGGGCACTTCGAGTTCCTCGCGCTTGATGTATTCCCAGACGTCGGACTCCGTCCAATTACTGATGGGGAAGGCGCGCATGTGTTCGCCGGGATTCACGCGGGTGTTGTAGAGGTTCCAGATTTCCGGCCGTTGGTTCTTGGGATCCCATTGGCCGAAGCTGTCGCGGAAACTGAAGAAACGTTCCTTGGCCCGGGCCTTTTCCTCGTCCCGTCGGGCCCCGCCGATGAGGCAGTCGAAACGAAATTCCTCCGTCGCGGCCAGGAGGGTGGGGATTTGCAGACGATTGCGGCTGATTTCGCCCGGGGCCGGGGTGGCAATCCCGCTGGCGATCGCGTCCTCGACCTTGCGCACGATGAGTTTGGCGGCCAGTTGCGCGGCCCGGCGGTCCCGGAATTCATTGAGTTCCGGAAAATGGTGACCGGTGTCCACATTGAGCAGCGGCATCGGCAGGTCCGAGGGACGAAAGGCCTTTTCCGCGAGGCGCAATAGACAAATGGAATCCTTGCCGCCTGAGAATAGAATGGCCGGGCGTTCGAATTCGCCGGCGACCTCACGCATGATGTGAATGGCCTCGGTTTCGAGATACTGCAGATGATCGAGATGATAGTTGCTCAAGGTAAAAAGGGGAGTGTTTAAGGTCAGCTTTGTAGGGCAGGGTCGCTGACCCCGCCTTTCATGCCGTTGATCGGCGAGGCGGGATCAGGCGATCCCGCCCCACAATCTGGATTGGCGGTGCAGGCGGGCATCGATCCTCAAATCCCGGCGCCGTGGGCGACCGTATCGACAGCTTGTTTGCCCCAGGCGGCGTGCAACCCGCATTCGCGTTTTTCATCGGCCTTGGCCGGATCGAAGTAGTCCCACTCGTTGGGCAGGTCGTGTTCGGCGAGGTAGGCTTCCAGGTCCGCATCGCTCCAGTGAAACACCGGGCTGATCTTCAAGGCGCCGAAGTTTTTGTCGACGGAGACGATATCCAGTTCCGCCCGGTTCGGATTCTGGACCTTGCGCAGGGCCGTGATCCAGATTTTGGGCGCAAGTTCACTCATGCCGCGTTGAAACGGCTCGAGCTTCATCTGCGTGCTGAAGAGTTTGAGCGCGGTCTCGTTGGTGGTATCGGGCACCGGACCATGGATCGCGTCGCGATGGGCCACCGTGAGGCGCGGCAGAAAGGGATGGAGGTTGAGGTTCAGTTGTGTGCGCAGCGTCTCGGCGTGCCGGTAGGTGGCCGGACGATTATAACCGTGATCAACCCAGAGGACGGGGATTTCGGGCAGAGCCCGGGTGGCCAAGTGCAGCACCACGGCCTCGTAGGGGCGAAAATTGGTGGAGACGATGGCTTGATCCGGCGCCAGGGCGACGGCCCATTGCACGATCTCAAGCGGTGTCTTTTCGCGCAGTTCGGAGTTCCAGGCGGCTATTTGTTCGGGAGAATTGAGTGGCATGAGCGTAATCCGGTGAAATCAGCTGGCTGGGGTTGTGGTGAGTTTGATGCGGCCAAAGGCCACGCGGTCCCAAGCCCGTTCGTGCACGAAATAAAGGAAAACCTTCGTGAACAGTTCGACGAAACCAATGCTGAACGCCCAACGGGCCTGACCGGTGATGAGATACGATATCACAATCGTATCGATGGTGCCGGTGATGCGCCAGGAGATGGCCTTGAGCAGACTGCGGGAGCGTTTGTCCTTCATGGGCGGAGAAAAGGGAAGTTCAGTTTGCACCGGTAGCAGCGCCTTGCTCCGGCCAGAGGACCCGGGCGGCGAAATCGCCGAAACGCTCGCCACTGGTGCGCTCGGCTTTCCATCGTTGCAGGAGAGGCGTCAACTCGGCCTCGACCTCCGCCTCCTTGATGACCTCCTTGTAAACGCGATTGAGGCGTGTGCCCGCCGCGTTGCCGCCGAGCCAGAGTTGATAGCGCCCGGGAGCTTTGCCAACGAAGGCGATTTCGGCCATGTAAGGACGGGCGCAACCGTTGGGGCAGCCGGTGGACCGGATGATGATCTCCTCGCCGCCCAGACCCAGCTCGCCGCCCAGTTTTTCAATGCGGTCGATCAGGCCGGGGAGCATGCGTTCGGACTCCGCCAGGCCCAGACCACACGTGGGCAGCGAAGGGCAGGCCATCGCGGCGCCGTGCAGGATGGAGGCTTGATGGTCCACCTTGACGCCGTGGGTGCCCAGCAGGTTGGTGATGCCGGGCCGGTCGGTGTCGGGCACGTTGGCGATGATGACATTCTGGTTGGCGGAGAGCCGGAATTCCACGTGGGGGAACTGCTCTGCGACCTGGCGCAAGGCGGTTTTTTGAGCATGGCCGGCCACGTCCTTGATGCGACCAGTCTCGACAAAGAGCGTGAGAAATTGACTGCCATCCACGGCGCGGTGCCAGCCATAGAGGTCGCCGGTGGTGGTGAATGTGTAATCGCGGGCCGCGGCCAAGGTGACCCCGGCGCGCTGGTTGATTTCACTGCGCAACCAAGCCACGCCCTTTTCCTCGACGACATACTTGAGACGGGCGTGTTTGCGGTCGGTGCGGTCGCCAAAGTCGCGGTGGATCGTGAGCACGGCCTTGGCGACGGCCACGACCTGATCCGGCGTGATGAAGCCAACAACGTCGGCCAGCCGGGGAAAGGTTTGCACGTTGTTGTGACTGCGACCCATGCCACCGCCAACCGTGACGTTGTAGCCGAGCAAAGTGTCACCGTCCGTGATCGCGATGAAGCCAAGGTCATTGGTGAAGATGTCCATGTCGTTCACCGGGGGGATGACAAAGCTGGCCTTGAATTTGCGCGGCAGGTAGGTCTTGCCGTAGAGCGGATCGACGAAGTCCTTGTTGGCCGGGTCCTCGAGATTGAGCTGGGTGTTATCAATCCAGATGGCGTGATAGGCCTTGGTTTGTGGGGTGAGCGCATCAGCCAGTCGCACACTGTCCTGATAGACGAGTTCGCGCGCTCTGGTGGTGGCGGGGGTGGGCGAGGCGGTGACATTCCGGCTGACATCGCCGCAGGCCGCCAGCGTGGAGAGCAGCGACTCGTTGATTTTTTTAACCAAGGGTCCGAGGCCGGAAAGCACCACCCCGTGAAACTGAATGCTCTGCCTCGTGGTCACGCGGAGGGTGTTGTTGCCGTATTGGGTGGCCAGATCGTCAAAGGTGACCCACTGGGCGGCCGTCATGACCCCGCCGGGGATGCGTCCCCGGATCATCATCAGGTATTTTTTCCCGGTCTTGCGCAGGTCGCGGTCATCCTGCTGGTAGGCGCCGTGAAACTTGAGGAATTGGGTATCGTCGTCCGAAAAGCGGTCGGCCGTGGGATCAGCCATCGTGGCGGCGAGATTGCCGGCGAGCGTCGGGACGGCGTCCTTCAGGATTTCGTTGTGTGAGAGCTTGGCGGTGGTGGTTTCGGACATGACAGAAAATTTAGTTGATTAATTAAGTGAAGAACTAAACAAAGAGCAATTCAGATGAGTAAAGAACAAAAGCTTCCTTATGACAGGACATCGCGAATTGGGCGGGTGACCCTTGTCGGGGCTGGTCCCGGCGCGGTGGATTTGCTGACCTTGCGTGGGCAACGTGTTCTCTCCGAGGCAGATGTCGTCGTTTACGACGATTTGGTAAACCCCGAGTTGCTGGATATTTGCCCGCCCAATGCAAAACGCATCTATGTCGGCAAACGCGCCGGGGTGCATTATGTGCCGCAGGAAAAAATATCCGCCATCCTCGTCGCGGAAGCCCGACTTGGGTGGCATGTGGTGCGTTTAAAAGGCGGCGATCCGCTCGTTTTTGGCCGGGGCGGCGAAGAAATGTCGGCCCTCGCCGCCGCAGGCATAGCCTGCGATGTGGTGCCCGGGGTCACCGCGGCCATCGCCGCCGGGGC